>NZ_JAPPTO010000017.1:0-138694 GCF_027587135.1 Vibrio sp. MM46
CTTCCAATCCATCTATTTTTAAATTCTGTGCAAAGGGGACTTTCAACACATAGACCGTCATTGAAATTTGTAACGGAATTCATAACAATATTACCTAAACCTCAGTATCCTTTAGATCTAACTAAACCTTTCAGATAATTTAAATAATGAGGCTATAAAGACTAACATGGCTATCATGGAATAGAGAAAATCAGTTCAAAAAGTCATGGAGCAATCGTTGTTCATCGCTTTGTTGTGCTTCTTCCAGTTTGTTGTTTCGTAAAGATGTTTAGGTATGAGACTTTCACAAATGGTGGGGGTAAAAGTCAATTGTCATAACTTTTTGATTTAGTACCATTGATTTTAGGAGTAGAGGCTCGGGGTATCTTCTGTTATTTTTATTTTTACGTAAACATAATTATTAGCATATAGGTTAAGCTAACAACGCAGGTCAGGTAAATAGATTCGATAACCAAATTAGACCTACCCACTCGAAAAGTCACCACGCTTGGTTGATTTAGCTCTATCCACTTTAACAACAAAAGTTGCCCAAGGTTCAATTAGCTACACGTTAGTGTATATATTACCTTATGATTTAATATGCTTCTACTTTCATTCAAGAGCATTTTATCTTTATTTATCTCACAGTAAGAAAGTGCATATCCTGATATTTTTTTACCATTTATGTTTCCCTTAAACTTACATACACTATTTGATTCTGTACCATTAGCAAGCCTGAGTGTTGGCTCACAGTGCACATCAAAGATCTCAAAATCTTTTACTTCACGTGGGTTAATTCCAACCAGAGTTAAGTGAAAAGATATATATAGAGATAAAAATATGAATATAGCCATAAGCATTATTATAGTAATTTTTTTCAGTTTACTTCTCACACAAAACTCCTTTGACAAACCTGTTGTATACATCAACAATCACACATAAAAATTTTGAGGGAGGAAAGATGGTACTAGCCATATCACATACTTTCTATTGGACTCTCTTTCAATTTTTTCAATACCATCAGTTACTTCTTTGGGATAGTAATTCTCTAAAGATCTATCTGGTACGCATGGTATTGGGATACTTTGTTGACCATCCGGGTCCACATACCCTAGCGGATCACCATTCACATAAGCATAGAGGTAAATCTCGCCTGCTCTGCAACCAACTCTATGGGGTCAGAGAACAATCATTGTGCATAGATCTATTCTATTTCTTCTAGCTTATTGTTTTATAGCGATATCTAGACATAAGTTTACGACAATTGGAAAGGACAACAGATCGATTGTCGCAACTTTTTTAATTAGGTTTATTTATAGTCAATGGATAAGATCCATTTCCATTCCACTCTATTTCGCTAAGATATTCTAACAAAGTCTTTTCTGCGTAGAGTGAACCTTGATTAACATCAAGATGAAAAACTTGATAGCAACCTAAACTTTCAGCATCTCAAATAGCATTCTCACCATTATTATTTGATGTTACAATAACTCCATATCGACCAAAATCAGGAAATATCCTTTCAATTTCCCTAGTTATTCCTTCTTTATTTTTAAAAACAAATGGATAATTAAAGTCTATGCCATTTTTTTCATAAAAATCTATGCATAGTTTTCTTGCCGCATTAAATAATTGGAATATTTCTTGAATATTTTCACTTCTAGATTCGCATTCTACTTTATAAACTTCCAAATCTAAAAAACCAGACTCATCAAAGCTCACTAGCCAATATTTATCTCTCATTATGATTTTCACTGATATCCATGATGAGCACTTATAATCAATTTCATATTTAATATTTTCAGAATCTAATTTATTCAAAAATTCAAATAATTTCATATTTTCCAGCCATGATTTGTCAACCATTTTTAGCAATAATAGAAAACTTGGGGGCCGAATCTTTTGGCTCACTATCTTGATTTAGTGCTCCTCCTTTAGTTCCATGAGCATGCCACCAAGAACTCCATACGCACCAGCAGTCTCTAAGATTCAAAATGTTCATTGTTAAAATTACCAAAGCGAACCTAATAAACATTATGCAATCCTTTAAAATCATTAATAGATGTAGAAATATTAAACTCTGCTTTGAGAAAAATAGTCATTTCGGTATAGCAACCTCGACTATATACAATAAGATTCATTAGTGGAAATAACGTTAACTCATACCATCATAAACATAACTTATACCATCATAGAGTCATGTATATTGAACGATAGCTTTAATAAAAGGTAATTGGAGTTTATTGAGATGCTATTATGACTATTATAGTTCTCCTGCTCGCTGACCATTTGTGACAATATAAGAGTAACTCTGTGGTAGCCCGATAAAATCAAAGAGTTCTAAATCAGTAATTCAGTTAAATAGTTAGAAAATTCAGAAAAAAGAAGAATCACGAAGATTGATGTAGAGCGGTTAAAAGAGGTAAGTCAGAAAAAGTATGGAAGGTGTTAAAAAGAGTTCATGAGGTGATAAATATTACTCTCTTACAAAAAACTCCGAAAAACACTGTAGTTTTTCGGAGTTTTTAACTGGTACCAGAGTGGCGGAAGTAAAATTCTCCTAAGAGAACCTAGGAACTATTTTACCAGCTTTGCTCTATTCCCAATCAAGAATAACCTTGCCTGACATACCGCTACGCATTACGTCGAAGCCTTCTTGGAAATCATCAATCTTGTAGTGGTGCGTGATGATTGGTGATAGATCCAAACCAAATTGGATTAATGAAGCCATCTTGTACCATGTTTCGAACATTTCACGACCGTAGATACCTTTGATCACCAAACCTTTGAAGATAACTTGGTTCCAATCGATACCCATGTCTGATGGTGGAATACCTAGAAGTGCAATGCGACCACCGTGGTTCATCGTCGTTAGCATGGAGTTAAATGCTGATGGGTTACCAGACATTTCTAGACCTACGTCGAAGCCTTCTGTCATGCCTAGCTCGGACATTACGTCTTCTAGCTTCTCTTCAGCCACGTTTACTGCGCGAGTTACGCCCATCTTACGAGCAAGCTCTAGGCGGTATTCGTTTACGTCTGTGATAACAACATGGCGAGCACCAACGTGTTTCGCTACCGCAGCTGCCATGATGCCGATTGGACCAGCACCTGTGATCAGCACGTCTTCACCGACGAGGTCAAAAGAAAGCGCGGTATGTACAGCATTACCAAACGGGTCAAAGATTGATGCTAGATCGTCAGAGATGCCTTCTGGGATTTTGAACGCGTTAAACGCTGGGATCACTAAATATTCTGCGAATGCGCCTTCACGGTTTACACCAACACCGATCGTGTTGCGACACAGGTGAGTACGACCACCGCGACAGTTACGACAATGACCACACGTGATATGACCCTCACCAGAAACGCGGTCGCCGATTTCAAAGCCACGAACTTCCTGACCAATCGCAACCACTTCACCCACGTATTCGTGACCTACAACCATAGGAACTGGAATTGTCTTTTGCGACCATTCGTCCCAGTTGTAAATGTGTACGTCAGTGCCACAGATAGCGGTTTTCTTAATTTTGATCAGAATGTCGTTGTGGCCAACTTCCGGTTTTTCAACCTCAGTCATCCAGATGCCTTCTTCAGGCTTTAGCTTTGATAGTGCTTTGATTTTCATAATATTCACCCAATATTGCCCCGCTCTATGCGTGACAAAAAATTCTTTCATCTACCGTCATTAAAGAAGAGGTAAAGGCTTTACCCATGAGCCGACTCAAGAGAGTTGGGAAAGCCTTTGTAACCTTTTAGTCTCTCAGACTTAGATGATGCCCATATCTTTACCAACTTGGATAAACGCATCGATTGCTCGGTCTAGCTGCTCACGAGAGTGTGCTGCAGACATTTGAGTACGGATACGCGCTTGACCTTTTGGTACTACAGGGAATGAGAAGCCAATTACATAGATGCCTTTCTCTAGTGCGCGCTCAGCAAATTCTGCTGCTACTTTTGCATCACCTAACATAATTGGAATGATCGCGTGGTCAGCACCACCCATAGTGAAGCCTGCGTCTTCCATACGAGCACGGAAGTGTGCTGCGTTTTCCCATAGACGCTCACGTAGGTCACCGCTCTCTTCTAGTAGATCCAGAACGCGGATAGAAGCGTTTACGATTGCTGGTGCAACAGAGTTAGAGAATAGGTATGGGCGAGAGCGCTGACGTAACCAGTCAATCACTTCAGCTTTACCAGATGTATAACCGCCTGAAGCGCCGCCCATTGCTTTACCTAGCGTACCGGTGATGATATCGATACGGTCCACTACGTTATGGTGTTCGTGCGTACCTGCACCTGTTTTACCCATAAAGCCAACAGCGTGAGAATCATCAACCATAGTTAATGCGCCGTACTTATCTGCTAGGTCACAGATAGCTGGAAGGTTAGCCACTACGCCGTCCATTGAGAACACACCGTCAGTTACGATAAGAATGTGGCGAGCACCCGCTTCTTTTGCAGCGATCAATTGTTGCTCTAGTTCTTCCATGTTGTTGTTTGAGTAGCGGAAACGCATCGCTTTACATAGACGAACACCATCAATGATTGACGCGTGGTTTAGAGCGTCAGAGATGATCGCATCTTCTTTACCTAGGATAGTTTCAAATAGACCCGCATTTGCATCAAAACATGATGTGTAAAGAATCGTGTCTTCTTTACCTAGGAACTTAGAAAGCTTCTGCTCAAGCTCTTTGTGGATGTCTTGAGTACCACAGATGAAACGTACTGAAGCCATACCAAAACCGTGCTCGTCCATGCCTGCTTTGCCCGCTTCGATAAGCGCTGGGTGGTTAGCAAGACCAAGGTAGTTGTTTGCACAGAAGTTTAGTACTTCTTCACCAGTAGAGATTTTAACAGCCGCTTGCTGTTGAGACGTAATGATACGCTCTGCTTTGTAAAGACCTTCCGCCTTCACTTCTTCAATTTGCTGTTCAATCTGTTGGTAAAATGCAGAAGACATTCGCAATTCCTTCCTGTTTATTTTGTCGAGTTTTCACTCGATTAGAATTAGGTTGAGCCTTTATGTGACGGGGGTCACAGGCAATTACTTCTCAATTAAGTGTAGTGTAATTCAAGGAAGGAAAAACGATTATCCCTCAAGGTGGAAAAGCATTAATGAATTCTAGGCACGAATCCAACTAATGCTTTTCTATGAGGTTGTATTGAAAGGAGTTATAGCCAAGTTGGCGTTGTTAAAAGCGCTTCAAACTCCTTCGCTGGCAATGGTCGGCTATAGTGGAAACCTTGTCCGAACTCACAGTTTAGGTTTTTCAAGTAATCAACGTGACGCTGCTCTTCAATACCTTCTGCGACGATCTTAAGGTTAAGCGCTTTCGCCATTGCAATAATAACGTTCACAAGCTCACGATCCGATTCATTCTCAAACATGTTCTGTAAGAAACTGCGATCAATTTTAAGTCGGTCAAATGGGAATTTCTGTAAGTAACTCAATGCTGAGTAACCGGTACCAAAGTCATCAATCGTTAGCTTCGCCCCCATCGCACGTAAGTTATCTAACATGCTCATCAGTTCATTGCTGTGGTTGAATAAAAGACTTTCAGTAACTTCAACATCAAACAATTCTGGCGACAGCCCCGACTCCTCAAGGTGAAGCTTGATTTGCTCAAAGAGGCGATCACAGTATCTAAACTGCACACTAGAAAAGTTTACTGATACAAACAAGGGTGAATCTTTCTGCCACTTCGCCGCTTGGTGGCATGCTTGACGAATAGCGAAATCACCAAGTTGATGAATCAAGCCGTTCTTTTCTGCAATCGAAATAAACTCTTCTGGGTTCACAAACCCAAACTTGTCGTCATTCCAACGCATTAGAGCTTCAGCGCCGACAATCGCCCCGCTTTCTAAATCAATAATAGGTTGATAGTAAAGCTCTAATAAGTCTTGTGAAATGGCATTACGCAAGCGAGTTTCCAACTCTAAGAAGCGCTGCAAATCTTGGTTCATGTTGTGATCGTAAAAACAGAAAGCGTTACGTCCATCCTGCTTAACTCGATACATGGCCATATCCGCGCACGCCAACAACTGCTCGGCGTTATCACCATCTTCTGGGAAGACTGACATTCCGACACTCGCCGAGAGGAAAAACTCGTGGTTTTGCCATACAAACGGCTCGTTAAACACAGATAGAACCGTTGTCGCAAATCGTTTTGCGCTGTCCGCATTGTGCAAGTCTGGAATCACTAACAAAAACTCATCACCGCCAATCCGAGCCAATAAGTCTGTTTTTCGAACTGCGTTGTGCAATCTTTCCGCTGCGAGTTTTAATACTTCATCACCAACGAAATGTCCCATGGAATCATTAATCTGCTTGAAGTGATCAAGGTCGATGAACATCACCAACACATTCGAACCGATGCGTTCTGCACGCGAAAGCTCTAAGTCGAGACGCTCGGAGCCATAAACTCGGTTTGGTAATCCGGTCAAGGAGTCATGTTTCGCTTGATAAGCTAACTCCATCTCTGACGATTTACGGCGCTCGATTTCACTGGTCAGGCGCTGGTTCTGTTGAGAAAGAAAGTCTTTACGCTTCTTCTCCTCTTCCAATTTTATTTTCAGCTCTACGCGAGTGTTGTTTAGCGTGAATGCATAAAGCAACCCAACCACAATCATGATGGCAAGTACACTTAAACCATTAATGAACATGCGTGAAGTATAAATATCTCGCTCACTGAGTGATTCAAACCACGCCATCAACTTAAAGTGATGATGTTCAATGGGTACTTCAAAATAGATTTTTTGCTTTAGCTCTTTGGCAAGTGCTTCTGGAGCCGTGATGTTTTCTTGTTCCAGCTTACGACTAATAGAATCCCAAACTTCCATTTCCACATCGTTGATCTTTAACACCATCCGGCTATAGCTGCCTTCATGTTCTTGATTCGTCAGTTGGGAAATCACCACTTCTTTGTTGATATCAGCAATCAAAAAGCCAACAGGCTTGCCAGAAAACATCACTTGCTTAACGACTTGAATGAGGACCTTACCATCATTTTGTATCGCTCTGACTTCCTCAGGATGAGCGTGGTCGTTAAGCAATCGAGACGTATCGATGCGATGATCTGTTTTAACGCCCGTAGTGACGATGGTTGAACCATCTAGACCAACTAACGTCAGCTTGGTGTAGATGATCTGGTTGTTGACAGTTTTCGCGTTGGCTTTCTCTTGCAGCTTACGCTTCAAGTTGATCAAACTAGCGCCTAAGCCATATTCCATCGACATGCCTGAAGCAAGATTCGCAAAGAAGGTCTGCACCGTTTTATCAGTTGATAAGTGGTCGACATCTTCGCTGGCTATCGTGAATAAATTATCGAGAGTACCCGCGTAGCTTTTTACCTTTAGGTCAAGTTCACGATGCTGAGAATCTTTTAATTTGTTTTGACCTAAACTCGTCACAGTAATAATCATCGCTAAATAGAGCGACACCAAAATAGCACTGACGGTGATGATCTTCTGGCTTGATATCTTTTTTACAGACTTTCTCATATATCGTTCTTACTATCTTCTAAGAAGTAGTCATTATAAAAATAGTAAATTGACGGGTAGTATTTCTCGACCAACTTCTGGTACGTCCCATCTTTTTTAATTGACTTCAAATATTGATTAAATGCGGCTTTTAATTCAGGGGAGTCCTTACGGAAGGCAACCGCCATTTTTTGATTTTCGGACACAGGACCAATTACTTTGATTTCTCCTGGCCACTTTTCCAATGCAATCAGTGTATCTGCTACATCAAGCAGTGTACTTTCTGCATCATTCTTCATTATCGCTGGCACCATCTCATTCAATCGACGCTGCCCATCAGGCAAAATAACTTTTGCTCCCGTGTCATACAGATTGTAAAGGTTCGGGTCTAGACACGAGTGCTCCATCGCGAGAACTTCACGACCTTTGATAAGCGATTTCACCATCGAGATATCGTTCTCAATGGAACCTGTCGGTTTGATTGGAGTAAGGGTGGAATCTGTGCGTGCGACTAACCAAACCGCAGATGGGAAGTAATCATCAGAAAAATCGACGACATGAGTTCGCCAATCAAGAATAGTGACTCCGTTAGCAATCAGATCACCTTCAATGGGCATCGTTTTGCCAACCTGAAGCTGAGCGTCTTTGTACTCAACTTGTTGACCTGTCAGTTTGCCTACCACATTGTTCCATTGCGCTGGTACGTATTCATATCGGACGCCAAGAGACTGAGCAAACCCTTTAATAATATCCACATCCAGCCCTGTCAAAGTCTGCACTTCACCTTGGTCGATGTAAGAAACAAAGTTCGCGTATGGCACACCGATATGACGCAAAACGCCGCTGTCTTTGATGTCTTGTAAATCACCAGCAAACACTGAAGCAGAGAGTAGTGACGTCATACCAACAGCCATTGCCGTCATGGTTCGTTTGATTAATTTCACTGACATGGTGAATATCCCTCTCTTTAACAAAGCGCCCAAACATGGGCGCTTTGACGATAAACAACATTAGAACGAGTAATAAAGATCCGCAATGGCTTCAACCAGACCTTCAACATCTCTCTCATCATGGAATAAATGAGTCGAAATGCGCAACGCATGTGTTTCGTACGAATCATCCTTGTACAACTTGAAGCTTGTTGTACGAATGATGTAACCATAATCTTCACGAAGACGATCACGGAACTGCGTTAGTCGTTCTTCATCTGTTACATCAAAAAACGGGTTAAACGTAGTCAGACCGCTAGTTAAGCCCTCAACGTTTGGCGAGTACATTTGCGCTTCAGGTAACGCTTCGCTAAGCAGCACCTTACATAACTCACTTAACTCCAAGATGCGTTCTTGAATTCGATCGCGACCAATTTCATCCCACATCTTACAGCTGTCAGCAAGTGCTTGTTTTGCTGGGTAGTTGTCATTACCAATGTACTGCATTTGTAACTGCTTACCTAGGTAATCTGCATGAGATAAAGAAGAGTTAATCAACCACAATGGGTTTTCACGATCGCTCCAGTACTCATTTAAGCGTTTACCGTTGTCACGTACATATAAGATACCCGTAGCGCCCGGACCACACTGCCATTTATGACCAGAACCTGCATAGAAATCACAGTCCATGTCATGGAAATCAAGATCGAACATACCCACAGTGTGCGCACCGTCAACTAAGGTCGGGATTCGATGTTGCTTAGCCAAAGAACAAATGGCTTTCGCTGGAAGTGTTGTGCCAGTTTTGTAGGTGATATGAGAGAACACGATTAACCGAACATTTTGATGTGCTTGAATCGCATCGCTGAACGCTTGAATATAGTCTTCTTCTGTCACATCTTCTGTACCTGTGAAGACAGGAAGTTGAATCTCTACGACATCCACACCAAATCGATGCTTGGCAACGTTCATAGGGGACGTCGCCGCAACGTGTTCGTGATGAGTGGTTAAGATCACATCGCCCGGCTCGAAGTGAAGACCGTTGATGATAGAGCATAGACCATCAGTAGTGTTACGACTCAAGATGATTTCATCCGCATTTGCACCAAAGCCCGGTGCAACTTGCGTCACCATTTCAGACACATAAGGCCATGAACCAAATTTATTCTTCATGTCCCACGGGTATTTCGCAACCAGTTTGTTGTTATCCTCATACCCTTCAAGAACATGTCTTGGCATTGAGCCCGTAGTACCGATGTTCATATAAGTCGTTCGCTTATCCAAAACGAACTGCTTTCGAACTTTACGCCAGAGGCGTCTTTCATTTCTTTTACCTAGTCTGCTCCAATCGATATTCTGTTCCTTTGCTTGAACAGCACCAGAAAACGCCGAAGCACTGACGCCAGCCACAACTGCACCAGTTGCACCTTTTAAAAAATTGCGGCGGCTGCGATTAGTCTTAATAGATTCCTTGTCGCTCATCTTTTCGATCCTTGTCGGAAGTTTAGCCATATTATTAATTATGAATCCGTAACTAACTGTTACTTAAACATTATTACCAAATAGATTCCCTGTTTAGATTTTTCGGCGGCAATTAAGTGACTTTAGTTCCATTTTTTCATTTCATTTGATGATATAAGCAACAGTTCTTTACGATAAAAATAAACAACTAAACGCATATTACAATATTCACTAAAACACCTAACTCTAATATAAATAGAAATTAATTTTATAATGTAAAAATCATAAAAAAGCGTGAGTTGTAATATTTACGAAACAAATTAGATAGCAAGGTTAATATCAAGTTCTAGCACGTTAAATATGTAACAGAATAAATTTAATTCATCAGCGCTATCATTCGTTTGTTGAAATAACAATCATGACGAATTATTAAGCGAAAAATTCTATTTAAACAGTAGATTTGTTCGATGAACAGAAAGGGAAAGTAAGCAAGAGGAAGGTGGCGGTAGCTATACCCAAGTAATCTCGAGACACTTCATTCAGCGAGAATGGCTTGGGTATAGATAGATTAAACGGCTCGTAATGTGAACTTTTGTTGATATTGAGATGGTGTGCTGCTGGTCTCTAGATAACTGTGATGCAACATGAGTATCGACTGTACAATCTTGGTCCCAATACCTAGCGAGCCTCCCTGTGCTTCTTCTTCAATATGGTTAATAAAGGCAAAATGAATTCTTGATTTATCGTCACTCAAATGAGCATGACAATGTACTTCTGAACGCATTGGACTGTGGCGCAGCGCATTTTCAAGCAAGTTAAGCACCAACCGCTCTAAAAGGCCTTTATCACCCACAGTTTGAATTTCGTTATCGACGTCTATTTTCAGCAGCACTTCTTTTCGAGCAAACTGGCTTTGCATCGTCTCGGCGCACTCTGCCATCAAGGCTCCAAGATCCACTGGTCGATACTCGTAATTCGGCATGGGCGCTTCTTTTCGAGCTACGTCCAACAAAGAGTGCAATTGCGTAGACAGCTTCTCACAGTTTCTGAAAGCGACGTCAATCAAAGGGTCGGATTCAGGATGCTGCAAACGCCACGTTTCCAAATAGCCAAGAACGCTCGATAACGGTGTTTTTAAATCATGACTAAGCTGCAATAAGCTTTGACGACGATGAGACGATTGATACTCCAACTGCAAAAACTGTTGCTGGATATGCTTCGCCATCATCTGATAGGAATTTGCTATCGGTACTAATTCCGGAACTTGGCGCGTAAAATCGGGTTGCAGGCGGAAATCATGTTCTGCTTGTTGTTGAAGCTGATTGGTCACACGCTCAATCGGGTTCAATAAACTGCGTTTCACTAACACATAAGCACCTAATGCAAAGCCTAAAATAGACACTAAAACTAACCCAGCGAGCGCGATATAAGGTGTGTCTACTTGGGCGTTGGCAATCGCATCATGTCTGGTACTGCCAATGACTACATAGAGATAACCCACGGTTGAGCCGAGTTCCTCAATCGCTGCTACGGAAAACACTTTGTGCTCGCCACGATTACGAGGATCTTCGCCTAAGATGGGGAATGGCTCGTCATTCAAGAATCGTTTAATTGGGTTAAGATCTACCTTACCCATGATCTCTGCACCTTCTGGTGCTGCATGGGTAGTGATGTTGCCTTGGCTATCAAGAAAGTAAATTTCGAAATCCGGACCAATCAACATAAGGGTATGAAAGATGGATTTAAGCGCTTTCGGGTTGTAATCCGTACCTATCATCAACGGATTATCATCACGCATGTGGCTTGCCAGCTCTTTGTGCAGACTCTGTTTAGTGCGTAATTCAATGGTCTCTTTTTGCCAATTGTACGTTAATGCAATAACGGCTGCTGCTAAACAAAACCATAGGCTCGTGAACACCACTAAGCGAGATTTGAAGCTCATCCTAGCGCCTCCTTAATCAGTCATTACTCGGGTAGTAAAGCTACTGTCGTGGTTGAAACTTGTACCCCACGCCCCATACCGTCTGGATAAAATGATGATCAGAGTCAGACAAAGACAACTTGCTACGTAGGCGATTGATGGTGCTACACACCGTATGATGATAACCGGAATGGCTGGTATTCCACACATGGTCGAGCAATTCATCTTTACTGTAGACTCTACCCGGGCGTGTCGCGAGGAATTGCAGCAAGGTAAACTCTGTCGCGGTAAGAGTGACATCCTTGTCATTTAGGGATACCTGATGCAATTCTGGAATAATTCTTAATGGACCAAAATCCATGCTATCTTCAAGTTCACTTCTTTCAACTTGTACTTCAACGGTTTGACTTACCCGTCGCAATACATTGCGTACTCGAGCTTGAAATTCTAATACGCTAAACGGCTTGGTAATGTAGTCATCCACACCCGCCTCCAAACCATCCACTTTATCCATCTCACCATCTCTGGCGGTCAGCATGAGCACAGGGCTCCAATCTTGTTGCTGACGTAAATAATGGCAGATATCTAAGCCGTCACCGTCTGGCAAACCTCGGTCAAGAATGAGTAAATCAAAAGGTTGTTGTTGGTATTGCGCTTTGGCTTCGGCGACATTCGTTACCCGCAACACTTGGTGTCCTTGAAACTTGAGATGCATTTGAACCAGTTCTGCCAAATCATCATCGTCTTCTACCAGCAAAATGTTCGCGACTAAATTGATTGCCTGCTGTTCCATGGTCCTTTCCCTGCGTCTGAGAATCCTCACTTTGCACATGACCGGAACAAATCGGAATTTCTTTCAAAAAAGGTTCCGATGACGCCATGAGGATTAAAGCGCTCGGCTACAAGCGCTTTGGAAAGGAGACGCCATCGGAGCCTGTATTACTCGACTCGGGTGATAGTGAGTTTCGCTCCAGGATTCAGGAAGCGATGGTTCGCAGAAAGCGCAGAATTGGCTAAACCATCATCTTTACTTACCACTCCCGCGTGAAACGCCACTACGTCATTTGTGTCGTTACGAGTAGCATTAAAGCCTTCACCACCGCCTGCAGGTCCCGGAATGGTGGCTGCAAGTTCATCGTTCAATTCCGTGCCGGAATCCCAAACGTTCATGCTCATTTCGTAGCTTTCTCCCACCGCCAATGATTTAAGCGATAGACCCGTTTCCCCAACAAACGCATCGTTGGTGTTCACAAACATGGAAGCGACTGAAACGTAGCCCGCTTTGTGTGGGTCAACTGTAAAGGTTACGGAATCACTTGAACCAGGAAGCACTAAACCATTACCTGACAACGTTTGGTAGACATAGTCATTGGAATCCTTTAGCGCTAACAGCTCGGCATTGCTGCCCCCTTCTGCAAGATGCTCAAGCTCAACAGAAGAGCTTTTGCCAATTTCAAACAGTTTGTATTTGTCGTTGTGAGCCAAAATCGCAAGTGGCGACATTGGTTGATTCGCGGTCAAGTTTGCAACGTTAATCGTGTAACGGTATGACTTCACCACATCATTATCATCATCGCTTGGACAACCGGCGAGTAAGCCGACTGAAGCTGCTACGAGTAAGATTCTGTATTTCATACATCCCCCTTACTTCACAACAATTGTGATGGTTGCAACTGGGTTCAGCCAACGATGGCTGCTGCTGTCTAGGTCACTGATGCCGCCAGTTGGATCGCTATCACCAAGGTTACCCGGATGCACGTGAACTTTGTCATTAGTCACTGCCGCTTCAACACCGGTGCCGCCTGTACCAAAGGTAATGAAAGGTGGATTTGGCATGCTACCTTTAAGTTCATCATTGGCTTCTGTGCCTGCATCATAACTTCTTAGCGTTGCTCGGTATGTGCCAGCTTCCGTTGGGATTTTCCAGCTATCTAGCCCCACGAAACCATCATTGGTTGGCAGAAGCATCGCACTAAGAGACAAGTATCCATGATCACCACTGTTCATGGTAAAGGTAGTCGCGACACCCGGATTCAAAATACCACCAGCCGGGTTCTCAACCACAACACCACCAGCATTACCAATGACACTAGCAAGACCCGAGATGTCACCACCTTCCGCCATTGCTTCTAACTCTGGGGTAGCGGCTTCACCGGTTCTGAACATCTTAAGATCAGAGCCATGTGCTGCGACAATCAGTGGCGTAAAGTAAATGCCTTTTGTCGCGTTAGTCACGGTGATTTCCAGTTCTGCTGCATTCACTGATGCAGAGCCTAGTGCCATAGCGACTGAAGTCATGACGAGTCCGAGTTGGGTACGTTTTTTCATTGTGATTCCATCCTTTAATGAGGGTTGAACTACTCAAGTCCATGTTTACGGCTTTACTTCTTTGTTTGTAACTTGAGTAGGTTAAGCATTACGTTTCGAACGTTTTGCGTTCTTGCCTCTAAGAATGACGAACAAATCTATCAGCAACTTCATCGAATTCTCATATAATTCTCACAAGTTCTGTTCGATTTTTTCAGCAGCGATTTTTACTCTTAATCAGCTATTTACACTTCGTGTACTCCCCTCCTACAATGCGGCATTCCCTGTTTAAATCACGATTCTCAGCATGATTCATAACGTACTGGCTGCTTACTATGGCGAAATCTACGGCATCGCTTTTTTCAATCACTACTTGAACCATTACGCCCATGGTAAACAACAAACGCTGTGGCAAACCTTGATTGAAGTAGAAGAGCTCACCGCAGAAAAGCTCAAGCTTGTATTACTAGCAAATGGCATGGATATAGAAAGCCGACACCAAGAGATGCTTGATAAAGGCTTGGCAGACGCAACCAAGTGGATAGAGTTGCCATGGCTGGAGTTGGTGGCAACTCTTCTGAAGTGGGTAGAACCTTATGAGGTCAAGTATCGAGAGTGGCATGAAGAAGTGAAAGCTTCACAGCAGTATTCAATCGCTGAGCAAGAAGCTATCGAGTTGATTGCGGACCACGAAACGGCTATTTATCACTGTTGGCAGCACTACCATATTGGTGAATCTGGCTTGCCTGCCCTGAATACCTTCTTAGCAAAATATCGCTAAAGCGAGACGGTGACACTTGAACCGAACAAAACCGTACCAGACAATACCGTTATTCCGCTGCGCAGAACTGAACAAATATGGTTAACCCAAAACTCATTGCCCTACTCCCTGATCTTGCTTCGTTTATCTTAGTGGTAAACGAGGGCAGTTTTACCGCTGCAGCCAAACAACTTGGCGTGACGCCATCGGCTTTAAGTAAGTTGATCACACGGTTAGAACAAGCCCTCTCAGTGAAACTGTTCGAGCGAACGACTCGCAAGTTGATCATCACTCAAGCCGGGCAAAAGGTTTACGACCAAAGCATCGCCATGGTGAATGCGGCGCAGCAAGCGGTTGAATTATCGGCGGAAGATCATGCCGAGCCCACGGGTGCACTCACAGTGGCTGCACCCGAAGCGTTTCTTAACTCGGTGCTTCAACCATTTGTGTTGCCATTCCTAGATCGCTACCCAAACATTCAGCTCAAGCTACGTGCTGCTGATGGTGAGATTGATCTTTTTCGCCAAGGTATCGACGTAGCATTTAAGCTCACCGACAAACCCGATGAGAATCTGGTACTCAAAGAGATCAGCAAGACCAATCTTGTTTTGTGTGCCTCTCCAGATTACCTTGCCAAACACGGTATGCCAGAGCATCCGACTGAACTTGAGCAGCACGATTGTATTTATCTTGCTGAAAACGACAAAGACAACATCTGGTCTTTCTTTAAAGAAGAAGCTTTCCACTCTATTGCCGTGAGTGGACGCTACGCCATTAACCACTCTCAAATGCGATTGAACGGGGTTAAGTCTGGCTTGGGAATTGGAATCTTCCACGACTTCGTGATTAAAGACGCGTTAGAACGAGGAGAAGTGGTAGAGGTTCTGTCTGATTGGATGATCAAAAGTAACTACCACGGCGCTATCGCGATGCAGTATGCACAAACCAAATACATGCCTGCTCGCCTGCGCGTGTTTATTGACTTCGTTAAGGAGCACTTAGTCTCCGGAGAGGCTAACCATGTTTAATGCCATTCACCACGTCGCCATCATTTGCAGTGATTACCCAACATCAAAACACTTTTACACCCAAGTCTTGGGGCTAAAAGTCATTGCTGAAAATTATCGTGAAGCTAGAGACTCTTACAAGCTAGACCTTGCTCTACCTGATGGAAGCCAAGTTGAGCTGTTTAGCTTTCCGGGCGCACCGAATAGACCAAGCTTTCCCGAAGCACAAGGGTTGAGACATCTCGCGTTTTTGGTTGATGATGTTGATCAAGTAAAAGCCTACCTCGAATCGAATGACGTTGAAGTCGAGCCGATTCGCATTGACGAGTTCACAGGCAAAGCATTTACCTTCTTCCAAGATCCAGATGGCTTGCCGCTGGAGATTTATCAGAAATAAAAAGAGCCAGCAATTCGCTGGCTCTTTTACTCTTTCACTCGTCTCTTGCTAGTTCAACGCCGTTTTCAGCTTCTCGACGCGGTTGAACAACAGCCAATCCAGTGCGAGAACGGTAACAATTGCCAAACCGCCCATCGGAAACGCCAAACACAATACTACCAACGTTACTAAACCAAGCTTCCAAATGCCGTCTTGTTGAAATTTAGGTGGCGCCCCTAATGCAGCACTGCGACTTGGTCGACGAATCCACCACATCACAACCCCTGTGATTGAGATTAAAATGAACGCCAGACAGAACACCACGTTGAGCACTTTGTTCAATACACTCACATCACCTTGGTGCAACGACACTCCTGCCGCCATGAACTTGGCAAACAAACTGTAATCTTGCCATGTGACGTCCACCAACAAGCGACCGGAATATTGGTCAAAGTGACTGGTGCGATCTTGTCTTGGATCGGAAATATCACCGCCCATTGAGTTAGCAGCCACGGTGTAAACACCTGTCTCAGAGCGTGGCAAAAATAGCTTATAGCCAGTAAAACCCATCATTTCTGCCTTGTGGACGATATCATCAATAGATAGTGCATCATGACTGCCTGCATAAGCTGATTCTTCCTTCATGTTGGCGTGATCATGAGCTGGTTTATCTTTCGACTGTGGCACAGCAGCAAGCTCTAAGTTCCATGGCATCTCTTCTGATGCACCATGATTCAGGTCTTTGTGTATCAGTGTCGACTCTGGTTTCTCACCCCATGTGTAATAGGTTGGGAAGGTATTCCAAGCTTGCACCATTTTCGCGCCCCATATCCCAGCCCAAGACAGACCTGAAATCAAAAAGAACAACAGAACAATTGATAGCACACCGCCTAAATTCGCATGCAGATCTCGCATCAAAATACGAGTTCCACTGCCAAAACGAATTTTCAAAAAGCCAGCACGGCTTGCGTTGTCTCTTGGTAACCACAGGTACAAACCAGACACCAACAGTAAAATGCCTAAACTGGCGGCGATTTCTATTAACCGATCACCCAAATCACCAATAAGCAAAGTGCCATGGATGTTATTCATCAGTTCATAGATGCTATCACCACGGTTAATCGTCCCTTGTACTTCTCCGGAGTATGGGTTCACAGCAACAATCAATGAGCTGCCTTCTTGATTTTGAATCGAGAATCGGTTGGCGATATCAGATGTTTTTGCAGGCACAAATTGGGTGATATTAAAATCGGGATACGCCTGCTTTACCGCGTCTAACTGTCTAGAGACAGGAACGGTTTGCTCTTGCGGTATAACGTGCAACGTTGCCTCATATCGAGCCAGTTCGATTTCATCATCAAACAGCATCACTAACCCCGTAAGGGAGAGCATCAACATAAATGGAATAACGAATAAACCTGCGTAGAAGTGCCATCGCCACGTCATAAAATAGATGGACTTTTCGCGTGAAGCTTCCTTGAGTTGAGGCTTTGCCGAGTTTCTCAACATGTGTATTTTCCTTTTTTCATTGTGAACACCCAAATTCAGTCAAACGCATCCTGAACATACTCATCGGTATGTGACGTCATTTGACTTAGATTCGGGAGTACCACTGCTCGAATGGCAGTGTTGTTGGCTTTATTTACTTGTAATTGTTTTTGTTATGAGAAAAAGGAAATTGGGGGAGCACGAGGAACTGGCGTTTCAAATCGCACACTTAGAGCCAAATAAGTGTAGCTGTCAGAAACGACCAAGCTCAATCTTGAGAGTATCGGTGTCGTTGGAAGTGTATCGTGATGAAAAGTCGAGAAGTGGCTGAACGGACAAGGCTTACCTTTGTGGCTGACGGAGTTGTCACCCTCTTCTATCTGCACCAACTCAAAACCGTTCAGTGTACATAGCGTCGCCCACACCCCCATGCTGTTACCATGAGCATTGATAACAGGCATCAGTGTCACTAGTGCCCAACTTAGAGCACTAGCAAATAACATGGAGCGATAAAAAGGAATTAATCTACGCATAACGGTGACTTAACAAATTTCACATAGCGTAACCAATTCTGAGTGCTAGCTCAAAAAGAGGATTCATAAGTGGCTGCTACCTCACAGGTTTTCTTGAATACTGTGATTGACAGGCACAAAAAAGCCCGCCGAAGTGGCAGGCTGATGGTCATCTTTTCAAGTTGGATAAACGGTTAGCTAAACAGCTTGCTCCAAATACTTGGGTTACGCTTATCGTGGTACTCTTCGCGTAGACTATCGATTTCACGTAATTGATCTTTCGCTTCTTGTAGCTTGCCCGCATCGAGATCAGCTTCAATCTTATCTAGCGTTACCGTCAACTTGTTAAAGCCTTCTAGGTAGATATCAAACTTCTCTGGTGGGTAATTACCACGCTTAGATTGTTCGACGATCGCTTGCAAGCTATCAATCGCAGATTTCATGGTTTCAACATCAGACGCTTCCGCCGCCTGTTTGAATTCCATCTTCATCTGCTTCATGTTTTGTTTTAAATCGACGGCTTCTGCCATTGCATAAGTTGAGCCTAACGCAATCACACACCCCAGTATTAAAGGACGTAACATCTTCACTTCTCCATTGAATGCCGAATTCTGAGTCGGCTTTTTAATGCGAGCAGTGTAAAGCAATCCCTTAACACTTGCATAACCAAAAGTGTAATCAAGTTTATGCGTTGCGAATCTCGTCATACTCTGCGATTGGCTTACGACCGCGCAACTCTAAGAAGGCTAAGAATTGTTGTGCTGAGTGAGTAATAACTTTGCTGCTGTCGATACCCACTCTGTCCATTAACTCGCCGACTAAGCTCAGATTACCCACATCATGGCAGAAGTGTGCATCGCTGCCGGTAGTGAAAAATACACCCAATTCTTTGCCGATTTGTGCAATCTCATGGCAGCGGTCTACACTACCGACGCGGCTATTGCCCTTCAGAGTGGTGTTGTTAATTTCAATCGCTACATTGTGCTCTTTAGCGCACTTCAGCACAGCTTCAAAATCAAAGTCAAAGTTCGGGTTACCTAAGTGACCCAACGCATCAACACGACCATTTTTGATGATATTCAACAACGCTTCCGTGTGCGTGGCACTATCTGCAGGGCGGAATACTGGCTCATGAAAACTGGCAATCACCCAATCCAAATTTCGATCAACGCTGTCGGGAATGTCGATGTCACCTTGAGTGTTCATAATGTTAGATTCAACGCCACGAATGATCGCAACCCCCTCAAGAAAACGAGGCAGAATTTTCTGGTTAGAGAAAAACCAGTAATGAGGCGCACCCGGCATTGATTCAGCGTGATCGGTCGTACAGAACATATCAAGTCCGTTCTCTTTTGCCGATTTCGCGTTTTCAATCAACGTACTGTATGCGTGACCACTGGCGTACGTATGCGTGTGGGTATCAACCTTAAATTCCATCATCAACTCTCTTGGTGCGCAAATTGGCGGCTATTGTATACCCACAAGTCACCTGTCGTCAGCCCAATCTTAGCTTGCAACCTCACCCTATTCTTCGCTGATGGTTTTGATCAAAGGCAGAGCCTTCTCCCAGCCGTGGTTGAACATCGACACAAAATCACTGTGAGTGTGTATGGTTATACTCAGCAATAAGCGATCCTCCAAAGTATCGATCTGATAGATCTCTCGCGATCCGATCCACTTTGACGCTAAGTCTCCATCCAATTGCTGCCGATTATCTGGGTTAAAAATGGCAACATGATGAAACTCCAGTTTTTGTAGCGGCTGTACCGTGTCAATTATCGCTCTCGTTCCGCCCATGTCTGGGTCAAAAAAGGTCATGTCACAACCTTCTTCCCATGCGCCATCAAATTGAGACTGAGGCGAAAAGGCTTGTGCCCATCGTTTGTATAGTTCGACATCGGTCAGCACGCTCCATACGCGCTGAGGTGTCGCGGCAATCTCGACGTGATAGTTTAAAGTCAGCATGTTTTCTCTCCCTGCACCTTTCTTGACGCTAGCTCATTCTGATTAAAAATCAAACAGGCACTGACGTTTACACTTCATTTGTCACAGCTTGCTAGGCTAAACCTCCCCTTAAGGTGTTTTAGCTCGCAGTACATGTACGCGGCGTGCCGAGAACCTAACCCAACAGGTATTCAATACCGTCGCTAACACAATCAAACTCACTCCTGCAACTTGGCTATGACTCATTTGGTCGTCAAAGAAGGTCCATTGCCATACTGCGGTAAACAACAGATTGGTGAATATCAGCGGTGCAAGCTGCGAACCACTGCTTGCAAGCTGGTACGCTTTGGAACGGAATACTTGCGTATTAATAATGAGTAACGACATCAAAAATACGAGTGCAGTATTGGGCGTTTCAAAAGTGCTTATCGATAGGGAATTAACCAACATACTCGCATCATTCACGAACACGAGTGGCAAGATAAGCAGTGCCGCTGTGCCGAAGGTCCAAAAATTGATTTCTAGTGGTGATAGACCACTCTTACTTGCTTTGTAGAGCGTCAATTGAGAACCCGAGTTAAACAGCCCACCAGCTAACCCCAAGAGCAAATCGATACGCCATGTAAACTCGCCATCTGCACCCGCCAATAAAATCACACCTGAAAACGCCATAACGAGCGCTACGATAGTCGACATTCGAATCTGACCACGCATAAACAGCTTCTCGACGATGGGCATAAACAGTGGTCCAGTTGCGAACAGTACAACCCCTTCAACCAAGGTGAGCGTTTGCAAAGAAGCAATGAAACACAACTGACACATTGCGATGAAAAGAGCACGCAGAACAATTGGTTTAATAGTACCTACAGTAGGTAAAGCCAGATTCTTGAAGCGCAGCATGACCAATAAAATGAGAGCTGGAGTAAAGAAGCGTAAAAAACTGAACATGGTCACGGATAAATCATCACTGAGCTGCTTTGCTAACAGCCCTGTAACAGATAAGCTTAATGTCGACATCAACATAAAGATGACGGGTTTATTTTCTTCTTTCATTGGATACTCCTTAATTCACGGAGTATTTTAGGAAAAGGCGTTAGTGATAAATAGCGAGTATTTTTAAACGCTAATGTAAGTAAAACTTACAACTTAAATTAAATCCAGTTCATAGAGAGAGCCGAAGCAGTATGCGCAAATTAGTCCCACTAAAATCCATCTACGCATTTGTCGCTGTAGCGGAGACAGGCAGCATGACAGAAGCCGCCCACCTACTCTCTGTGAGCCACTCTGCGGTGAGCCAAGCCATCAAATCGTTAGAAGGTCAGGTCAATAAACCTTTGTTTGATCGCATTGGTCGCCAAGTCAGACTCAACAATGATGGTAAAAAGTATTATCGCAAAGTGGCGCCTGCGTTGGAGCAAATCGTCGATGCCACTGAAGCTTTGATTCACGATCAAAACTCCAAGCGTATTACGCTCAATATGGTTAACTCACTTGCTTTGCATTGGTGGATCCCTCGCATGTCGAGCTTGCAAGATTACGCCCCTCAGTTGGATGTTCGTCTGTCTAATTTGGTGGGATTGTTTAGCTTAGAGCAAGAGGGGATTGACGCTGCGGTCGTGCATGGCAGTCCTCAAGAGTGGCAAGATTACTATTGTGAAAAGCTGAGTGAGGATGAGTTAGTGTTGGTGTGCAGTCCCGAATTATTAGAGCAGCCTGATAACCGAGACATTCAGCAACTGCTATCAACTTACCCCATCATTGAAGTCACTAACGATCGCCGAAAGCATGACTGGCAAGTTTGGGAAGAAGAGACAAGATTACTGCGACCTACCAATAAAAAGCCAATGACCTTCAATATGTCCATTCAAGCGGTGCAAGCAACGACAAGACGTTTGGGGTTATTGGTAACCCATCGTCTATTTGTCAAAGATGACATCAAATACGGGCAATTGGTGGAATTGGGCGAGCCTGTGGTCAACCCATACCAGCAGTTTTACTTTGTTTGCCCACCACACAAACTCAAACAGGAAGCCTTTCATTTACTGAGGTCTTGGCTAAGACAAGAGTTTAGCTGATACGCCAACATGCCCGTGTGCTGGAGCAGCGATCACACGAATTGTATTGAACCTAAAGTTTCGCCAGTACAAATGTGCAATCGACTGAATATTAAATTGAGATAATCGACTTTATACCCAAGTGACTTCAAGATGCAGGATTCAGAGCGTTGTCATTGATTCGAGAGTAAGGAAAACAACTTGGTAATAGCTAGCTCTTTCCAAGTTGTTTGACGCAGCCATTTGTTTGACTAAAAAAGCGAGTCAAAGACACGCTCCCAAAGGGCACTCTTTGCAAATAGTAAGGGCCTTGGCTTGTATACTTTGTTGCCGATTCTTGATTTAGAATGACTAGATCTTTAAATCGCCGCCGCGTCTACAAACCAAGTCATTCTCGCTGAACCTAGCATCTCGAGGTTACTTGGGTATAACGTGGATTTATTTGCATCACGAGTGAATAGATTAATGCCGGAATTGGTATAAAGTAAAAAGAGTGCTTTTGAAATCCAAGGATGGCTTTATGAGGTTGTATCATTTCTTTATGAGTGGCGTTGTTCTCATTGCCCCACTTTCTAGCTCAGCCGAAACGATGGGTGAAGTCAGTTCACCTGACGTGAAACCTTTTATTATTGGCGGACAACAAGCTACAGCCAACCAACTCCCTTTCTTTGCACGCGTCATTTTACACCGTACGGGTTCCAGTCAGTTTGCCAACATTTGCGGTGGTACCATCGTTAATGACAGGTACATCATGACCGCAGCACACTGTGTCGAACCGAGTGTCTTCACTGGCGGATGGACAATCAACGATCTTCGCGTGTTGGTAAAAAACCCAACCATGAACGATGTGTTTGTGGAAGAATTTAAAGACGTGCGAGCTATCACCATTCATCCAAACTACGATCCAGATGACCTTTGGATTAACGATATTGCTGTCTTGGAGCTCACGCGTCCAATTACCGACAACGTCCAATCCATCACACTACCACAGGACTTTGGCGACTACAGTGAGCAGACGGTATATCAAATCTTTGGGCTTGGACAAACCTCAACGAACGACACATCAGGCCCTAACTATCTACGCTGGGCAGAAATCCACCCCTTAACAGATTTACAGTGTGCCTCACTTGTTTCAGGCTTTAACTCACAAGAAAGCTTGTGCGCTAATGGCTTCCCTAACCGAACTTACACTGGGATATGTGCAGGAGACTCTGGTGGTCCTTTGACCTATCAAGACACCAACGGGGATTATCAACAGATCGGCATAGTGAGCTACGGATCTTCGGTTTGCGAGTCTCCCGCTATTCCTAGCGTATTTACAGAAGTACTCAATTACACTTCTTGGGTCGAGGCGCAAACCAGTTCCGGAGTAAAAACGGTCTACAACGCCGCTCTGGCTGCAAGCGAGGATTACCATAGCGAAGGGGATTCAGGGTTCGATCCGGAAGACACCACCAGCAATGATTTTGGCAATAATAACAGTGGTGAAAGCAGTGGCGGTTCACTTGGTTTCGGGCTGGTCACTCTTGGCAGTTTATTCGCTTGGGTCAGACGCCGTCAGCCCTTGTAGCACGTGCCTTAAACCTTACTTACAATTTTTAGAATAAAAACTCTAAAACTTATCATTTTCCAGTACATCTTAAGCCGATAATCCTGTTATTATCGGCTACCCAACTACTTTCAGATCAAGTCCATGAATAATGCTGCATCGAGTCGCCGTATTTCAGCGATGCTGTTTTTGACTCTTGGCGTCATATTGTCCGTGTTTGCTGGTTTTGCGCTGTCGCAGATGTTTGTTATTGAGCAAGATTCCTTTCAGCTAATTTCTGCCGTCAGCTCCGTCATGATAGTGAGTTTTCTTCGTTATCAATGGCGCGCATTGCCTGCAGTAATACTCGGGTTATTCGCTTATTATTTTTGGACCGGAAGAACACTCGAACATGCGTTGCTTTACGCTTTCACTGTTCCATTGTTGCCTTTCGCATTTTCTAGCTTGTTTCATTACCTCAACAACCGTGCCCTCTATCAACCCGCAGAGCAAAGGATCACTTTATTCTTTGTCGTCATTGGGTGCTTATTTCCGTTCGCTAATACGATCAAGATGATGTTGGTCAACACCTTTGTTGATGGCCAATTTCTAAGTCCGGACTTTTTGTTCTATGCCACACTAGGGAATTACTTAACTCAGTTGTTGGTGACACCTATTTTGTACGTCATGGTGAGCTTACTCACCGATACCGACACACAATCGTATCTTGCCTTAGACAAGCGTTTAAGAGTTTCAAACTCCCGCTGTCGCGGCTACATAACATGGCTAGTAAGCTGTATTACCATTTTTATTACTGCGGTACTTTCTTCATCTTCTTTCATGCTCAACTCGCTGAGCTTCTTTGCCGTACTTCTTGTCGTGATTGGTTTAGCTAAGCACGGACTCATTCGCCCACTGTTTGTTGGCGCGCCGTTCATTTTATTGATCATTAATGACAGTATCAGCCACTACAACGCGGGCTTAATTGGTGACAAACAGTTCTATGGTTTGCTGATCATCATTACCGTGCTCACTACCTTGGCATATTTACTCGGTGGCTATTCGGTGAAGCTGTTCGAGATGACACAAAGACAGATTCGTTCAGAGCGGATTGACCCGTATTCAGGCTTGTCCAACATCGCCCAGTTAAAAGAAGACATCAGTCGTCAACGCCATTCCCTGTTGCTCTATCTTGATCTGACGCCAACGCTTTCTATGCTCACAGACCTCGGTCATGAGGGTAAATCGCAATTAATCATGCAACTGAGTGAGTTTCTTTATTCTCGCAACGACAGTATCAATCGCTGCTACCGCCCACCTTTCTCTACAGGGTTGTTGAGTTTTACTCATTACTCAGACCTCGCAGAGGAAGAGTTGCAAGAAGTCGTGGAGTATCTAGAGAGCTTTCAATTCTATTGGCGTGGCACCTCTGTTGCTCTTGTTTCGCCAACGATATTTTGTACCGTCGTTCATCACGGGCAAGACATTGAAAAGGTGGTGTCGATTTTGTGTGATCAACCACCTCAAAGCGATCGCAGTATTCATTGGATTAACGCGCAATCGTTCGAAATGGACCGCGTCGATAAACTCAACCATATCCAACAGGTGTTTAAGCGCGAGCAGTTTGAACTGTTCTGCCAACCATATATGAAGCTCTCAGGTGTCGAAGAAACTAAGCACAGTTTTGAAGTGTTGTTACGCCTAAAAGAACAAAACGGAAAAGTGCTCTCACCTGCGGCATTTTTTCCTCTGATCAACCAATTCGGATTAGAGATAAAACTTGATCACTGGGTGATCATCAACACGTTTCGAATGCTTGGGGACAAGGTAAAAAACTGGGATGACATTGGGCATTGCGCGATCAATCTTACCGCGAAAACCCTAAGTGCAGAAAACCTAGCCTCTCGCATTATAGAGAGTGCCAAAAGCTTTAATGTACCGTTGGAAAAGATTTGCTTTGAGATTACCGAATCTTCAGCACTCATCAATGAACAACAAGCGATTGAAACCTTAAGCTTGTTACGCAAACTCGGCTGTAAAGTCGCAATTGATGATTTCGGTACTGGTTACGCTAGCTTTGCGTATTTGCGCCGCCTGCCATTAGATATTCTGAAGATTGAAGGGGCATTTGTACGTGAAATCACTAAGAGTGAAA
This sequence comes from Vibrio sp. MM46, assembly GCF_027587135.1. Lineage (NCBI taxonomy): Bacteria > Pseudomonadati > Pseudomonadota > Gammaproteobacteria > Vibrionales > Vibrionaceae > Vibrio > Vibrio sp. MM46. Next base: position 25,904 of record NZ_JAPPTO010000017.1, read on the forward strand.
CCGACCGATTGATCGTCAGTTCCATTGCGACGGTTGCGAAAGAAATGCACTTAGAAACCGTCGCAGAGTTCGTAGAAACCGCAGAACATAGCGAGATATTACGCAGTTTGGGGATCAACTTTGCACAAGGTTATGGCGTCGCAAAGCCTATGCCGCTGAGTCGTTACCTAGCGAACCTCTTTGACCACCAAGACAAGAAAGAACAGTTACCAGCGCCAGAGTTCGCAACTTTATAGCGGTTTGCGTTTTAGGCGGGAATTGATGATGTCTTCAATCAATTTCTGCTCTTTCTTGGCTTTCTCATAATTTTGTTTACTGCGCCAACGTTCCAACACTTTCTCTAGCCCCTGCACTCGGGCATGTTTGTATTCAAGGTGTTTTTGTACCGAAGCGCATTCTGCTTGCATCACGGCTTGTTCGTGTTCGTGGTGGTGAAGCATTTTTTGTAGCATGTGATCAACGCGATTTAAGTTCATCAGCGTCGCGCTATTAAGCACAGGTGTTGCAAGGGCGGATTGACCCGCATGGTTTTTGAGTTCAGAAAGCTGCTCTAGCTGCATCGCAAGATGAGAGTGACGCTGCCGCATCACATCGAGCTGCTGCCCCACTCTATCACGCTGCTTTTCTTCCATTTGTTGCAGCTTACCAACAGCTTTTAGTTTGGACTCCATGCTGTAACCTTATTGCGTCTCACTCTGGAACATCTGCGCCAACGCCGTCAAACTGGTTGGGTAGTCTACGGCTTCATTTGCAGACTGCTGTAGATAAGCACGCAATTGCGGATACATAGAAACCGACTGATCCAACTCAGGATCTTGCCCTGGTTGATAGCCACCCAGTGGTAATAACTCTTTAACTTGCAGATAGTTGGAGTAAAGCTGACGGAAGTTATTAGCAATCGTGCTGTGCGCTTCGTGAGTACAAGCGTTCATACAACGGCTAATAGAAGCATTGATATCAATCGCTGGGTAATGCCCTTGCTCAGCCAATTGACGAGACAACACCACGTGCCCATCCAAAATTGCACGAGCAGAATCAACCACAGGGTCTTGTTGGTCATCACCTTCGGCAAGCACGGTATAGATTGCGGTCAGACTGCCATGCGGGTTTTCGCTGTTACCCGCTCGTTCTAAAAGCTGAGGCAAAACGCTGAATACCGAAGGCGGATAACCTCGTGATGCTGGCGGCTCACCTAAAGACAAGGCAATTTCTCGCTGCGCCATCGCATAACGCGTCAAAGAATCCATCAGCAGCAATACGTCTTTACCTTGGTCACGAAAGTACTCAGCAACTCGGTGACAAAGTAATGTAGCGCGCAATCGCATCAGTGGCGATTCATCCGCGGGTGCGGCGATAATCACCGCTTTCTGACGGGCTTCTGGTGTTAGGTTTCGTTCAATAAACTCGCGGACTTCTCGACCACGTTCGCCAATCAAACCCACGACAATCACATCTGCCTCTGTGTTCTGCGTGATCATTCCCATCAAGACACTTTTACCGACACCACTGCCAGCCATCAAGCCAATGCGCTGCCCTTTACCCACGGTCAATAAACCATTGATAGCACGAACGCCAACATTAAGAGGCGTATCGACCGGGCGACGTTTAAGTGGGTTGATCGGTTTAGGTTCAAGTGAAACACGATCTCCCCCTTTAAGTGGCGCACCGTCATCGAACGGTTCACCTAATCCGTTGACCACCCGCCCTAACCATTGCGAACTAAGCTGTACCGTGCTGTCTCCATCCAGTGGAATGACTTTGGCACCAGCAAATAAGCCACCTAAACGGCGAATAGGCATTAAGTAGGCGACGGTATGATCAAAGCCAACCACTTGCGCTTCGATCATATCCCCTTCTGCGGTTTCAACTAGGCAACGTTGTTCCAGTTTGAAACGACAGCCAACGGCTTGAAGCATCAAACCATTTACTTTGATCAATCGCCCTGTCACTCTCGCAACGGGAATTGAATCGAGCGACGCTAATGCATCGCTCAAACGCTCACTTAATACTTCATGGCTTAAGGTGCTATTCATCTTCGGTTTCAACCTGCGGAATCGACACTTCATCAAGCAAGTGCTGCTTTACGTTGTCCATACAAGCTTCCAAGCGTGAATCGCAGCTCGCATCAGCTTCGGCATCTTCGGTGACAAGCTGACAACCGCCCACAGGCAACTCGGCATTTGCAACCAACTTCCAAGCTGATGGCAAATCTGCATTGATCTGATTAATACGCTCTAAATCCTGCGGATTCAAATGCACAATCACACTCTCCGCTTTGCCCGGCATTGCCGATAGCGTTTCATCAACCAAGGCTAAGATTTGCTGTGGCATTAAGGTCAGCTCAGCACGAATAACCTGCTGCGCCACCTTTTGTACTAGCTCGCAAATCATGTGACGTTGTTGCTGTTCCTTTTCGTTCTGCCAACGAGACAGAGCATGGAACAACTCATTCACTGGTTTCGCCGCTTCCATAAAACCTTGCTTTCCAGATTGCTCTCCAGAAATAAACCCTTTTTGAAAGCCTTCTTTTTGTCCATCGAGCAAGCCTTGTTGTTTACCCTGCTCAATGCCTTGACGTAGACCTTCATCATGACCTTGCTGTAAACCCTGTTGAAAGCCAGCCTCAAGCTGTTGCTGAATATCAGCTTGAGTATCTTGCCAACCTTGATTTTCCAGCGCGAAGTCATCTTCAATATTTACTGGCTGTGCCAAAGGTGGAAAGCGATGTAAACGGTAACCACTTGGGGGTAAACGCATGGTATTTGGTGCTTTGTCTGCCATTGCGTTACTCCACCGTTGGCTCTTCGTAAAGTAGCAGTTGAATTTCGCCCGACTCATCGAGCTCACGAACTAGCTGCATAATGTCCTGACGTGCACGCTGCACTCGGCTCAATACCACGGCGCCGCGCAGTTCCATATCGTCTTCTAGCGCTTTAACCATACGTTGAGGCATAGAACGTTTGATTGCCTGCTGCATAGTAATCTCGGAGCCTTTCAATGCCACAGCCCACAATTCCAATGGGATCTGTTGAACCAGTGCATCCATGGTTTCTTCGCGCTGACGACCCAGCACCATGAAGTCGAACATGTTCTCTTCGATTTCATTCACAACATCCTCGTCGTGCAGTTTGAGCATTTCCATCAAGGACGCGCGATCACCTTCAAATCGGTTAATGATGTCTGCCGCTTGCTTCACACCAGACAAAGGCGTGGTTTGACTAGCAGAAACCTTGTCAATGCAACGCTCTACAAGCTCGTGCAAATCGTTCGCAACTTGGTGATCGATATCTTGCAACTGAGCAATGCGGAACAAGATCTCATCATGGTAATCCTGCGGCAGGTGCTTCAATACGGCTGAAGAACTGTCCGCGGGCAGATAAGCTAAGAAAATAGCCTGCATCTGTGGGTGCTCGTTGACGATAAATCGTGCCAACGTTTCCGCCTCTACCCACTGTAAACGCTGCATGTTATTGCGAATTTCATCGCCATACAGGTTGTTGAGCAACCCCTTTGCCAAATCGTTACCTAACGCTTTACGTAGCGTATTGGACAAGTATTCTTTCGACGCGCCACGAATGCCGCTGTGCTCTCGGAAATCTTCAAAAAAGTTTTGGATGACACCACGAGCAGAATCACTTTTGATGCCATTCAACTTCGCCATTGCGCGAGTCACACGCTGGGTTTCATCACGAGTAAAGTTTTGCAGCACTTTTGCAGCCGCGTCCTCTCCCATCCCCAGTAGCACAAGGGCGGTTTGTTCTACATAACTAAGCGTCTGTTTTGACGTCAACGGCGCTGTGTTCATTGATGTTTACCCATTGTTTCAGAATTTCGGCTACACGCTCTGGCTCTTCGTTGGCAATAAGCTGTAGGTGTTTCAATTGAATCTCAAGTGGAGAGCCTGCTGGCGGTAACATGTCACTGTTAACATCCAATCCAGACGAAACGGCAATCCCTTTCTCTGATAGTTTGCGATTAAGCACTTCTTCACGCTCACGCTCTTCACGAGTTTGTAGGTTGTCGTAATCCGGTTCGATTTGCGGCTCAGCAAACTCCAGCTCAGGAGCAGGTTTGTCTGCACCTGTGAGATGCATGATAAGCGGACGAAGAACAAAGAAGATCATCGCCAAACCCAACATTCCGCCAATCACGTAACGCAAAGGCTGCTGTACCGTCGGGTCTTGCCACCAAGGCATTGCTGGCGGCGCGTCAATCTCGATTGGAGTGAAGTTGAAGCTCATAAGGCTCAAGCTATCACCACGAGCGTTTGAGATACCAACTGCGTCCATGATCATGGTCGAAATTTGCGTTTTATCGGCTTCGCTCCAAGCCACACCATCCGGCGCCGCTTGTGAGTTCAGCAAGACTGAAACACTTAATTTGTCTATCTGACCTTGTTGGTATTGAGTACGACGAACACTGCTACCCACTGCGTATTGACGGTTGATCTCCGAACGCGCGTTTGAGTTCTGGCTGTCATTCGTTGGCGTTTCACCGGTGACTGGCGGTTGGTTGCTCAATGAACCAGGGATACCAAGAGCGATTTGGTCGATTGAGTTATTTTGAATCGTATGCTCATTACGGACCACTGGAGCGTTGTCTAAGATTTCTTGCGTTTCTTCAACTTGGCTGAAATCCATATCTGCCGCGACTTGAACACGGAAGTTACTTGGTCCCACGATTGGGGTCAGCATGTCAGCGGCACGTTGAATGATTTGTTTCTCAACGTTTTTTTGATATTCAAGGTATTTGGCGTTCACTTTGCCAGCTTCAGCAGAAGCAACGTCTGCACTCAATAGGCGACCGTATTGGTCAACGACAGAGACAAACTCCGGCTTCATTGCCGTCACACTGCCAACCACCAAGTTAATGATCGCTTCAACTTGCTCAGGCTTAAGGTCTTCACCCGGTTTAAGCTCTAGCATGACCGAAGCCGACGGGTTTTCCGTATTTTGACGTACAAACAGGGTTTGACGAGGAATAGCAAGGTGCACACGTGCGTTTGCAACCGAGTTTAGAGACATGATAGTACGTACTAACTCACCTTCTAAACCATGACGGTAGCGTGCAGTTTCCATGAACTGACTGGTACCAAGAGAACTGTCTTCTTTTAATGAATCAAGACCCGTTGGCAGCTTCGCTTTTACCCCCTTTGAAGCCAAAAGCATACGGATACGTGCAACCTCACCTTCAGGAACCAGCACTTGTCCATTTTGCTCTTGCATACGGTAGCTGATGCCTTCCGTTTCTAATACCGACACAATCTCGCCAATATCAAAGCGTTCTTGCTGGCTATATAGAGGACGGAAGCTCTGAGAAGAACTCCAAAGCGCGACCACAATGAGCGCGGCAACAATAGCAGCCAATACAGCAGACAACACCAGGTTGCGTTGGCTGCTTGACCACAATTGCTTGATTTTGTTTGTAACGTCATCCATTCCATTGCTTGAAGAGAATGACTGAGTGGTGCCAGTATGCATTGCAGAAGTACCGGCGACTTGAGTGGATAGTTCTGACATGTATTACACCGGCATCTTCATAATATCTTCAAATGACATCACGACTTTGTTGCGCACTTGCATCAAAGCATTGAATGAGAGACTCGCCTTTTGGCTTGCAATCATTGCCCCGACCAAATCATCACTTGCCCCAGTTTCTACAGCCGTCATTTTCTGGCTTGCGACTGACTGATGTTGATTGACCGTATCGAGCACGTTCGTCATCGCTTGTGAAAAAGAAATTGGAGTATTCAAGGTTTTCTGATCAAGTGGGTTTGCACTTACCACAAATTCCGGAGGTTGAGCTTGTGTTCGCATCACCTCCATTTTTGACAGCATTAGCTGCTCTGCTGAAACCGCATTGGTTGGTTGACTTGCCATCTTTGTTTTCCCCTTTTAGGCAGCCGAGCCAAGCGCCGACTGTAGATCAATACCGTGCTCGCGCATTGCCGCGAGCTTGTAACGTAACGCACGGGTAGAGACACCCAATGCGTTTGCGGTTTTGGTTCGGTTTCCACCAAACTGACGTAATTTATCTAGAACAAATTGAAACTCAGCTTGCTTCTTCGCTTCGACATGTCCAAAGCTTGAAACAGGCTCAACAGACTGGACTGGTGTTAACAATTCAATCGGCAACATCAAGTCATGGGCGGTAATGTAATCACCGTGACGCATGACTAAAGCGCGTTGAATAACGTTTTCGAGTTCACGAATATTGCCTGGCCAGTGATATTGGCTCAGTGCTGAAATCGCATCTTGGGACAGATGACAACGACTGCCATCTTGGTATTTTTCGATGAAAAATTGGCTGATCGGTAAGATGTCTTCTTTGCGCTCACGCAGCGGCGGCCAATGCAATGGCAGCACATCCAAACGATAGTAAAGGTCTTCACGGAACGTGGCTTTTTGCACTTCTTCACGCAAGTCTTTGTTGGTCGCCGCGATCACTCGGATATCCAGTTGAATTGCTTTGTGACTGCCAACTCTTTCCACCTCACGCTCTTGAAGTACGCGTAGTAGTTTCGCTTGCACTGCTGGCGACATCTCACCGATTTCATCCAACAAAATGGTGCCGCCATTGGCTTCTTCGAATTTGCCGCTCTGTGAGTTTGTTGCTCCGGTGAACGCGCCTTTTACATGACCAAACAACACCGCTTCCAACATAGATTCTGGAATAGCCGCGCAGTTGACCGCAACAAAAGGTCCATCCGCTCTTGGAGATTGCTCATGCACATAGCGAGCAAGCACTTCTTTACCCGTACCCGATTCACCAGTAATAAGAACGCTTGCATTAGTGCACGCTGCGCGATGAGCTAATTGAAGCACCTGTTTGCTACGCCATGATTCCGCCACAATGTTTGCCAATGGCTTACCTAAAGCTTCTACGCGCTTAAGTAAATTCAGTAATTGGTTGGTTTCGAACGGACGAAGTAGGTAGTCTGTCGCGCCTGACTTCATTGTTTCCGCAGCTAAGATGCCCTGTTCTTGATCGACAATAGCGATCACGACACCAGCATTGCGCTGCTTCTGATGACATGCCACAAACTCACGCACACACATATCAGGCAAGTTAGAACTCACCAGAGTGATACAAGCACGCTCTTGCAAAAGTGCGCTACGACCAGTGCGGCTGTGTTTTGTCGAATATCCTGCATTCTCAAGTACACCCAACACTGGTTGAGCAAGGTTTTCATTTGGCTCAACCAACAAAATATCTGTTTTCGTCATCATTGAACCTTTACCTTCTCTTGTTGGGGTTGTTTTACTTCTGGGCGATTTTTCGCAATCACACGTTCATTGTCTCGAACCAGTCTTAATGTGACTCGGCGATTTTTGGCTTGTCCGGCTGACGTGTTATTACTGGCGATAGGGTAGCGAGCACCATGGGCACGAATTTCAATCATGCTGCGCTCAGCACCTAGCGCAACAAGGGCATCTGCGACTTGCTGGGCTCGTTGACGTGATACGCTTAAATTTGCAAGCTGAGAGCCTACATTATCGGTGTAACCATCGATCAAAATCTTAGTGACGCGCTCATCGACAGACACATAACTGTATAAGGCGGCCAATGTGTCTGATTGCTTAACACTTAATTGCTTTTGACCAAAATTAAATGGCAGATTGATATCGCGTGCTTGGGAAAACGAAAGCTTAGGCAAACGAGCGCGGCACTGGTTGAAGGACTCCAATGCACTCTGCATTCGGATAGTTGGTAACGTTACAGCGCTAATAGCGGAAGGATTACTTCCGCCAAGTGACAATGTCACCCAACGACCTGAAGCAACTTGCTCCAGTAATGCATCTGCACCATGGTTAAACTTAAACCGATTCGTCGCCAATTTATACTCAACCAACGCCCCATCTTTCGTATAAAGCTCATTAGACCATGGAGCATTCTCACTACTTAGCACCGCGCTATTCCATTTATTGTTGTTATTTCGAACATCTGCAATAAACGAAATTTGGCTATTTGGTTCCGCTAGGAAATAAAACTTCCCCTGTGGAATATTTGAATGCATCAAGTTGCACTCAAACTTATTTCCTTTATATGTCCAATTAGAAAGATCCATGGGTATGGTGATCTTTTCTCCAGCAACTGAAGAATTAGACAAGGTTAATAGTGCAATAGAAAATAAGCTTGAAAATATTATTAAGCCATTTCTGCCTAGGTATATCTTACAAAGCCCTGACATAGAATGGTTAATTAAATATGCCATCAAATTAGGAAATTTGGCATAGGTAATCATATTAAGACCCTATTCTGAAATATTAAAATTGGTCAACAAACGCCCACGAAAGCAGGGTTCATTCTTACTTAAACTTAATTTGACCAACAAAAAATGGTTTGTATTGCATGAGGTTAGATGATTTTATTATCTTTCAACCCTAAATAGTTGAATTAACACCATCTTAGCTTCCGCTTGTTATATTTTTTATTAACTATTTTATAAGCCACAACCTAACTCTTTTTAAATTTCATTAAAAGTGCATATAGTTACCTACAAATCAACATGTGAACTAAAGTCACAATAATCAAAGTTGACACTAAAGGATCATTAAATTTTATGTATAGACTGGCCGCCATTAAGTTGAAGCAGTTTAGATTGTTAACGCACGGTAAAATATAGATGGAAAACAAAGTTAACGAGCCTATTTCCGACATCAATTTGTTAGATGTAGAATTATTAGGCAAACCTATTCATATCATTCGTGAAAAGCTCGAAATTTTGATTTCAGAATCCTGTTCCAGCCTCACAAATGAATTGCAAAATTGGCTCAGCTCAAACAAAGTCGAAGCGAGCTTAGTTTCTGTCGAGCTGCATCGGTTCTCGCCAACGCTGTTGGATAAGGACCAAACGTCCACTTACCAACATCAAGATGAGGGCATGGTGTATGTTCATGGTGATTCGCAAACTCTGATTAAGTTAGCAGACCGTTTTTACGGCGCAACGACAGAGCGCAGTTCAACCTCATTAACCGCTAGTGATTTACGATTACAAGAACGGATTAGCCGAATCATCACCAATTGGCTCGCTCCTCAAGAAATGTGGCAACTTTGTGAGTATGAAACGCCACGCGGAATTGGCTTACACGCCGAACTTTCCATCGCGTTTGAAGACTATCAGGGCACCATCCACCTCAAGCTAGACAGTGCGATGATTCAAACTCTGATTGAGCAGCTGGAAATGCACAGCGATGCCGATCTGTATCAGCCGTTTTGTCGTTCTTTAGAATCCACCCCCGTTCGTCTCAACGTCGTGCTAAGCAAAAAAACCATGGCGCTCAGTGACGTTGTGGGGCTACAGCCTAACGATATTTTGCCAATAGAGCTTCTAAATACCGTGCCTATCAGCATTGGTCCCCAAACCCTTTTCACTGGTCGTGTTGCCGAGCAAGACGGTCAGCTTGTTTTGATTTTTAACCCAGATAAGGAATCGCAGCGATGAGCGAAGCGCAAGAGAACACAGCATTCGACGCCGATGAATTAAATTTTGATGATTTTCAGTTGGAAGATTTTGAAACTGAGCCAACTTTTAAAGCTGAACCTGTTGCCGAGCGCGATTTGAGTTTCTTCAAGAGCATTCCAGTGACCGTAACACTTGAAGTCGCGAGCAAAGAGATACCGTTAGGTGACTTGATGAAAGCTGGTGAAGGTACCGTCATTGAGCTTGATAAACTCAACGGTGAGCCTCTAGACGTTAAAGTTAACGGGTCGCTAATGGGACAAGCAGAAGTCGTCGTTGTTAACGATAAATATGGACTTCGCCTTATTGATGTACACGACTCCGCACTTAGCGGTGTAGGTCGATAAGTTCGGATGGATTGCGCAATGAATGTTCTGAGTGTTTGTCAGCGTCGACGATCTTTGCTGACGATGGTGGTGTTCGGTTTATTACTGTTTGCACTGCCAACCATGGCGGCGGACAACGGCTTAACGATCCTATCGGTTTCCGACGGCGACACACAACAAGAGTACAGTGTGAAGCTTCAGATTCTGTTGCTCATGACAGCACTCAGCTTCTTGCCAGCGTTTATCCTCATGGCAACCAGCTTTACGCGTATTATCGTCGTATTGGCAATTTTGCGTCAGGCTTTAGGTTTACAACAAAGCCCACCAAACCGAGTGTTGGTGGGTATTGCTTTGACGCTGACGATTCTAATTATGCGTCCCGTTTGGACTGACATTTACGACAATGCGTTTAAGCCCTATGACAACGGTGAAATTACTTTGGTTCAGGCGTTTTCTGTGGCTGAAAAGCCAGTCAGAAGCTTTATGTTAGCGCAGACGCACCAAAGCTCATTAGAGCAGATGTTACGTATTGCGAATGAGCCAATAGATCAAAATGTTGAAGACATTTCTTTCGCTGTTGTACTGCCAGCATTTGTGATCAGTGAACTCAAAACGGCTTTCCAAATTGGCTTCATGTTATTTATTCCATTTTTGATCATCGATCTGGTGGTCGCTAGTGTCTTAATGGCAATGGGTATGATGATGTTGTCACCTCTGATCATCTCCCTACCCTTTAAACTGGTCATTTTTGTTCTTGTTGATGGTTGGGCAATGACGGTTGGTACCTTGTCTGCCAGCTTTGGGTGATGGGAGAACATCATGACACCAGAATTAACCGTCACTCTATTCTCTGACGCAGTATGGCTTATCATCTTGATGGTGGCAGTGCTTGTTGTACCTGGTTTGATTGTTGGTTTGTGTATTGCGGTATTTCAAGCCGCAACACAGATTAACGAACAGACACTAAGTTTCTTACCGCGTCTATTAGTCACACTCCTTATGGTGATTTTCGCAGGTCACTGGATGCTGCGAAAAATCATGGAGCTGTTCGATTACCTATTCCACAACATTCCGGGGATGATCGGCTAATGACGATCTCGTTCGCGGAATTGTCCATGATTCTTGGTCAACTTTGGTGGCCATTTTTCCGTGTGGGCGCGGTGTTTATCTCCATGCCTTTTTTCGGAGATGCGCTTATTCCTGTTTGGGTGCGCAGCTTGCTCGCCCTTTCTATTGTGGTGATCACCGCTCCACTGATGCCACCCATGCCAGAAGTCGAACTCTTCTCTATGACGTCTCTGTTTCTTGCTTTCGAGCAAGCAATCTGGGGCGTGATGTTTGGGTTGATTCTGCATATGCTATTCAATGTCTTTACCATGCTTGGTCAAGTCATCTCTCTGCAGATGGGTTTAGGTATGGCGATGATGAATGACCCAGTGAACGGACTTTCGGTCGCCATTCTTGGACGTATTTTTCTGATTTTTTCTACTTTGCTGTTCCTTGCACTTGAAGGACATTTGTTGGTTATCGACATTGTCATTCAGAGCTTTGTCGTTTGGCCGGTCGGCTCAGGTATTACCGCTCTATCTCTTCAAGGCATTATCAACATATTTGGGTGGATGTTTGCCTCTTCACTTGCTTTAGCGCTACCGGCTATCGTGTCCATGCTGCTTGCAAACATCAGCTTTGGTGTGATGAACCGAGCAGCCCCGTCACTTAACGTGTATGCACTCGGCTTCCCGATGACCATGTTATTAGGTCTATTCAGTGTTTTGATTTCAGTATCTGGCGTGCCAAGCCGCTACACCGCATTGGTGCATGACACGATTCGTTTTCTGAACAACTTTATGTTGGGGGGCTCATGAGCGATCAGTCGTCACAAGACAAAACCGAGAAAGCCTCCCCCCAGAAGGTAAAAAAAGCCCGCCAGGAAGGGCAGATTCCTCGCGCAAAAGAGTTCACGACTGCTGTGATATTTTTAGCGGTGGCGCTGTTCTTTTATTCTCAACTGAATGGCATTTGGGAAAGCGTCTCGGGCGTATTCCGCTACAACATGACCTTGACTAAAGCAGACTTAGAAAATCCAAAACAGTTGGTTGAGCACCTAGGTCAAAGTTTGGCTGTCATTATTGAGATGCTGTTACCGCTTTTCACGGTGATCATCATTGTGACCTGCGGCAGTAGCATGGTGCTAGGTGGCTGGATGTTTCGACCAGCCAACGTGATGCCAAAGCTAAGCAAGCTCAACCCTATCTCAGGTATTAAGCGCATTTTCTCGACTCGCTCAGTCGTTGAGCTGTTGAAATCGACCTTCAAGGTTTTGGTTATCTTCGGCATCCTCTATGGCTACTTGGACAACCATTTGCAGCCGCTACTTGGTATGCAAAACTTGCCATTGAGCCAAGGTTTTTCTCTGATCGTGTCGATTTTGTTCGAAGGTCTACTGCTGATGGGGTTTGCTCTATTACTGTTTGGGGTTATTGACATTCCTTACCAACGTTGGGAACACCTCAAGGAACTACGAATGACCAAACAAGAGCTCAAAGAAGAGTTCAAAAACAACGAAGGTCGCCCTGAAGTCAAACAACGTATTCGACAAATTCAACAACAGTTTGCTCGTCGTAAAATCGACAAAATGGTGCCAACTGCAGACGTAGTGATCACTAACCCGACTCACTACGCCGTCGCATTGAAATATGAGCCATCACTTTCTGATGCGCCATTTGTGGTCGCAAAAGGCGTCGATGAGACCGCAATGCACATTCAACGTATTGCTCGCGAGAACAAGGTCGAGATCATCAACTCGCCGCCTCTTACTCGTTCGATTTATCACACCACCGCAATTGAGCAAGCCATTCCGAGCCAGCTCTATATCGCTGTGGCTCACATTCTAACTTACGTTTTGCAATTGAAAGCCTTTCGTAAAGGGGAAGGAAAAGAACCAACACCTTTGCCTCATTTTTCAATTCCAAAGCATTTGCAACACTGATTAACCCGCGTTTACCCAAGGACACGAGAGTATGTTTAACCGGTTAAAACAACTTCAAACTTCCACCAAAGGCTATATGGGAATTCCAATTGTCTTGCTGATGGTTTTGGCAATGGTAATTTTGCCTCTACCACCATTACTGTTGGATGCGCTGTTTACCTTCAACATCGTTTTAGCGATTCTGGTATTGCTGGTCAGCACTACAGCAAAGCGACCACTCGACTTTTCAGTTTTTCCAACCATTTTGTTGGTCGCGACGTTATTACGCTTAACACTGAACGTAGCATCAACGCGTATCGTATTGCTTGAAGGTCACAACGGTGGAGATGCGGCAGGTAAAGTTATCCAAGCCTTCGGTGAAGTGGTTATCGGTGGTAACTATGTCGTTGGTATGGTGGTGTTCATCATCTTGATGATCATTAACTTCGTCGTGATCACCAAAGGTGGTGAGCGTATTTCTGAAGTATCCGCTCGCTTTACCTTGGATGCCTTACCAGGTAAACAAATGGCGATCGATGCCGACCTCAATGCTGGTTTGATCGACCAAGAGACTGCACGTCTGCGTCGTAAGGAAGTCGCGAACGAAGCCGATTTCCACGGCTCAATGGATGGTGCATCTAAGTTCGTTCGTGGTGATGCTGTCGCAGGTTTGCTGATCCTATTCATCAACATCATTGGTGGTATCAGTATTGGTGTATTCGAGCACGGATTACCTGCTTCCGAAGCCTTCAAGACTTATGCCCTACTGACCATTGGTGACGGTCTCGTTGCACAAATCCCATCACTATTACTTGCTACTGCCGCTGCCATTATCGTTACTCGTATCAACGATAGCGACAATGGCATGTCAGAAACCATGCATAAGCAGCTACTGGCAACACCAGCAACCTTGTTCACCGTTGCTGGCATTATGGTGGTGATTGGTATCGTACCAGGTATGCCTCATTTGGCATTTTTCACCTTTGCTGCAGTATTGGCATTTGCTGGATGGCGACAAAGTAAAAAGCCCGTTCAAGACCCACAAATTGACCAAGTAGAAGCGCTTTCTCATGCAATGCAAGAAGAAGAGACCACGCTAACTTGGGATGATATTCCACACGTTCACACTTTGTCCCTTGCCCTAGGTTACCGCTTAGTGCATTTGGTCAACAGAGAACAAGGTGCACCTTTGGCACAGCGTATTCGTGGTGTGCGTCGCAACCTCTCTGAACAAGTGGGTTTCTTACTGCCTGAAGTCCGTATCCGCGACAACTTAAGCTTAAAGCCAAATCAATATACCATCGCTCTAAATGGTGAAGTGATTGAACAAGGCTTTATCGAACCAGAACGCTTAATGGCAATTGCTGTTGGTGAAACCTATGGCGAAGTTGATGGTATTTTAGGAAGCGATCCCGCTTACCAATTGCCAGCCGTTTGGATTGAACATCAAGACAAAGCCAAAGCCCTGAATATGGGTTATCAGGTGGTTGACGATGGTACGGTAATCGCCACCCACATCAGCAAGATCATGAAGACCAATTTGGCAGAGTTGTTTACGCACGATGACGTAGAAGCCATGACTCAACGCCTTACAGCACAAGCGCCAAAACTGGCTGAAGCGTTAGCGGCAGCATTAACACCAGCCCAGCAACTTAAGGTTTATCGTCAGCTTCTGCTTGACCAAGTGCCACTAAAAGACATTCGCACCATCGCCAATACCATGTTGGAATCATCGGAAAACACCAAAGATCCAATTTTGCTTGCTGCAGACGTACGTTGCGCACTCAAACGCACCTTGGTCAACTTAGTTGCTGGTCAGAAAAACGAGTTGAACGTATACGCCTTGTCTGACGAACTCGAACAGATGTTGATGACATCACTGCAACAAGCACAAGCAGCAGGCACGGTCATGCTAGACAGTTTCCCGATCGAACCAAACATTCTTGGGCAGTTCCAACAGAATTTACCCTTGATTCGTCAACAACTTAAGCAACAAGGTCTGCCACCAATTTTACTGGTGATGCCTCAACTGCGACCATTGCTGGCACGTTATGCCCGCACCTTTACCCAAGGGTTGGCAGTACTGTCTTACAATGAAATTCCAGAAAACAAACAAATCAACGTGGTAGGTAACCTTGGATAATCTCATCTCAAACAAAGCGATGTACGACTATTTGTGTTGCCTTGCTGAGGAACACATTGTCACGGAAGACGATAAACTGGTGTTTGATGCACTCAAACACAATGACATTCAGCATGCATGTCAGGCAATTCGTGAGACGAAAACAGGAGAGGTGGAATACCAACACCTCACATTACGTTTTGGGTCACGTGGTGAGCAGAGCGTGTATCAATTTGAACTTTCTGAGCAAATGCTGTTTTGCTTAGATCTTTACAGCTTGTATCTCGCGCTTCGCCAAACTCAATTTCAGTTGGAAGCGTTTCATCCCGATTTGATCAGCAACGTGGTCGTGCCAATTCATGTTGATGCGCTGCTTTGGCAGCCTGGCGCGCACTTTCTTGAGCAAATGATTCAGTTTCACAATGCAGGATTTCAACATGTCGAGCCATCTCTGCAAGCAGATAAAGCGCTCTGCTTACACGAACGCGTTGGTACTTTGGTTGAGCAGCTCAAAGAAAACGCCTTCGCACTCTGGTTCGAGATCGCGACAAATCAAATTCACTTTGAGCATATTGTGGATTTCGAGCCAGACATGATTAAGTTATCTGTGACGATAGAAAACAAAGAAGATCAACATGCGTTTTTGCCTATTGCTCGTTTCCTACGTCGCAATCAATTTCCATGGGTAGCAGGGCGTGTCGCAAGCCAAGTAGAACTCAACCGCTACCGTTTATTAGGCGCGAGTTACTATTTCGGATACTTCAGCGATATTCCTACGTCACTGTCTTTTCAATCGTTTGATGACGAATAAAATAAGAATGCCGTAGAACAATAAGGGCGAATTCTAAATTTAGAGTTCGCCCTTTTTTATACCCAGTCGTGTCGAGACGATGGGTTCAGCGAGGTTGATTTGGTTTGTAAACATGAAGGACTTAGTTTGTAGATGCGATGGCGATTTAACGGTCTACTGGGCCTAAATCAGCGATTTTCTGGAATGGGCATCACCAAAAACCATCAAAATGAGCCATTTGGAAAAAATATTTAACTTTCTAATTAATCATTAAAACCAATTAACCGCCTCTTGTTAGTGAGCAGGGAAATTCCCGAGGCCTGAAAAGATATTGAAAACCAAGGAGACTTACGATGGCTTTATCTATGCACACTAACTACGCTTCACTTGTTACGCAAAACACGCTGAACAACACAAATGGTCTATTAAACACTGCAATGGAGCGTTTGAGCACAGGCTTCCGTGTTAACTCAGCGGCTGACGATGCTGCAGGTCTGCAAATTGCTAACCGACTAGAAGCACAAACTCGTGGCATGAACGTAGCAATGCGTAACGCACAAGACGGCATCTCAATGATGCAAACTGCGGAAGGCGCGATGGACGAAATGACTAACATCGTGTACCGCATGAACGACCTAGCAACACAGTCGTTGAACGGTTCAAACAGTGCTACTGACCGCGCATCTCTTGATAAAGAATTCCAAGAGCTAACTAAAGAACTTAACAACATCGTTGACAACACTAAGTTCGGTGGTCAAAACCTTCTTAAAGGCGGCGGCTTCGGTGCAGGCGCAGTATCATTCCAAATCGGTTCATCTTCAGCTGAAACACTATCTGTAGACGCAAGCGCTGGTATTACTGAAATCACGGATATCCTAGCTGACGCAGCAATCACTGACGGTGTTGGTGATGCTACTAAAGCGAAAGCAGCTCTTGATAAAATCAGTGGCGCTGCTGGTCTAGTTGAAAAGATTGGTTCTTCTCGTGCAGACTTCGGTGCGAACATCAACCGTCTAGAACACACTATGACTAACCTTGGTAACATGGTTGAGAACACTACTGCAGCGAAAGGCCGTATCATGGATGCAGACTTCGCAGCAGAATCTTCAAGCATGACTAAGAACCAAATGCTTATGCAAGCTGGTACAACGGTTCTTTCTCAAACGAACCAACTGCCTGGTATGGCAATGTCGCTACTACGTTAATAGTCCCCTTCTATTAACTAAAAGGTTACAACATTTAGTTCGTCTGAAAGCTCTAAGCCTCCCATTCATCCGGGAGGCTTTTTTCGTTCACATAGGGTTGATTTATACCTATACCCAAGTGACTTCAAGATGCAGGACTCAGAGCGTTGTCATTGATTCGAGAGCAAGGAAAACAACGCAGTGTAATAGCCAGCTCTTTCCAAGTTGTTTGACGCGGCCATTTGTTTGACTAAAAAAGCGAGTCAAGGACACGCTCCCAAAGGGCACTCTTTGTAAATAGTAAGGACCTTGGCTTGTATACTTTGTTGTCGATTCTTGATTTAGACCGACTAAACCTTTAAATCGCCGCCGCGTCTACAAACCAAGTCAGTCTCGCTGAACCTAGCATCTCGAGGTTACTTGGGTATAAATGAAAAACCGCCACGAAAAGATTTATTAACGACGAATGTAGATACTACTTGCACCATTATTTTGATTGGCAGGGACACGAAATCCAGCTTTGAGCATGGTGTTGATCAGCACCTTATTAAACAGCTCAAGCTCCGCAGATTCCGCGCCATGAGTCGGATGATAAGATTTAAGCTCAGGGAATCGCGAAACCGCTTCAATACGAATACTCGCCAACTCCTCAGCATTAATACTCTGTTTACTGCGTAGTTTGGTTCCAATGAAGGCTTCGTATGCACGGGCACACTTCATAAGTCTAAAAACAAAATCATTCATTACTGTCGTTCTTTTTGGGATCTAATTGAGGAATAGCCGGACGTTATACCCAAGTGACTTCAAGATGCAGGATTCAGAGCGTTGTCATTGATTCGAGAGCAAGGAAAGCAACGCAGTGTAATAGCCAGCTCTTTCCAAGTTGTTTGACGCAGCAATCGGGTCAATGACACGCTCCCAAAGGGCGAGCTGCCTTGGCTTGTATACTTTGTTGTCGATTCTTGATTTAGACCCACTAAACCTTTAAATCGCCGCCGCGTCTACAAACCAAGTCAGTCTCGCTGAACCTAGCATCTCGAGGTTACTTGGGTATAGCAACCACAAAAATTGCAGGGGCATAAGATAGCAAAAACAGTTCTCTTATTAGGGTCAGAAAAATCTGAAACACTTAGCAGTAAACCCCGAAATCCGCTCACTATGCGTACAGCCTCATAGCCTCGTTTTCTCCTCTCGATACCCAACTTATTCTCACTCAACCAAGCCTCTCAGGTTACTCGGGTATTGCGTTAAATCTTTGCCTAATTTTGGTCGCCTCTTCTATTTGGGAAACCCCAAGAGTATTCGGGGGAAGAGCGGAACCAACAGGTGGAAAACCCGCTTCCTCCCAACCACACAAAATCATCGTAATGCATTGTTTTATATAGACTTAAACATTAGGCACGCATCTTGCGATAGACAATTTATTAGTGGCACTGCGACAGCTCGCAGCGCCAACCACAGATGAGAGAGGGAGCGACCTCATGAGTTCGTTAGATCCAATAAGCATGGCAACCCAATTCGCCACGTTAGATGTTCAACCATTTCAGCAACGCTACAAGCTACAAACAGACAAGTATCAATCTCAATTAACGGCGTTGGGCAAAGTAGAAACCGCTCTGCGTGACTTCCGCACCGCCGTTAAAGAGATGAACAGCAGCACCAACAGCGTTATCAAAAACAAAGCTACGACATCTCAAGAAGGCTTTTTTACTGCTGATGCCGATGCTAAAGCTTTGGTGGGTAACTATCAGATCTTCGTTGAGCAAGTTGCAACCTCACACCAGATCTCTACGGGTATGCCTGCGAGCTTGGATGCATCGACAGAAATCCCTGCTGTGGGTTCTTTAGATTTCACCATCAACGGTGAAAGCATGAGCTTGGACTTATCAACCGTTGATAGCGACGGTGACGGTAAAGCAACCATGACCGAGCTGGTTAGTGCAATCAACAACGATGCCGATAACCCTGGCGTTAACGCCACACTTGTGCGTTCTAATGGTCAAACTCACTTCATGTTATCTAGCACCAAAACAGGTGTCGCAAACACAATCAATGTGAGTGCATCGGGTACTGGTGAAGCATGGTTTGAAAATGCTTTCACTAGCACGACTGAGATTAGTAAACCTCAAGACGCTGTCATTTGGCTTGGTGCAGAAAGCAGTGGTCTAAAGCTAACTAACGCAAGCAATACTTTTGAAGGCGTGATTGATGGTGTCGACCTCACAGTAACAAAAGCGCAAAAGTCAGGTGAAACACCGATTGCACTTGAAGTAGGCACAGATTCAGAAGGCACAAAAGAACAAGTTGATAAGTTTGTTGAAGCATATAACTCATTGATTTCAACCATCGACGAATACACCAAAACAGGCGGCGAAGATCAAGCACGCGGCGTACTTGCTAGTGATCCAACCATGCGCTCTATCGAAAGCCAAGTTACGAGCCTAGTTCGTGGTGAATACGGCGGCATGCGTTTGAGTGAAATCGGCATTACGTTAGACCGTTCAGGAAAAATGAAAGTCGATCAAACCAAGTTCAACGAAGCTCAAAAGAGCAACAGTGCCGCACTAGAATCCATCTTTAACGGCGATGGTGCACTTCTAGATTCACTGGATGACATGGCAGAACCTTTCCTGAAGTTCTCTTCTGGCACATTCAAATCTCGCAAAGATGCACTACAAGCCAACCTTGGACGCATCGAAGATAAACAAACCACGTTAGAGCGCAAGTACGAGATGTCGTACAAACGCTACATCAAACAATTTACCCAAATGAACACGTTAATGACGCAAATGAACCAAACCCAGTCGTTGTTTGGTTAAGGCTTTAGGAGAACTACTCATGCTCATGGATTCCGGCTACGACTCGTACCAGCAAGTCGATCTTGATGCGCAAGCTGCATCAGCAAACCCACATCAGCTCGTTGTCATGTTAATCGATGGCTTACTCGATGAAGTTGAACGCATACGCGGTCACCTAGCTGCCAACCGACTTGCGGAAAAAGGCGCAAGTATTAACAAATGCATGAACATCCTCATTGGATTAAGCAGCGCTTTAGACGAAGAGAACGGCGGTGAAATTGCTGATAACTTACGCCAACTTTACGACTTCTGCCAAGTAGAGCTGTTCTACACCAGCGTACAAAACGACACATCACGTTTAGACAACGTTGAACGTGTCATGGGTAACATTCGAGAAGGTTGGATGAATTTTGGACAGCAAGCATAAAGTGTCGCCAGAGCGATTTCGCCACTTGTCAAAACTGATCCAAATCGCCACTAAAACGGCTGATTGGCGAGCTCTCAAGCGCTACGACTTACAGTTGCGAGAGCTGCTTATTAGCCACAAGCCATTCTTGAAAGATCCAAAACTGGCGCCGGAAATCCAACGAGCGAAAGCAGTGCACGCGAGTGCTTTTACTACGTTAGAAAAAGCCACCAGCGAGCTAGAGCAAGAAATGAGTTCGGTGAGTAACCAGCAAGAGCGAGCCATGGCGTATCAACTTGCAATGACCATGGAGCTAACACAATGATGGTAACCAATTCAATTTCTGGCGGTGTTGCTTCTCAGCCAACACAAGATGGAAAAGTAATGCAGGCACGATCCGAGCAAGGGTTTTCTGCATCATCTTCTCAAACTCAGCAAGAAGCGCTATCCGGTCACGTTCCTGTACCCGGCTTTCGTTTGAATGCACAAGCGTTGCCTAAAGCGCCTGCCGATACAGAAACAACCGAGCAAGGTTCAAGTTCTGAAGATGCCCCGGTGGATGCCCTACTCAGTTCTCAAGCTCCAGCGACACCAGCCAATTTAGCAGCTCAAGCACAAGCTCTGATGCAAGGCATGGTGAAAGCAGCCGGCAAACAAGGCGAATCTGGTCAAGTTACGACCAAAGCGATAAATGGCTCAACGCAAGCAACCAGTACGGCAACTCAACCACACTCTACACTGGGAGCGGCGACGCCAACGTCAGAGAATCAAAGCATAGCTAAAGCTAGCACCACAAATCAGGTCAAAGTATCTGCAGCAGATTTGCAAACACTCCTTAACCAGCCAGTTCAGGGACAGCCTTTGACGGCTAATGCGCAAATGCAGTCACCGACAGCTCATGCGGCGCACACCAATCCTACGACGCCGCTCGCAGCAACCCAAGCTCAGGGCTCGGAATGGGCGGCAGTTCGTGTCGATACCAGTACTGGTAAATGGGGTGAGCAGATGATGCAAGTACTTCAAGACCGCGTGACGTTGCAAGCACAGCAGAACCTGCAAGAAGCCAAGATTCGTCTCGATCCGCCAGAACTCGGTAAGTTGGATCTATTGGTTCGTGTCGAGGGAGATCGCTTAAGTGTGCAAATCAACGCTAATAGCGCCGTAACACGCGAAGCATTGATGCAAGTTTCAGAACGCTTAAGAACGGAACTTCAAGAGCAAAACTTCGTTCATGTCGATGTCAATGTCGGCTCGGATCAAGGTCAAGAGCGACACGCGCATGATGGCAACCAAGAAGAGGCATCTATCTTTGCCGCTCGCGAATCCAACACCTTTCAATCTAATACAACAACAAACTATTCAGAGCATTGGCTAAACACTCAAGCCTAATGAATCACCGAGGAAAAAGGTTATGACCAAACAACAAATGATCGCCCTGTTTATCGCCATGATCATCACCAGTGCCCTCGTTTCCGGAGTCACTGTGATTGGTGGTATTTGGTATCTAAACAAAAGCGCACAGTCAGTATCATCGGCGTCCAGTTTCAACGATTATTTAGAGGACTCCCCACTGGCTTTTCTAGCGGTCGAGCAACCAACGAGTAAAGGACCAAGCTTCCATCCGTTGGAGAGAGTGGTATTGACTATCAAAGGTAAAAAACAAACGCACTTTGTAATGTTAGAGCTAGCCTTAGAAACACGTCGCCCTGAGCGCATCAAAAGCATCGATGACTACATGCCTATGGTGCAGAACTCATTGCTTAAGCTATTCAGCGATAAAACATTCGATGAGCTACAACAAACAGGTGCTATCGACACTTTGCAAAGTGAGGTGAAAGAAACCTTGCTACTGGCATTCGCAAAAACTGACATCGTGCGTGATATCGATGATGTTCTGCTAACCAAATACGTTGTGCAATAACGGGGCACAACTATGTTGGAGATGAACTTACAGGAAAGTTATACCGAGACGGAGGAAGTGAACACGCCGTCTCGCCCGATTGACGAGAATGCGCTATTGCAGCGTCATCAGATCATGGTCAAACGTGTTGTGAACCAACTGCGTGTTCATGCAACGTCTCATTGCAGCATCGAAGATATGCAACAAATTGGTCTAATTGCTCTTGTCGAAGCGGGTCGTCGTTACGGGGATGTGGAAGATCCACACTTCCCTGCTTTCGCCGTTTGTCGTGTTCGTGGTGCCATTCTCGATGAGCTACGCCGATTGGATTGGCGATCGCGCAAGACACGTCAGCAAGCGCATGAGCTGAACGACGTAACCCGAGATCTCACTCGTGCTCTTGGCAGAATGCCCACCGATGCCGAGATCATCAAAGCCCTCGGCACCGATGAGAAAGATTACTACAACCGTCAAAACGCGGCGCTTGCAGGCGAAATGCAAAGTCTCGATCAGTTGATGGAAAGCGGTAATGACAGCCACTTTGGTGGTCAATATGACGGTATGGAGCATGAACATATACGTCGTAGCTTAGACAGTGCTCTTGGCAAAATGCCAAAACGAGACCAACTGTTGCTGACCTTGTTTTACCAACACGAACTCAACCTACATGAAATCGCGCTCGTGCTCGACCTGACACCACCTCGCATCTGTCAGTTGCACAAACAAGCGCTTAAACAACTTAACCAATTAATGTCCTCTTAGGAGTCACGAGATGCAAAAGTTTTTTGGAGCCATTACTGTCCTGTTGTGTGTCTTCGGCGGATACATGTGGGCAGGCGGTAATCTGGGTGCAATCTGGCAGCCCGCTGAATTTATGATCATCATTGGTGCCGCTGCTGGCTCACTGATCATTGGTAACCCTCCGCAAGTCTTGAAAGAAATGCGTCAGCAATTGCGCGCAACCATTTCAGGTCCTGACGAAGAATATGAATACTACATGGAGTTAATGGCGCTGCTTAACAATCTACTAGAGACTGCTCGCAGCCGCGGTTTTAAGTTTCTCGATTCACATATTGAATCACCAGAACAGAGCTCTATGTTCCTCGCTTATCCAAAAGTAAGTGACGACCATCGTCTTATTTCTTTCATTACTGATAATTTACGTTTAATGGCAATGGGACAAATGTCGCCTCATGAATTAGAGGGACTGTTAGAACAAGAAATCGAAGCAATTCAAACCGAAATGCTGTTGCCATCGCGCTCTATGCAACGCACCGCAGAAGCACTTCCTGGGTTCGGTATTCTTGCTGCAGTTGGTGGCATCATCATTACCATGCAAGCCATTGATGGTTCGATTGCCCTAATCGGTTATCACGTTGCTGCGGCCCTCGTCGGTACATTCATTGGTATTTTTGGTTGTTACTGTTGTTTAGATCCACTCAGTAACGCCATGGCTCAGCGAGTGAAACGAAACATGACGGCTTTCGAATGTGTGCGCGCCACTTTGGTCGCTTACGTTGCGAAAAAGCCAACATTGCTCGCTATCGATGCTGGTCGTAAACACATTCAGTTAGACATCAAACCTACTTTCAACCAAATGGAGAAGTGGCTATCTGAACAGGAGGGATAATGCAAAAACAAGAGCATGTGGTGTTCAAACGCGTCAAAGCACACAACCATGATGAGTTTCATGGTGGCGCGTGGAAGGTCGCGTTTGCCGACTTTATGATCGCTTTGATGGCGCTGTTTCTTGTACTTTGGGTCATGCAGGTGGTCGACAAGGAAGAGCGCAAAGCCATTATGGCTCACCTTCATAGCTCGAGTGTCTTCGATAAGAGTTACGGTAACCCTTTCGATACCTCGCAAAGTATCTCTCCAATCGACTTGGCACAGGACTCTTCTGTGCCAAGTAAACACAACTCGAATCATGTCGTGAGCTCGTACTTCCAAGGTGATGGCGATGGTCCAGAAATCGACTCGCTGATCCCTGGTAACTTCGACACACAAGAGCAACTTGCTTTATTGGCGAAAGTCATCGATGAAGTGGTAGGTCAAATCAGCGCGCAAGGTAACGTCAACGTAACCATTACGCCACAAGGTCTACGTATCGCACTGCAAGATGATTACAAGCAGCACATGTTCAGTCGTGGTGGCGCGGAGTTGACCCCTTTCTTTGAAGATTTACTGCTTGCGCTTGCACCTGTGTTTGAACGCATCAGCAACCCATTGATCATCAGTGGTCATACTGACTCTACACCTTTCAAAAAGCACTTTGGTCGACAATCAAACTGGGCATTGTCCGCATCTCGTGCCGACGTTGCGAGAAAAACACTTGTTGAGGGTGGCATGCCTGATGAGCGAGTCATGCAAGTCACGGGGATGTCCGATCGTGCGCTGCTTAACCCGGATGAACCAGATTCAAGCGAAAACCGACGTATAGAGTTGTTTATTCTCACTACGCCCGCTGCTCAGGTTTTAGAAACCTTCTTCGGAGACCAGCAAGACAGTGAGCTAGAAAAAGCAAAACAGAAAGCGGAGTTTAACCAGCCAGTGATAAGACAAGAAGTGATTCGTTATTCTGTTGAATCTGACAATCAAAAAGCCAAGATTCAAGACCTCTAAACCCAAAAAGGTCACCAGTTTCATTCCTTCTGCGTGACCTTTTTTTTCCCCAATATCATGATTGCAGTAATTGTTTAGTTGAGTTCGATATGCCATTACCCGCGGCCAATAAGCCTAACAATGATTCGCTAAAGAAAGCGTTCCTTTGGCTAATCGTTTTTGATTATCTATTGCTGGGATTCTTTCTTACTCAGTTATCAAGTTTGAGCCTGAATAGCGGTACCATGATCAGTTTACTGCTCGTTGTTTACAACATCTTGCTGGTCTCATTCTGCTACCAGCGCACCAGCAATCATGACTCCTACATCATCTACCCAGTGTTATCTGCAACCTTGTTGGCGTTTGTCTTCTTCCTGTATTTTTTCTTTTTGGTATGAACTCGGGGGCTATTGTCTCACGAGTTTTCGCCCTCTTAATCGCAGCATCGCCAACGGAATATCAACCGAGTGGCACCATTTGTACGTTTCTAATCGCGTGGCTTTTTAGCGGAGTCGCACAATCAGTGATCGTTCCAACCTCAATCCGACTTGTTTTCGAATAGACCGCAAGCACGTCAATACAAGCTTCTTCATGTTCTACTTGCGAAGGATTAGCACGGATAAAATCACGAATTTTGTCCACATAAATGGGATGTTCTGAGTACAAGCTCGCGAGCTTTTTTCTACCAATATACGTATGTTGATTTGCGTCTCCGATTGGGAATAACACGCCTTTATGTCCACGCTCTAAATGGTAATTGCAGTTGTTGCAGCTCTTCACCTGAGCGAGAGTTAACGTATTTTCTTCATCCTTGAAAACTTTGATATTGGTTTGGGTTTGATTAAGAGCAGCGCTACTTTTTGTGTCGGCTTTTGAATATTCAATCTGCCCGACCAAGCTGGCTTTTTTACTGATTAAGAATGCCGTATCAACCCCTGAGGCACTAACAAGATGACTGTCGACGGGCTTAGCGCTCGAACATCCATTGAGAATAGCTACTCCAAATAGAAGAGTGAGTCCAAAGGGAAAAGTGAGTAGTTTTGATTTCATATCTGAATCCTTATTGAATGGGATAAGTGATACAAAAAGAATAAGTAAACCCCTACAGGATTAATTGTCATTGCATGCCTAAGTACATTGAACAGACATAAAAAAGCCCAGTATAAAACTGGGCTTATATTCAATTTTTGCGCTCGAAGACGTTACTCAGCATCCATGCGTTGCTTCTCTTGCACATATGCTTTTACGATTTTCTCTGCGGATAAGTCGATATCTTCAAGAGAAGTGTGACAACTTAGCACTGAGAACAACATAGTTTTCAGCCCTTTGTAACCCGAAGTAGAAGGGTAAAGCGTCCCTTCTTGCTGTAGCCGATGGACCACGCGTGCTGTCAGCTCATTACGATACGCCTCATCCCCTTCACCAAACTGTGCGGAAAAACGGTTGGACACAACATCATTCAAAATAGTAATGCCATCTACCGTTGAAAGCCTTTCTGCCATATGTTGTGCAAGCGAAGTACAACGATCAACATGCTCTTCAATGCCCTGTTTGCCAAGCGATTTAAACGCAGCGTAGACAGGTACACCGCGTGCACGACGCGAAGCACCAATGCCAAAATTAATGGCATTACGATCTGGTTTATCCATCGCATCGTTCAGGTAATCCCCCATATTGCTGCCTCCCATCGCTTGAGCCAGCAAACCTGCATCCTTCACAATGACCATGCCCGAGTCATAAGGCATGTTGAACCACTTATGACCATCTGTATCGATGGAATCGACTCTTTCAATACCATCAAGAAGGTAACGATGTGTTGCACTTGCAGCCGCCCACAAACCAATCGCACCATCAACGTGTAACCATGCATTGCCATGCGCAGCGACAGCGTCAGCAAGCGCGTGGAAAGGATCGAAAGCGCCAGAGTCGATACAGCCCGCTTGCGCACAAACTAAAGTTGGTCCTTCAAGTGCGGTGATCGTTTCCATTAAGTTGTCTGGAATAATGCGTAAGTTGTTGTCTGTCGGCACCTTAACAATATTTTCCAAACCAATACCGATCATTGAAAGAGCACGCTTAATCGTTGAGTGAATTTGATCACTTACAACCACATTAATGCGCGGCGCACCATACATACCTTGAACAGCCACATCCCAACCTGCACGTTGCAATAGTGCATTACGAGCAGTGATAAGGCTGGTGTAAATTGCCTCTTGCGCGCCAGAAGTAAAGCCAATGCCAGAGTTAGGCGCCAAACCGAGTAGTTGAGTCATCCATTCAGCGGCCGTCTCTTCAACCACTGACAACGCAGGGCTAGCAACGTAATACGGTACGTTTTGGTCCCACGCGCTTACTAGCCAATCTGCCGCTAATGATGCAGGGAAAGAACTACCAATTGCATAACCAAAGAAACGAGGACCACCTGTTGCAATCAGACCGGCATCGACGTTCTTAACCATCTCATCAATCACCGCAGATGGATCCGTTGGCGTAGTTGGCAGCGCACCACCAATCGCTTTTCTCAGTTCCTGGGATGTCACACATTTGTCGACAGGTCGTTCATTTAATGACTCTAAGTACTCGACGGCGTGCTCGAAGGATTGGGTAAGCGGTGAACGGTACTCATGGAATCGATGGGACATTTTCGTTTCTCTCTCTTTAGTTTCGATGCCCTTCATCTTATTGATTGAGAGAAATATAAATTGTCATCCTGTGCCACAAGATGGAATTGATGACCCTGAGTGAAAAGCACATTAGCGCCACACCCCAAACCTCAAGTTTTGCGGTAAGCAGAAGGCGTGATGCCTATTTTCCGACGAATAAAACGAGTGAAATTGGCGGTATCGGCATAGCCCAAGGATGCTGCAATGGTCGTGATAGAAAAAGTGGAGTTTTTGAGCAGAGATAAACTGCGC
Organism: Vibrio sp. MM46; assembly: GCF_027587135.1. NCBI lineage: Bacteria > Pseudomonadati > Pseudomonadota > Gammaproteobacteria > Vibrionales > Vibrionaceae > Vibrio > Vibrio sp. MM46. The sequence goes on from NZ_JAPPTO010000017.1 coordinate 53,377, forward strand.
TCCAGCAGCAATGATTCCATCACTTGGCTGTACGTCACCTCACAATCATGCAGACGTCGCTGTAACGTTCGTTTATGAATACCCAAAATTTGAGCCGCTTCCAAAATGGAAAATCGCCCAAAAGAAATATAGGGAAGAATCGCAAAACCAAACGAGGAAACAAACGAGGTTGGCACTTCACTGAGATCGGTACTCCCATCAAATCGCCCTTTGTTCGGCATACAAATCGTCTTGTTTAACACGGCGTCATCAAGCTGGATACCCGTTGCCGCTCGGTTGGTGTAAAACTGCACATGCTTTAATTGCCGGCAATCAAAGAAGCGTTCCATATTGGTGCTCTTCACACTCACACTTACGGTTTGCTGCCGATAGTTTGCAAGTGCAGCAACCAGTTCATCCATAAAAATGAGACTAAACATCTCAGCATATTGATACCAAGGTTGGTTTTCCCCATCTTTGTACCTCGCAAACCATATGCGATCGTGGTATTGCTCCAAGCCAAGGCGTGTATTGTTCGAATATCGGCGCATCGAATGACAGAATACCTCAATGGCTTCAGCGACCGTCATTGTCGGCGTAAGGGCTAACTGTGCTAACACTTTGGGCACATACAAATCGCGACACAAGGTCCAAATGGTGTGAATAAATTCGTCGGTGGGGCAAGACTCTCCGAACGCTAAAAGCAGATTTCTAAGTATGGTTTCGGGCAAAAACTCAACGTCTGACATTTGAATGTCTTCAGGGGCTTTGCTTACTTTAATAAGCTGATGCACATCGATATTACTGTTGTCGAAAAGCGCTGCCAGATCGTGAACCCACTCTATTCGAACAAGAGGAACACCCTCAAATACAACCGTCATTTTCTTCCCTTTGCAATCATTCAAAAAGCCGAAAGGTAAAGAAAACACCATCGCTTGTCTTGTCATTTGGCGACAGCGCAGTGATTCAAACAGCAAACTTATCTACCCGTTCTTAATATACCCAAGTACAAGAACAAAAAAGGAAGCATATTTGCTTCCTTGTTGGCTATCTATATATATGGCATTGAGGCTCATTAAGCCAGCACATACTCGCTTATCATCTTATTGAATGAGATTAGGTCGAACGAGCCTTTTATCTCAAAGCGCACTCGCCCAACCTCACTGAGAAAGAACTCAATCTCACAGTCTAAATCGAACGTGCCTGATGTCTCAATTGAGAAAGCATTTATCTTGCTATAAGGAAGCGACGTGTAATCCACTTTTGAGCCAGTGATGCCCTGAACGTTAGCAGCGATAACACGCTTGTTGGTGAACACCACTTGGTCACGGACGGTTTTAAAGCCAGCAAAAACGGTCTCACCGTCAATTAAGAACTTGTGAAAATCGTCGCGAACTTTAGAGACTTCTATTGGCTTAAGCTTGAATACCGAGGAACTGTCAAAATCGATCATGGCATTACCTTGTGTTTGAATAAGTAGAGTGACGACTCCATTAATAGCAAAGTCTCTACAACGAACCTACTCATATTCATCACTTTTCTAACTCCATCTCGTTTTTGGGTTTCCAACGGCTTATTTCCATCCTTGTCGCCACTGCTGTGTATCTTTTAGATCATGCCAATCTAATTCATGCTCTCGCTTGGTCATAACCGCCTCAATCACACACCTCACGACATTGCCCTCTTCATCAAACTCCATTTCTGAAATGATAAAGTGCTTTTCTTTATTTACGGGTTGTGCCGCCGTCCATTTACTACGAAGCAATTTCTTAGGATGAATCCGATTCATAACGCCCTGCCATTCATACAAAAAACCTTGCTCTTCTTACGTATAAAGAGACAAATGCAATCACTTTCAAGACAAAAAATTATTTTTGAAAAATTACGCTTTTTTCGATTGGTTTGATCTGTTTTTGCTGCGGTTCCTGTTAGTTTGAAAATTCGTTCAAACACAACAAATCAGACAACAACAATGAAAAAAACAACATTATTACTTGCTTCCGTAGCACTTGCAGTTTCTGGCGTCGCTCAAGCCGACAAGCTAGAAGACATTCAAAAATCAGGAACATTGCGTGTCGGTACAACTGGCGATTACAAACCCTTTTCTTACTATGACGGCAAAAGTTACTCTGGTTACGATATTGATGTCGCGAAACACATCGCCGAGCAGTTAGGCGTAGAGCTAAAGCTGGTTCGTACTACTTGGAAAGACCTGCTGACAGACCTTAACCAAGACAAATATGACATCGCGATGGGCGGTATTACACGTAAGATGCAACGTCAATTGAATGCAGAACAAACTCAGGGTTATATGACGTTTGGCAAGTGTTTCTTGGTCGCAAAAGGCAAAGCCGAGCAATACAACACGTTGGATAAAGTAAACCAAGCATCCGTTCGTGTAGGCGTTAACATCGGTGGCACCAACGAGAAATTCGCCGATGCAAATCTGCAAGATGCCAACTTTACTCGTTTCAAAAATAACTTAGATGTGCCGAAAGCTGTCGCTACGGGCAAAGTGGATGTGATGGTTACCGAGACACCTGAAGGTCTATTCTATCAAGTCACCGATGAGCGTTTAGAAGCCGCACGCTGTGAAGACCCGTTCACCAAAGGTCAATTTGGTTACCTTATCCCGAAAGGCGAACAGCGCTTATTGAATACGGTGAATTTCATCATGGACGACATGAAGCTCAAAGGCATTGATGATCAATTTATGCACCACAACTCACTGAAGTAATTTATTAGCCGGCTTTTCCAAGCCGGTTTTTCTTGCTTCTTTTAGCACTTAACGCCATATTGTAATGCTGCGCTAATTTTACCGCACTAACCATCTCCTGATGGTTCTAATATCAACCATGATTAATAGGTAAAATATGAAATTCTCAAGCACGCTCCCTCAAGCTCATGAACAGCTTCTAAAAAAGATTCTTGCGGTATTTACTGCCGACCAACGCATCCTCGGCATTGGAGCGAGTGGCTCTTATGCTTCTGATTCAATGGATAAATACAGTGATTTGGACTTGGTTATCGCCATCAACCCTGATGATGTGGAATCGGTGATGACAGAACGCTTTGCACTTATCGATAAGGTAGAAGGACAAGTCGCGGCGTTCACTGGTGAGCACGTGGGAGAACCAAGGTTGGTCATCGCGATTTATGCACCTGATGCCATTCACGTTGATTTCAAATTTGTCGCACTGCAGGATGCAGCAGCACGCGTGGATCATACAAAAGTACTTTGGGAGCGCGATGGTCAATTATCGCAAGTCTTCACCACTTCGCAGCCCCATTACCCTCAACCAGATCCGCAATGGATTGAAGACCGCTTTTGGATTTGGGTCCATTATGGCGCGACCAAAATTGCGCGTGGTGAGTATTTTGAAGCAGCTGAGTTCTTGTCTTTCCTTCGTTCGGTTGCCATATCACCACTGGCTTTACAGCAACAAGGATTAACCCCTTCAGGTGTAAGGAAGATTGAATCCCGTTTGCCTAAGTTTAGTGAACAGTTAAAGCAGACCGTTGCAATGCCAGAACGCGACGCCCTTATTCCCGCATTCCAAAAGATCATTGAACTCTACTTAGCATTGCGAGAGAACGAGCAGGTCAGTATCAAACCACAAGCCCAACAGCTTTGTATGGATTATTTTACCCAAGAGCTAATGGGTAAGTAGAAACAGTAAAGGGGATAGTCATATCCCCTTTTTGTTGTACCCTCACGCTGTGCTGTTATACCCAAGTGACTTCAAGATGCAGGATTCAGAGCGCTGTCATTGATTCGAGAGTAAGGAAAACAACGCAGTGTAATAGCTAGCTCTTTCCAAGTTGTTTGACGCAGCAATCGGGTCAATGACACGCTCCCAAAGGGCGAGCTGCCTTGGCTTGTATACTTTGTTGCCGATTCTTGATTTAGAATGACTAGATCTTTAAATCGCCGCCGCGTCTACAAACCAAGTCATTCTCGCTGAACCTAGCATCTCGACGTTACTTGGGTATACTCACGCCACCGTTGTTGTTCAAAGCCTTATAGTGAATAAAAGTAGCATGGTCGCTGAATGCAGAGGCGTCACTAAAAAGTGGTGGGCACTTAATAAAACTTCCTTAACTTGAGAACCGTCGACTCAACATCTCGAAGCTTACGTAAACGAACGCTGAGAAAGCTCTGATTGATACCCACCGTTTCAGTGGCTAAGCGCTGGCTTTTTCCTTCGACTAAGTGCATTCGAAGTGCTTTTATTAATACTGTTGAGCGAATTTTAGTAAGCTGAATCAATAACATCAGTTGTTCTTCTGAAACTTGACCTCTTCTAAGTGCCATCACCTTTTCTCCTTGAGCGCAGAGTTTAAATTGCCTTATGAATAGTCAAACTTTTTAATTTCGGTATTGGCGTAAGAACTCGCCAAAACCAAGATCCCCGGTCCAAAAATTAATCGCGTGTTCAACGCCTTGGCTGGTGTAGGTTGCCCCACTGATTCCATCGACAGAGTAAGCGTCTTGTGTATTGCGCCCTTCCTGTACGATACGAATCGATGGATGACCATGGTCGAATAAAGGCTTGTCTTTGAACTGCTTTGTCCAGTTAGCGTTATCGGTAATCTCCGCCCCTAATCCTGCGCTCTCCCCATGTTTGTAAAACGACAGACTCGCAATGTGGTAGTTGTCGCTATAGAGGGCTAAGTAGCCATAAATCAAACCAAACTTACCTTCACCACGGATTGGCAAAACAATTCGAGAGACTTGCCCGTTATCATCTTTAATCAAATACACAGGCAACCTATTTTCACGCATTTTAATCCCAGCAAGATCATCACGAGAAGAAAGCTTTACTGCATTACTTGGGTCGATGGGAAATGCAGAGAATGACTCGTCTACACTCATGGAGGCATCGCGATATTCACCGCTATCAAGGTCGACGGCTTCAACCGATACATATTGCTCCATCAATTTCTTCATCGGCATACGCTTGTCCATTAACCCTGCCGATTCCGCGAGGGTAAGACGCTGATCCAACTGCGTCAATTTAGGTGGCTCTTTCTTTGCTTGCTCGGGTTCAGAACAACCACTCAAACTAAACAACGCTGCTGCGACCAGCGCCAAACCTATTCGTACTTTCATTGAGCCACCTTATTTCAGTTTACGAGGCACCACTTGCGCGATCACTTTGAAGTCACCTTGATTGGTGTTTACTACCATCGTCAGGTACTCACCAAGTTCTAATTCACGCTTTGGACCAAACATCATGAAATGGTGTGTATTTGGCGTAAGCGCGAGTTTTTTATGTGCAGGAATAGTGATGCTTTTCACCATAAACATTTTGCGCTTACCCGCTTCATACTTCGTCCCGTGTAGCATGGTCTTGTCGAATTCATCCACTTTGAAGCCATTGATGACTAAAGCTTCATCTGAGTTATTGTGAATGGTCATTTTCGACCCCGTTCCCTTTGCACCGCTGGCTAACTGAAAGATGACTGGTGATTCAATTTGTACTTTTTCTTGTAAGTTTTCAGTCGCCCAAGCAGAAGACATCATGGCAAAGACAGTAATCAGAGCGGTCAAAAACGGGCGGAATTTTGTAAGTAACATTTGGTTGATTCCTAAAATGATTAAAGTTGAGAGATGACCTTGTCCAGATCCATACTCGCTGAATAGCCGATGTGCATGTCCACCAGCTTTCCATCGCGATTAATGAGGTAAGTTGTGGGTGTCACCCCAATAGAGAAACGTTCTTTAGTGATGCCCAATTGATCTTTCACCATCGGAAATGAAAACCCATACTTGGTGGCGTATTCATTTAAGTCGACCTCGTAGTCATCAATGTTAATCGCTATCACTGCGACTTCATCGCTTCGACGTGCATATACGTCTTGCCATTTCTTCATCATGGCAATGCACGCACCGCAGGTGGAAGACCAAAATTCCAGAACAATTTTCTTACCTTGATAGCTTTCAAGGCTTACCGTTTGTTGCGCCGCATTCATTGCAGCAATATCAGGACTCGGTTGCCCGATTTGTGCTTTTTGGTCTTTACAACCAAATAGCGCAAGCATGGCTAACAGCGCGATCACGTAGCGGCGTTTATGCCACATCTAACACCTCCTCTCCGATGTACTTGCCGTGTTGGAGGCGGATGATTCGGTCCGTGTACTGACCTAAGCTTGGGTTGTGGGTGACCATAATGATGGTTCGGTTTTGTGCATGGAGTTTTTGGAAAATATCGAGGACGATTTTTTCGTTCTCCTCGTCCAAGTTACCAGTGGGTTCGTCAGCAAACAGGATCGGGCTTTCATTCACAATCGCGCGAGCGATGCATACACGCTGCTGCTCACCACCAGAAAGCTGACTCGGCAAGTGTTCAAAGCGGTGCCCTAGCCCTACTTGTTCTAACACTCGCTTTGCTGCTTCTTCATCGGGCACACTATGGTAATGCTGCGCAAGCATCACGTTCTCCAGAGCAGTGAGATAAGGAATGAGATGAAACTGCTGGAAGACCAGACCGATTTTCTCTGCTCGAAATGCTCGTCGCCCTTCTTCATCTAGGCTGTCCGCTTCCTCACCATCGAGGAACACCTTGCCTGAGGTCGGATTGTCCAAACAGCTGAGGATATTCATTAAGGTCGTTTTACCTGAGCCCGACGCGCCCATAATGGCAACAAACTCCCCTTTCTTGACCTCAATATTGATGTCGTCCAACGCATGAACTTGGTCAAAAACCTTGCATAAGCCTTCGGTCTTAATAGCGTAATCTGACATGGTTAATCTCCTTTGAGCACTTTAGCCGGATCGATACGAATGGCTCTGATGGTTGGAAGCGTTGCAGCCACTAAAGCCGCAGCGAAAGAAAGTAAGCTAGTGATAACCAGCACAGGGAAACGTAAATCAATGGTGGCGTTAAACACCGAGTGTCCAAGAAATTGCGCTAACACATAGCCGATTAGCAACCCTGCAATAACTGCAGCAAAGGTAATGGCAAGAGTTTCAACAACAATCTGACGAGTAATGGATTGATTGGATGCGCCCAAAGACTTTTGTAGTGCGAACTCATAACGTCGCTCAGAAATCATCGACGTCATGGTTGTATTCACGCATAAGGTAGACAACACTAAAATGACCAAAGCGACGATGCCCATTAACAGCTTAATCTTATTGAGTACTTTACCTTCCGATGCTGACACCTTTCGGATAGGACGAACAAGCAAGTCTGGGTACTGCTGCTTCAAAGTCGATTCAAACTGCCCTACCTGACCTTTATCATTCGTTAGACTGAACATGGCAAAATTGATTTCATCCCCTTTGTTCAACCATTTTTGTACGAACGGTAGGTTTACAATTAGGTAGTTATCTTCATCCGAACCTGACTCAATGATGCCCTTAATCTTGAACGTATAACGGTCACTTTTGTTGTAGACCGTCAGGTCAGAGCCAACTTTGAGTTCTAATTTCTCTGCCAGTTTCTTTCCGATCATGACATTCCGATCATCAAAAGAGACACCAATCCATCGACCTTCCACTTGCCAATAAGGAACCAGTTTTTTCAACTGCGAAAAGTCGATACCCATTAAGACAATTTTCTCTAGCTCGGCTTGTACCATGCCGTACAGATATGGGCTGGAAGCAATTAAACTGTCTTTAGGTGCCTCAGCTTTGATCTGTTGGTATTGCTTTGTCGTTAATGTCGCTGTCGCGTCCGGTCCTACAAAAAAGTTCGCTCCGTAGTTTCGTAGCTCATGACTCATCTTCTGGTTAATGTCGAAGTAGACCCCTGCCATTGCAGTAATGATTGCCGCGCCAACCGTCAACGCCATAAACACCACGAGAACACGTTGCGCACGTAATCTCAATGAACGCCAAACTAAGGTAAGCAGCATAGAGGAAGATTTATTTGCGGCCATACAACACCTCAATTGGGTAGAGAGAAGCAATTCTGCGTGAAGGGAAGTAAGTACCTAACACTGTAATTAGGGTTGAGATAAACAGCACCACTGGAACGATGATCCAATCAAAAGAGATGGATGAACCAAACAGTGCATAACCAACCACTTTGGATAGTCCCCACCCGGCAAGGCAACCAAGTAAGCCGCCCAACACGCCACAAATCATCGATTCAGAATAGAACAACGCATACACTTGCCAGTTGTGAGCACCAAGGGACTTCATCAAACCAATCTCTTTGGCTCGCTGCAATATCGCATTGGTCATTAATGAGGCGATCCCCATCGCAGAAGCGATCAAGGCGGCAAATGTCACAACAAATAATAAGCTTTGGATCTTATGAATCACCATGCCTTCTGAAGCGGCAACCTGCCACAAAGGCTTCACCATTGCGTTATTCATCGCGCCTTCTAATTGGAAAGAGATTGAGGAGACAAACGCCGTGCAGAACCAAAGGTCATATTCATCCGAATCGAGCGATTCCAAATCTTCACGTGCTTTTTTTGATAGTGCGTTTTCCGGCACCGTCAATGCTGAGACTTTTACCGATTGTACTCGTCCTTCCAAACCCAGTAGTTTCTGGCCAAGGTTCAGCGGCAGTAACACTGCGTTCTCATCCGTCGTGCCATTTTCCAGTAAACCCGTTATCGTTACTGACAATGTGCGGTTTTCGATGCCGCGCAACTCAAGCTTGTCACCAGATTTAAGACCCAGTTTTTGCGCCAATGACTGCCCTACCAAGGCTTGAGTTTTTTCATCATCTGGCCATTGACCATCGACATGCCAATACGTCGAGATGGTTTTATTACCCGTTCGGTATTTGCCATCGTCAGAAACAGGCAGGTTCTTATCAAAGAAAGTACCGATAATATTGACGGTTTTATTGAACTCAGGCGCTTTAACTTGCCCACGTACAAATGGAGCAAAACCAATAATGTTATTGCGCCAAAAGATATCCATGATGTTGGGCAGTTCACTCTCTGCAAGTAAGTCTTCTTTTTCCAACTTGTTGACATTCTTCGCCAAAATATCTGGCAGCTTTACTTGTCCTTCAGGAGAGATTTCAATGTTGGCACCATAGCTTTTCATCTCCATCGACATCTTGTTACCGATATTGATTGAAATAGCCAGCAGCGCTGAGATTAGGCTCGCCGCGAGAAAAACCGTAACGACGGCGAGTAATTTTCGGTTGGTATCATGTCGCCATGACTGACGAAGCATTCTGATTAACATGATTACTCTCCTAACGGATTTAGCGGTTCAACGTCCGCGTATTTCCATGGATCATCACGGAAAGCGTCATAAGATTGCTCAGAGGTAAAGAAGTAGGTCTTTCCTGAGAATGAATAACTGTGCTCAGCCTCCATATTGCTGATCTTCTCGCCATTGACTGGATCTGTCGCCATGACTTCCACCACGTCACTAAAATATTTCAGACCGCTTTCTAGGGTTGACTTCGAAATTACGATTTCATGATTCGCGACGGTCCATTTAGGAATAGGGATTGGATTACACCCACCAGGCTTACCAATCGAAGGAATAAAGATATGTACGCCACACGCCAAGCACACCACTTGATCGCCAACTTGCGCGTACCCTGCATCACCACACAGCATGCAAGCATCAAAGACAACGCCAAACTTCTCTTCACCGGCAAAACGATCAATGATGAAAAAGCGCACCACTTTGCCATCGCTTGCTACCCATTCAAATCGGTGCAGTTTTCCATCGATTAATTGCTCAGAGATAGGGACATGGACAGCGCCATCGGCTGCCACTTCAATACGCTGCGCTTCTGAACGACGAATCGGTTGAGAAGCGACAAGATCCCAGAAAAGCAGCGCAATCAGAATTGTAGCAATAGTCGCAATATTAAAACGCACTTTACGTTGAGCTGAATTCAAAGCCGCTTGATGTTTGCGTCGTTCAATCGCGGATTCAGCTTGCTTCACTTGCTCTTGTAGTGGTCGAGTCTGAGTAACGAAAAAGACAGTCACACAAATTGAAACTAATACCAGTACGGCGTAAGACAGAATCCAAGAGAAGTTGGTGACTTTAGATACGTAAGACAGTAAACCTTTATCGAGACCAAGAATCCCCAGCTTCATGCACGCCAGGATAATCTCGCCAGAGAGGGGCAATGCTGCCAGCACTAACAACAGTAAACAAAGTGCATTACGAGCCATCTTGGATAGGGATTTGGTCGTCAAAGAGACCGCGATCTTGATTAGTGCAATCAAGACAAATCCTAGAACCACAGAACTGATGTTTAAAATCAGCTCGGTGTTAATAACGTTGGTTGTGCTCAACATCGTGAGCTTGGCTTCTTTTGCCCAAACAAAACTGCATAGAAAGACCGTTACGCTTTGCAGGCACACCAATAAGACCGAAGGCAATCGCCATATGGCACCAAGTAAAACCGACAGGAAGATAACGCCAAGATAAACACTGTTAATAATAAGTACATTCACTTGGCTAAATGGCAGTAGATGAAACAGTGCAGAACCGGAAAGCACCGCAAGCACAAACCACCCAATCTGGTGTTTATACAAAGTGTTAGATTGCGCAGCCCACAGCACACCAAATAGCATCGCAGGGAGCAAAAAAACGAGTAAGACGTGAGAAAGATAGAAGCTCATATTTACCACTGACCATTCATGCACAGTGCATCAGACAGATAAGTCACTCAAAAAACCAGAACAACCAGACCACAAACTGCAGCCTGGTTGTTACGTAAGGAAGGTTACTTAATGCCTACGTACTTAAACTTGTATTGAGCATCAAATGGTTTGAACCAACGACCAACGCCAGTTTCTTCATCCGTATGACGTAGCAAACCCGCTTTTGACGGTGGATCGATGTGGAATGTAAGCTCGTAGTTACCCACACCTAACATGTTGATGTTTGAGCCGTAGTGAGGACCATCTGCTGCCACCATCGGCATGAAGGTCCCCTCTTGCACTTTACCGGTATCGACGTTTTTCAACGTGTAGTTAATGGTTAGGTAAGGGATCCACTCACCCGCACCAAAGCCGTTTTTGTTACCAGCAAGAGCATGGATGTCTGCCTCTAAGTGCACTTCCGATTTAGAAGCTGCACGCATCATACCTTGAGGCTCCATCGTAACGGGCTTAAGGTAAACAGCAGCAATCTCCATACCATTCATTTCAAGAGGTTCACCAGCTGGGTGCTCAACGAAAGGTAGATCATTTGCCATAGCCATACCTGATAGAGCTGAAGCAGCCACTGCGGTAGCGATGAGTTTTTTATTCAACATAGTAATGTCCTTTACTTACTTGATTTTACAAAGATTTTTTCATGTTTAACAACGAGCTTGCTGAGCAAGATCTCGCTTACTTCTTGCTTTCATTACGATGAGCGCAAAGACTGCTGCCACGATAAGCGCCAGTTGAGGCAGCAAAGTTTCCATGTATGGGTAAATGCCCAACGGAGCAAACTCTGGCGCGCCTGAAATTAATGTCGGTTGGAATAACTTGCCTTCAATCAGCTCTAGGACACCTTTACCCGCAAAGACAAACGCCATCAGATACATGAATCCGCCAGTAAAGATGAAGAAAGGTTTCAGAGGGAGCTTGACCACGCTATAGCGCATGACAAAGAAGATCACCGCGAGCAGTAGCACACCAATAGCGAATCCAGCAATCAGGGCGATCATGGTTTGAGAGTTGGTATCGGCCGCCAAAGCAAAGTAGAACAAGACCGTCTCTGCACCTTCACGGTAAACCGCTAGGAAGCTCGCCAGCCATAAACCAAAGAGAGAACCTGTGGTGATCGACGTGGCAAGTTTGCTTTCGAGGTAGCGCTTCCATTGAACGGCTTCAACTTTGGAAAGCAGCCAGTAACTCATAGAGAACAGCACGACAACAGCAATCAACATGGTGATGCCTTCAAGCAGCTCTCGACTTGCGCCAGAGTTTTCAAATAGCCACTGGAACAATACCGCGGTGATCGCACTGGCAATAAGACCAACAACGACCGAATTTTTGACAACATGTAGCTTGTCAGAGGCATCGTTTTTGATCAGGTAAGCGGTAATGGCGGCAACGATAAGCAGCGCCTCCAATCCTTCACGGAAAATAATGGTGAAGCTCGCGATCAACATCGCCCACCAACTCAAGTTGCCTTCAGATAGATTGCCTGCTGCATCCATCAAGCCTACTTTTAGCTTTTGCACTTGCTGGTCAATATCAGCCTGAGCTTGGTTTGCCTTTAGCATACTGACAATACGGGTGAAGTAGCCTTCAAGTTCTGATTTGAATGCGCTGTCTCTCGACCCCACCGCATTTTCCATACCTGATGCTTCAAAATGATCGAAGTAAGCGTCTTGTACCGCAAGAATAGCCGCCGTTTTGTCACCATGTTTATAGCTATCAATAGCGCCATCAATCGCAGTCATGATATCGCTGACGACTGGGTTCCAATCACGTGCAGCAACTGCTGTATCGGCGTTCTTCGCAGTATCAGGAACTTGGAAATCGCGTGTCGCTGGCAGACCCGGTAATTCGTCTTTCAACCCTTGAACCAAGGTCGACAACTCATACCCAAATCGGATCAGGTTTTGTTGATTAAAAGGTTGCTTGGTGATTTTGGCAATAGAGCGGAACGCCGCGTTGTATTCTGCCGAACGCTCTGCAGATCGATGTAACCGAATAGCGATTTCCAGCTCGGTATTTTTGTACCCTTTGAACTGCGCTTGTTGCACTAAATCGAATGCACGTTGTTGTTTTTCTGCTGCGCTTTCTGGTTGTTCGCCAGATTCACGATATTCAGTCAAAGCCGCATTGAGCTGGGTGTCGATGCTTGTGACCGCTTCACGCCAAAACGGCAAGATATCCTCGGTATGTAGATTGGTGTTTTCAGCTTTAAGTTGGTGACCTGACGCCAAGATCTCCGGCAGACCCAGAATTTCTTTTTTCAACCAATTGATTTCCGTATCCACTTCATCAACTGGTTTTCCCGCAACGATTAACTTGCGAATGTCACCAAACTTCGCCTCTAATTGATACGCGTATTGCTGTGAGTAATTAATCCGTACCGGACCTTCTAGGCTTTCAAACACCTCGAAATACGCCATTTGTACTGTTGTTTTTGCTTGGTCTTTATCGCCTTGTTCATAAAGCTGAGATGCTTTATCTAAGCGCTGCGCAATGTCGTTGACCGCACTGTCATAGTCAATCGCAAAGGCAAAAGAAGAATAAATAGAGACAAGTAACACCAAGAGTGTTGAGAACGTCGTTTTCTTTACCGCCAACATAGTTCGTCCACAAAACATGAATATTTCGTGAACGCTATTGCAAATTATTATCATTTACAATGAGTAAAATTTGCTGGGTGAAAACAACCATGAAGCACGTATAAGTGGTAAGAAGCTATCGCCTCAAATGTAAGGCTATGATTTTGTGGCGATATTTGCGTTACAGGATTTTTTAGTATTCATCTGGATAATAAATACGACAAAATCGACAAAACTTAAGTTTTCACTTCTGATGACAGGATATCATCCTGTTGTGAACTGTTTTCATCCGAATGAAAGTGCATATAAAACGAAAGTTCACGGTCCAATAAAAGTAAAAATGTAGAAATAAAGTCTGTATACCCAAGTGACTTCAAGATGCAGGACGAAGAAGATAGGCTCGAATAGCTGGCAAAAGGAAAATACCCACGACACATGCCATGGGTATTTCATTTTCCGGTTCGATTACATCACACACTCTTTGGCGGCTTGCGCTTTTTCGATGCCTTCTTCAATCAAAGATTTGGTTTCTTCACTACCGATCGATGACATTACTTTATCCATCACCTTATCCACCGTCGACTCTGAAGACGCTTCCACCAAACAAGCGTATGCGTTGGCAATATGCTCTTTTGCTTCAATCAAGGCTTGTGGATCACTGAAATCCACATTCATCGCTTCCTCTACAGATGCAGCTAACTGTTCTGCAGATTCAGCAGCATCACCAAACTGATCGAGATTGAATGCATCTTCTACCGATTCCATCTGCTCTTGAACCGTATCAATCGCTTTGTTTGCTGCTTCTTGTGCTTGGTCAATGGCTTTGCTTGCGTCATCACAGCCAGCCAGCGCCACTGCCAATACCATTATTGAGATTGTCTTTTTCATGTTTGTTCTTCTAACAAGTAAATCGCTCATCATCACAATACGTGATAAGCCAATAGATTTTAATTCAAGAGTTGTAAGAAGAGGAAACAGAAATACTTGAAAGCCCTAAAAACAAAAGCCGCTAAAACGAGCGGCTTTTGTTTTTATATTAACTTAACTGTTTAACCAACGGCTAAGCTATTCTACCGTGGCTAATCGCCATCATTTCATCATACGACCGTTGTAACGCATCAAATGTCCACTCGAAGTACACTCTTCGCTCCATCAGTGGCGCAATTTGATCGGCATAAAATGATTCAATAGTAAGATCAGAGTACTCAACTTGTAGGCTATCGCCGTCCGTCCCCCAATCTTCGTATTCACGATTACCAATGAGATCATAAAGATTGTTACTTAAGAAGCTGTATATCACTAAGAATGATTTTACTGCATCTTCAGAAAAGTTAAGCATGCCGGCAATCTGCGCCACGTCATACGACTTTTCTTTATCACCTTGGTTAATATCAAGCCTTACCAATTGGGTCTCCCACGTTGCCAATTCACCGTGGGAGTCCAAGACATGTTGATTCAGGGCTTCAAACACCTGAAAAAAGTCTTGGATCATTGCAATGTATTTGTCAGACATAACGTCCCTTATTGTATTTGGTGAACGGGCGATCTTCGCCGCCGTATTGTTGCTCACCCTAGCCAGTGGTTGTTAAAACGTAGACTACAAGTTGCAGCATTGCATACTGCCTCTGTAATCTTATTGTCATTTTTGAGTGATTAGTCAACTAATAGCGAAGGGTCATCAATGCCCATGTAATCACACAATTCACGCTTAATGCGGTGGAAGTCTTGGATTGAAACGAAGTAGTCGGCGTAATCAGTTTTGCCTTCAATACCAATATGAATCGATGTAAAAGTCTCAATTGCCGCGGTAATTTCAATGAAATCATTCGCAAGCGAGAACGTCACAACATGATCCATATTTAGGTAACGCCCTGACTCGATTTTTAATGCCTTCGCCATGATGATTTCCTACAGCCTAAAAGTAATAATGAAATTCGGTAACTGAACAACAGACCGATGAACAGCCACACAGTGACTGAAATTCTGCGCCAAGATTGACGTGAGACTATCATAAGCGCTCGCCTTCAAAATTAGAGCCAAACCGCACTTTCACTTGGATTTACTTACAAATGAAACATTTACCAAAAATCTGACCGCAAGTTCACAAACAAGGTAAAAAGCGCGTGTATTTCACAAAATATACAAACAAAAAGACCGCTGAATTAGCGGTCTTAAGAGGGTTCATAGGACAAGAGCATTAGATGTTGATTTGGTACATCGCGAAATAAGTATCCGCTTGGATAACATGCTTTTGGTTATGCTGTTTCAGCGCTTCAACAGCGTTTACAAATGGGTCATCTCCTGCAAATGCTTCCGCTAACTTGGAGTATCGCTTAGAAGACGAGAACAACACATGCGCCAGTTCTTCTGCACTGACTTCTAACTCTACTGTCTCTTTATAAACGTTGACCGCTTGAAACCCTTCACAATCACTGAAGTTGATAGCATGGTCGTAGTTGGATTCAACCAAGTCCATCTCGATACCAAGCTGCTCAAGAGATTTTTCTAGCAGCACTTCAAAATCATAAACCACGACATGTGCTTTAGGCTGGCAAACACGCTGTAGCTCTGCCAATAAAGCCGTTGACTTTGCATAAGAGAGCGAGCCAGCAAACGTCACCACATCCACGCTACTGTCTGAAAGAGGTACGTGTTCACCGTCACCAACATGATATTCAATACTTACTGATGGTTTGGCTTGTTCAATCATTGATGTGCTCGGGTCAACCCCATGAACCTGCTGACAGAACTTAGCCAAAGCAAACGTCGATACGCCCGTGCCGCAGCCGATATCCAACCCCAATTGAAACTGAGGTAACTCTTCCAAATTGGCTTGCAAAATCACTTGATGCAGTGGCGGACGATAAGCCGCGTAGTGCTTAGAAATGGCTTGGTTGTATTCTTCGCTCACTGATGTTCTCCCAAAAAACTGTCGATATTAACTAATCGTATAGTGTCGGATATTACTGCCACTCAAAAGCAAAAAGCCACTCAATTGAGTGGCTCTATCTCACAACTTTAAATCCTTAGCGATTTTGTACTAAACGCAGCAAGAAACCGACCTATAGCTTAGGCTCCGCTTCAAACTGTTTAAGCTCATCAGTAATCTCATTCCATGGCGCTTTCGAACCGACAAAAATGTGGAAACTCGGTTTGTCGGCAGGGATATCGTCAAGGATACCTAAACGAACATTCACAATACCGTTGTTCTTTTTCGAATAGAGGCTAGATCCGCAATGACGGCAGAATGAGAGTTCGGTATTTGCGCTCTTCTGATAGGTTTGGATATGCTCTTCACCTTCGATAACTATCAGCTTGTCGAGTGCAACACCTCCCGCCGATGAATAGTCAGAGCCCGTAAACTTGCGGCATTCAGAACAGTGACAATTGCCCATGTATTTGAATTCATCCGCAACTTCGATTTTTACCTTGCCACACAGACATGAACCTTTGAGTACTTCCATTTTTTAGTCCTTCTCTTATTGGAATTACGGTAACCATGCCAGTCCCATACAACGAAATAAAGATAAGTAAGTCAGGTTTGCAAAAATGGAACGAGAAATTGGAAGTAAAGAAACAGAAACACAAAAGCCGAGCATAGTGCTCGGCTTTCTCATTTTTGTTCGGTCAATTTAGAACACACAGTGTTTAGCAAAGTCTGTCGCTTCGTTTGCCGTCCACTCACCTTTCGGCTTGTCTTTTAGGTTCTTACACCACTGCTCGCTACCGATGCCATCTTGCAGAACGCAGTGCTTTGCAAAATCTACTGCGTTATCAGCGGTCCACTCTGTTTTAGACTTGTCACGCATGTCTTTACACCAAGCTTCTGTGCCCACTTCGTCAGTACATGCGGTAAGCGCTGTTGCCGCTAGCAGTAGCATTACCAATTTTTTCATAAATTCAGGTTCCACTTTCAATTGATGAATGGACTATACCCAAAATATCAGCGCAAGTGTTAAGACTCAGACAATTTATCGACGTTCACTCTGTAAAAGACGTGAAATTCGGCGAAATCAACCTAACTGTATCAATAAGCGAGTAAATATTAGCCGTTGAGCTAAAGACGACGAGCTTGGGTCAATGCTTGGAGATTTACAGAGCCGGTACCAAAGCACGCTAAACGCAGCTCTAATGCCATTTGTTCAAAGTGATCGACAACAGACTGTGTGCTGATTGTTGCGGCTTTTAATACCGCACCAGCTTGCCCAACTAGATTGGCACCCAGATGTATCGCCTTCGCGGCTTCTAAGCCGTTATGCACGCCGCCAGACGCAATTAAAGGTAAGTCAGGGTATTGAGCGTGAATTTGCTCTAAACACTTAGCCGTTGGAATGCCCCAGTCACGAAACAACTCAGCTGCGCGCTGCATCTTATTGTCTGTCTGACAGTAACCTTCGACCGCTGACCAACTTGTACCACCAGCGCCTGCAACATCAATCGCATCCACGCCCACTTCGACAAGTTGTTTCGCCACTGCGCCACTGATGCCAAAACCCACCTCTTTGATGATCATCGGGACATCAATGCGCTGTTTTAGCTGCTCAATCGATTTAAGCACACCAATCCAATCATGGTCGCCATTCTGTTGAAAAGCTTCTTGCATAGGGTTGAGATGCACAAATAAAGCGTCCGCTTGGATAAAGTCGACCGCACGTTGGGCGTTGTCGAGACGTTGTTTGTCTCTCAGTTGAGCGGCACCCAGGTTGGAATACAAAGGCACGCTCTTGGCGAGATCACGAATGGTTTTACCCAGACCTGAATGTAGGCTGTCTTCTAGGCTCACTCGCTGTGAGCCAACCCCCATCGCAATGCCCATTTCACTAGCCGCTTCTGCCAAACGACAGTTGATGATTTCTGCGTCTTTTGCGCCGCCAGTCATCGAACTGATCAAAAACGGCAACGCCAATGAATGACCAAGAAACTCGCTCGAAAGATCGATGGTGTTAAAGTCACATTCAGGCAATGCGCAATGCTCAAATTCGACAGACTCAAAGCCCGCCGTTTTGCTTTTCATGTTCATTTCATGATGTAAAACAGCGTCTAAATGTAAGTCTTTTCGATTAGATTGCGGAGCCATAATGTCACCCTAAAGTAAAACAGTCGCGCAGTATTGCGATCCTTGTCATTTACGTCAATGCGAAAATTCGGAAATTGAACAATTTATTCGCCGAATCGAGCCTTGTAGGCTCTGGTCTTATGACTAAGGAATCATATTACGGAGCAGCGTTTAAAACACTGCGCCTCACTGCTCTATTAAGCTTGGGTAACGATTAACAATGTTGCCACTCCGATGTGCCAAGAGTGGCAGTTCTATACGCCATTTGAGCTATTGAGTCTCGACCGATTGAATAAGCGCCACCACAGTGCTGGTTGTAGGCGGTTTGAACTGGTCTGGATCATCACAGAATTGAATTTTGCCCTTCTCTTCAACATGGAAAAGCGGAATCACCAAATTGTCTTTGTGGTGATCAAGGTAATCTTGGTAGGTGAAACTCTCGCTTAGCTTGGTGTGTTTGATTTCTGCCCCTTGGCTCAACAAACTTGCCATTTGGGTGTAACTGACGTTGCCACCCATCAGCAATTTGCCGTGATACTCTTCGGCAACCGAGTGTTTTTCATTGCCGTTAGATTTGGTTTTCTGCAGGCAATGTACTTTATCTTCGCCAAACTCGCCGACAAATTGCATACAAGCCATGATATTGAAGTGTTGGTCTGGCGTCAGTGCCACAACTTGCCCAATGCCAATTAGATTCAGGTTATCATCCGCATGGCTAGAGATCGGGTTACCGTAGTAATGGTCTAAGCCCAACATGCGAACTTGGCTGATGTAATCCCAGTTAGAATCGGTGAGCAGAACTTTGCGATCGTATCTCGCCAGTGCTTTTCCTATCTCTTGCGCCACTCGGTTTGCGCCAATCAATAGAAAGCCTCTCGGTGCTGGCTCAGCCACGCCCAACACTTTAGCCATAGGGCGAGCCGTAGCACTTTGTAGTACCACGGTGCCGATGATCACCATGAAGGTCATTGGCACCAACAGCATGGCTTCTGAAATGCCATATTCTGTCAGCTTGATAGCAAACAGAGACGAGATGGATGCTGCAACAATACCGCGCGGCGCAACCCAAGAGAGGAACAGCTTATCCTTGAAGGTTAAGTTACTGCGAATAGTTGAAGCGAAAATCGAAAGTGGACGCGATACCAACTGCATGAAAACAAACAACATTACCGCACCAATGCCAAGCGCGGCAAAGTCATCAAGACTGATTCGAGCCGCTAAGAAGATGAACAACCCGGTGATCAACAAGATGGTTAAGTGTTCTTTAAAGTGCAGGATCTGCTGAATGTTGATGCCCTTTGCATTTGCTAACCACATGCCCATAACGGTAACCGTCAGTAGCCCTGCTTCCGATTCCATTTGGTTAGAAATCGAGAACACACCGAGCACCACCATCAATACCGCAAATGGCTGAAGGTATTCCGGCAACCAAGCTCGGCGCAAAACGGTAGATACCGCAGCACCGGAGGCAACACCAAGAATCAAACCCACCGCAATGATGGTACCGAATACTTCGATACTGTTTACGGCATTGTGCGAGACAATAAACTCGTACACCATCACCACAAACAGCGCGCCTAGTGGGTCAATGAGAATGCCTTCCCAACGCAGAATATTGGCAAGTTTGGAGCTTGGGCGCACGGTCCTTAGCAATGGTACGATCACCGTTGGACCAGTAACTACGGTTAAACTGGCGAATAAAATCGCAAGCTCCCAAGTAAAGTTAAGGAAATAGTGCGTCGCCACACTGGTTGCCACCCAAGAGATGATTGCGCCGACAGACACGATGCTCCACACCGAACCGCTCACACCACGGATCTCTTTAAAGTTAAGGGTTAAACTGCCCTCAAATAGAATCACCGCCACAGCGAGGGAAACTAAGGGGAAGAGTAAATCCCCGAGAATGTCATCTGGATTGAGCCATTGTAGAATCGGACCAACAATGATCCCTGCTAATAGCAAGAACAGAATGGCAGGTAAGCGCATTCGCCACGCCAACCATTGACAACCTAAACCGATAACCCCAACCGCCGACAGCACCAGCGCCTCGTTGCCCACTTGCATTTATCATCACCTAATTTGTTATTGTTATGGTGAGCTTTCGCCCAAAACCAATTAACTCTATAAAAAAGATTAGTTTAGTGTGAATGCTCCGCCAGTTTTCGTTCAAATATGCGACTCTCCCTCAAAATTCTCGGTCTGTGTTGTATACCCAAGTAACCTCGAGATGCTCGGTTCAGCGAGAATGACTGGGTTTGTAGACGCGGCGGCGATTTAAAGGTCTAGCGGGTCTAAATCAAGAATCGACAACAAAGTATACAAACCCAGTCAACTCGCCCTTTGGGAGCGTGTCATTGACCCGATTGCTGCGTCAAACAACTTGGAAAGAGCGGGCTATTACGCTACGTTGTTTTCCTTGCTTGCTTTCGGTAAAAACAGAGAATCAATGACAACGCTCTGAATCCTGCATCTTGAAGTCACTTGGGTATATATCCCGTTAGCTTGCCACACAGTGAACTAAACTTAGCTAAGTTGCTCAAAGTTAAGGGTTCTCAAACAAGGAAGGGAGTGCAACAGTTGTTAATCTCATTGGCGGTCATCTTGGCGGTTTGTGCCATAGTCATCACATGGAAAGCAGTCGGTCGAATATCAAGGCTCGAAGACGAAGTGTCTCTGCTTCATAAAGAACTGACAGAGCTGCGTGCGCGTTGGTTTGAGGGAGATACATCAACGACTCCACAGCCTGAGCATAAGGTTACAGCAGCACTGCATGCGTCAACACCACCAGACAGTCTCGTACCACCTAATGATCCGGAGCCTAAATCAGATCCAGAGCCAATAACTGCGCCTCTAGCCGCCAAAGAAATGCCACAACCAATTGTTGAGCCGAGCCTCCCGTCACTCGACGAAGTGCACATTGGTGGTTTAGCCCATAGCAGTGAATCCGTTTTTGAGAAGCAAGCCAATAAACTGCTGACCAACATCCAAGAAAATTGGTTAGTTTGGGTTGGCGCGCTCGCCATGCTGATTGGTGGCGGTTACCTCGTGCAAGTGATTGGCAGTCATATCGAGTTCTCACCAATCATGCGCGTGACCATCGCATTCTCAATCTCCCTTGCTACCGTGATAGCAGGTGAGTGGTTCCATCGCCGTGAGCAAAAATCCTCAGACCGAGCAGAACGAGCGAAAGGTTTTACTTACGTGCCTGCTGCCATTACCGGAACAGGGTTAACAGGGATTTACTGCACGGTGATCTTTGCGTTTGTCTTCTATCAACTATTATCGCCTAGTGCATCGCTGCTGATCTTAGCGGGCGCCGCATTTTCGAGCTTAGCTCTCTCCCTGCGCCAGGGACCTTTAATGGCTGTACTTGGTTTGATCGGCGGCTACTCCGCGCCCCTGTGGATTGGCGGCGCAGAGCCCAACTATTACTTGCTCGCGGGCTATATCACTGCGATTTCAGTTGCAGCGACTTTGTTAATGCAAAAGATCCGACACGCTTGGATTTCACCATCGATGACCGTGCCGCATGTTTTGTGGATGCTTCTGCTGATCGAAAGCATACCAATAGAGCAACTATTCTCTTGGCTTACGCTCTTCCTTTCACTCAGTTTGTACCTGTTGTTTGTCGTACCAAGAATGGGCTGGATGCTCAAACCGCGTTACCGTCATTGCCAAGGTAAGTGGACACATCCGCCAACAGGCATTGCTCTGGCTGTCACATTGTTAATGCTGTCGGCATTGGCTCGCATGTCCAGCGTTGATACCGCAGAGATGGTTTACTTCTATGTGTTCTTTATTGCCATGATTTGGCTACCAGCCGTTCGAAAGGCTTGGTCGTTAAGAATCTTTTTACCATCAATTTTGGTGGCTTCTACCGCAATCATGCTGCTTTCTATCGCGCTTGAGTCTATCTATATGGCAGAGGGGCAAACACCAGTATTGGTTGCGCTCGGTGTCAGTATTGCGTTGATTGCACTGCGAACGTTATTCCAGACACTAGCAGGTGATCACTCACGGCTGACCGGTATCCTCTTCCTTGTTCTTGCCCCAGCAATGACATTGATTACCCTGCTCTACGCGTACGAGTTTATGAGTCGTCATGTTTTTGCTTGGACACTCTTCACCGCCGTGATTGCGGTTTATTACGCCTTACTCGGACAGAAATTCAAAGCTCTGGCGCTGGAGTGTTCAGCTATCATGCACGCCATCATTGCAGGAACGGCTTTTGTTTGGCTCAATGACACATGGCTTACGACTGCCATTTCGATTCAAGTGGCAGTAATGGCATTACAGACTCAAGCCAACCTGTTCCGCCCTGCAAGTTGGGCAGTGAAAGTTACCATGGGGATCTTGGTCATGCGTCTGACTTTGCTACCATTCATTCCAGAGTGGCAACCCGTTAATGCTGGGCACTGGGCTTGGGTATTGATCAGTTACTTGCCGTCTTTGGCGATTCTTGCTTACGCTCGTACTGTATTACATCACTCAGATACAGAACTCGCCAATTGGTTTGAAGGTGCATTTTTACACGTGTTCTTGATGGCAGTGTTCACTCAGACCAACTACTGGCTGACGGGGCAATACGGCTACCTTGGCTACGTCGATTTCACTTCTGCCATTGTGTTTGCCAACCAAGCATTAGTGATGGGATTGGTTTACAGCTATCGCAGCAAGTTCGCGCAACAATTAGAACGTGTTTATCAAGCTTACAGCTACCTACTTTGGGGCGTCTTTGTTGTGTTGGTGTTGCTACTCAATAGCCTTGAATCACCGTTGATGGTCAATAATGTTTCCGCTGAGTCCATGCCTGTATTTAACATGCTATCACTCGGCTGGCTACTGCCTGCAATTATTTTGCTAGTAACTACTTACAAACACTGGGACACATTGCAAATCCCACGTCCTATTGTTGCTAGCTTTGGTCTTATATTAACGGCAGCTTGGCTAGGTATGTCGATTCGCCAATTCTGGCAGCCTATCTCGATGACGCTAGCTCAACCAACGGGTATGGCAGAGCTGTTTACCTACTCGATTGCTGGTTTGATTGTCGGCGGCTTACTCACTTGGGTAGGCGCAACACGTAAAGCGATGACGATTCAACGCATTGGTTTGGCAGTGTTGGCGTGCATCGCGCTTAAGGTGTTCTTGTGGGATGTAAGCTCACTAGATGGCTTCTGGCGAGCGGTTAGCTTCTTGGGGTTAGGGGCGTCACTGATTGGACTTGGGTGGTTGTTCCAAAAACTCCATCGTTCGGTTGCAGGACCTGTTGAGCAAGCAGAATA
Source organism: Vibrio sp. MM46 (assembly GCF_027587135.1). Taxonomy (NCBI): domain Bacteria; kingdom Pseudomonadati; phylum Pseudomonadota; class Gammaproteobacteria; order Vibrionales; family Vibrionaceae; genus Vibrio; species Vibrio sp. MM46. The sequence goes on from NZ_JAPPTO010000017.1 coordinate 76,878, forward strand.
GTGTTTGAACAAAGAAAGAGATTCCCGACGTCGCTCTCGGGAATGACCCAGAAGAGTATTGAGCGGTTGACGAATTCTAAAGCGGAATACGCGCCTAATGATCGTCTTTTCAGAGTTGAGGAATTAAGTGTCTGGAATCTCTCTTTTAATCGCGAACTAGAAAGGCGATTCCCAACTCTTTTCTGGTTTTTGAAACCACATATAGAATCGAGAAGGGAATCTTGGAGTGTTCTTGAAAGGTTATTTCAGGAGCGCCACAACCGTATGGCGACGCACATTCGCTTGTGCATTTAGCGCTTGGAACGTTGAGGTAAATTGATCTGACGTTGCCATAAATCCATCGAGTTTCGAATTCACATCCTCAGCACTCATCTGGTTAGATTTACTTTGCACCGAACGCATCTGAGCACTCAACTCACCGTGAAAAGCTTTGGCTTCTTCCAAACTGGTTTGCACTTGTCTTAAATGCTGATTCACCTTGGCAATAGTTTGTTTGATGCCATCGCGAGAACCTAGGTCAAAGCTTAACTCTGCAATACCGTCAGGTTCCGATTTTAGGTTCAGAACATTAGCGTGCCCCGCTGGGAATCGATGCCCTTCACCCGTCACCAATACCTTTTGCTGCATTTGCTGATAAGCAGTATCGCGCGCTTCAAATAAAATAGTGCCGTCTTCCGCCAGTGATGCGCGCATTCCCATCGCAATCAAACTGCGATCGAGCATTTTCACCGTACGCGCACCATCCGCCTGACCGTCAAACTGGATCATCACCGATTGACCCTGCGGAAAATCCAAGCGAATTTGCTCTGCTTTTTCACTCAAACGATGTACGTTCAAACCCGGGATAGAGAAGCGGCGAATATCGGCTTTATCCAGTTTTAGGTGCAGTTCGTTATCAATCACCTTTTGTCCATCAAAACGCGCCTGATCAACCACTTGTTGAATGGACGTTTTGGAGCGAACTAAGCTGTCTTGCAAACCGGGGACGTTCTGTGTTCCTTGGCTAACGGCTTGGGTCAAACCTCGCTTAATTTGAGTCAGCTCTCTACCAATCACTTGCAGCGATTTTGATGCGATCTGCACAGCGGTTGCTTGTTGCTGACCTTGAGTAAGCTGAATACCGGAAACAGAATAGGCTGACGCGGTGTCAGCCTGAACTTGCCTAGGACGCGGTTTAATCGCACTGCTCGTATCCGCTGAGCGGGTCGGCATGATAGAGGCTTGTTCTTGCCCACCTAAGCGTATACTGTGGGGTCTTACCTCTACTGTGCTCATCACCATATAAAACTTCCTTAAATACGATCAAACAGGTTGAGATCGTTGATCTTAACGTAGCTAGCTTGCGTTGCTTGTAACGCTGCCATGTAGTTGCTCAAACGTACTGATGCTTCACCGTAATCGAGCGCAGACAAATCGTTCGTCACTTTATCAACAAACAGCTTATTTTCGCCGTGAGCTCCATCCATCAGATCTAGGTTGTTGTGGCGTCCACCAATCTCTGTGATAGCACCTAATACGTTTGCAGAGGTATCATCAATGGCAGCAAGGCTAGCGTCCACTTCAGCTCGAAAATTCGGACTCGGCTTCTCAAATTCTGCAATTAAAGCATCAAGTTGGTTCAGCACATTGTCGCCACTGCCAAGCTCTAAAATGTCTTTAGCGGTCATGTTGGATTCCATGGTGACGCCTTTAGCAACCGTCACAACACGCTTATCGCTGTTGCCGTCTACTTGGTAAACACCGCCCCCGTTACTCACCGCTGGTTTGTCGGTTTGAGTGCCTGAAAACAAGTAATGACCTTCTTCGTCTTGTGCATTAAAGGACGACTGTATGGCGTCTCGGTAGCTTTTTAGTTCGGTAACCATGCCGCTGCGGTCATCATCGGTTAACGAGCCATTTGCCCCCCAAAGCACCAAATCGCGAACACTTTTCAGGCTTTCATTCACAGAATCCAAATGTGTTTCTTGCGCAGAAAGCGTCGTTTTCAGATTGGCAATATTGCTTTGGTACTGACCGATTGCGCTGTTTTCACGCTCAAGGTTAAGTAGCTTAATGGACGCCATTGGATCGTCTGAAAGCTTGGTCAGTCGATTACCTGTCGACATTTGTTGTAGCACATTCCCCAAGCCTGCGTTGTTGGTTTGCAGACTTTGCAGCATCATTTGGCTAAATTGAGTGTCACTGATTCGCATATCGAGTTCCCTTTAGAAAAGCTGCAATACAGCATCGAAAAGTTGGTTAGCTGTGCTAATGACTTTCATATTGGCATTGTGTGCGTTAGCAAACGTCATCAAGTTCGCCGCTTCTTCATTACTGTTAACCGCACTAACATTATCGCGTGCCGCGTGAGCTTGCTTGTTCATTGCGGTTTTTGCTTCATAATCTGCCGCAGCTTGGCGCGCTTTAATCGCCGTTTCACCAACCATTGCGGTAAATGCATCGTTCAAGCTCAAAGAACCAAAACCTGTAATGGAGACCGGTTTGTTGCTCAACTTAATCAAGTTATTCAGTACGTCGGCATTACCTGGCGCGCCATCACTTGAGAATGCCAATTCCTCTGCGCTGATTCCCGTAATTTTTAAGCTAGATGAAGGGTTTGCTGGGTCGTAACTGAACAAAGGTTTACCCGGGTTACCTTTAAGGTCTTTACCCGTCGCAAGTACCGCGTTGTACTCGTCTGCCATCGCCTTTGCCATATCGTCCAGTGCCACTTGGTTTGGCATTAGGATTTCTGTTTGATAGTCGTTAATCGCTCCCAATTTGCCGCCGACAGATTGATCGAGACCAAAACTTTGAGAAGCAAACTCAACATTTAAATCAGCAAGATAAGGATCGGAAGGATTTGGCTTCGACGTTAGCTGACCGTAATCAGTCCCCATCACCAAAGGCTGACCTGAAGCGAGTGTCACTTGCATGCTTCCATCAGCTTGATCCGTTGTCTTGATTTCAACGATCTGAGAGAGCTCACCAATCAAAACATCACGAGTATCCATTAGCTGAGCCGGGTTACCGCCCGTTCCCTGCATTTCGACAATCTGTTTGTTTATGTGAGCAATGTTCGTCATCAAGCTATTGGCATGATTTAACGCCGCATTACGTTGCTCACTCATGTCTTTATGCTGATTATGAAGCGACTCGGTTAACGTATTGAAGCGACGCGCTAACGCTTCTGATTCGTTGATAATTTGCTGACGGTATGGAATTGATTCTGGTTTTACTGTGGCATCATTCAAAGCTGCGTTAAGCGAATCCAAGCCCGCAGAAATACTAAAACCATCAGCGCCAAGCGTACTTTCAAGCTGGCTCATTGCGGTAGTGTAACCACTTGAGTATGACGCTAGGCTGTTTGTCGACCAAGTCTGTTTGACCAAAAACTGGTCTGTTACGCGGCGAATACTTGTGACTTCAACACCAATGCCCGGACTGAGCTTGTTGTACTTACCATCCCCTACAGATGCCATAAGCGCTTGTTGACGGCTGTATCCTGGCGTATTGATGTTTGCCACGTTTTGTGCCGTCACTTCAAGTGCGACTTGGTTTGCGTTCAAGCCTGAAAGGCCGATATTAACAAGGTTCATTTACAGCTCCATTTTTCTGATCAGCGGCTGAGTAAACGCGGTCGTCATACCGGCTTCACCGAGCACTTGTTTAACAGAGGCGACCACTTGCTGCACGGAATTAACTGCATCAGTGACTGTGGCGATATCATCACTTTCAAGTTGTGACTTGCGTTCAAGCGAGGTCACTTTTCCATCATTCGCCGAAGAGATACTGCGTGATTGGTCGAATGCTACCTCACGCATTGATGGGCTTAGCTGTTGAACCAGCATATTGGCAATGCCCGCATTTTGCTTTTTAGCAAGCTCCATTGCCAGTTGACCGTCATACATATCGCGAAACACACCTTGTTGTTGGCTAGCAAACGGACTGTCTTTGTCAGCCAACACGTCACTACTGCTGCGCATTTGACGAAGCACCATTTGCAGAAACATGGCTTCAAACTGACCTGCAACCACTTCCAAGGCACCTTCTTGATCACGGCTTCTCTTGATGTTCGCTAGCGCACTATTGTCGTGATACAACATGGAGCTCAGTTTGGCTTGATCGTTACTGGTATCTAATTTCATCTCAAACTCCTTAAATCACGACAAGCTCGGCATTCAACGCACCCGCTTCACTGAGCGCTTGCAGAATCGACATCAGATCCGTCGGTGTTGCACCTAAGCTATTCACTGCATTGACGATGGTGTTCAGCTCCGTTCCCGGCGGCCATATCACCATTTGCGCAAGCTCTTCATCAACGTTAATTTGCGTTTGATCTATGACTTTTGTATCACCACCAGCAAAGGCGTTCGGCTGGCTAACTTGCTGCGATTCCGATATACGGACAGTCAAGTTACCGTGGCTAACTGCCGCTTCGCCCACTTTGACATTTTTACCGATGACAACGGTGCCAGTACGAGAGTTGAAAACAATTCGAGCCGGTTTACGACCTTCTTCCACGCTCATCTCTTCTAGCATCGACATCATGGTTACACGCTGCTGGGTATCCATTGGTGCTCGCATTTCAACGCGTGCTTTGTTGATTGCTTTCGCTACATTTGGACCAAAGGTGTTGTTGATTTCGCGGGCGATGTTTTTTGCGGTAGTGAAACTTGGTTTACGAAGGTTTAACGTGATTTCACCACGCTGGTTAAAGTCTGTTTCGATTTCTCGCTCCAACGTTGCACCGTTTGGAACACGACCTGCAGTTGGTGTGTTCACTTCTACCTTGGAGCCGCTTTTGCCTTCTGCCGATAAGCCGCCAACTACCACACTACCTTGAGCGATGGCATAAACTTCACCATCAATACCGCGCAGTGGTGTAAGTAATAGCGTACCGCCACGTAAGCTTTTCGCGTCACCAATTGAAGAGACTACGACGTCGAGTGTTTGACCAGGTCCCGCCATTGGATCTACCGATGCAGTAACACTCACCGATGCCACGTTACGTAGTTTCGGGTTCATGCTGTCATCAATTTGTACACCAAATTGGCGTAACATGTTGGTAATCGATTGAGCAGTGAATTTGACTTGGTTCCGGTCACCTTGACCTGCCAAGCCCACTACCAAACCGTAGCCGACCAATTGGTTTTCTCGGATGCCCTGAACATCCACCAAGTCCATGATCGGAATTTCCACTTCAGCTTGCGAAGTGGCAGGAAGTCCCAAGGTCAATGCCAATAGGAAAGAAGAAAAGAATGCGTTAATTGGCTTCATTAGAATGGTACCCATGGGCTGTTGAAGAACTGCGTCAGCCACCCAGCTGCATTGCTGTCAGCTAATGCGCCGCGACCTGCATAGGTGATACGAGCATCTGCAATACGCTGAGAAGAAACTTGGTTGCTACGGTTGATATCATCAACACGCACGATGCCAGTTAGGCGAATAAATTCATCGCCTTGGTTAAGTCGCAACCACTTTTCACCGCTAATACGAAGCACACCATTTGGTAGCACTTCATGCACAGTAACCGTGATTGCACCCTGTAATTTGTTGCCCTGTGAACTAGAAGCGCTGCCATCAAAATTACGGCTACCGTCCACGCTTACACCCAATTCATCGATGGTTTTAGTGCCAATGGTTGGCGCAACAAAATTTACAGTGGAGCTTTTACCAAACTTAGTGCCTGCTTTTTTGCTGGATTCCGTCTCTTCCGATAGCTGCACCGTCAAGACATCACCAACACGGTAGGCACGTCGGTCTTGGAATAACGTCATGGTGTATTGGTGACGATAAAGGCTACCTGAGTTTGCTTCTGGCAAGGTGTAATCCAACACCGGCGGCGCGTATTCCTCTGCATTTGGTTCAGGCGGAATAAACTCCTGACGCCCAGCACATCCCACCAGCAACACGACGGCAACTGCCCAACTTTTCGAAAGCCATTTCATTGCTTTTTCCTTCATCATCACCAATTTCTTACCTACATTGCCTGTGCGACAAACTTCAGCATGTCATCCGCTGCAGAAACGACTTTTGCGTTCATTTCGTATGCGCGCTGAGTTGTGATCATGTCGACCATCTCTTCAACAACTTGCACGTTAGAGCCTTCTAAAGCCCCTTGCTTAATGCTGCCCGCGCCATCTTCACCTGCGATTAACTCGTCAGCTGGTCCGCTTGCTGCTGTTTCACGGAACAAGTTGCCACCCACTGCTTCTAAGCCTGCTGGGTTAATGAACTTAGCCAGAGTGATTTGCCCTAGTTGTTGCGGCGTCGGGTCATCTGCTGACGTGGTTGTTACCGTGCCATCCACACCAACAGAGAATGAAATGGCGTTATCTGGGATCTGAATTTGAGGCTCTAGTGGTAGACCTTGACTGTTCACCATCAAACCTTCTGAGTTGATATGGAACTGACCATTTCGGGTGTACATGATCTGACCGTCAGAGTTTTCGATTTGGAAAAAGCCCTGACCCATTACCGCCAAGTCGAACTCACCAGTCGTGTTTTGCGTGTTACCTTGTGTGAAGACTTTTTGCGTCCCCACAACACGAACACCAGAACCCAACTGAACACCGGTTGGTAGCTCGTTAACTTGGTCCACTTGCGCGCCTGGCTGACGCTGAATGCTGTAGAACAGGTCTTCAAACACTACTCGGTCACGCTTAAAGCCGACCGTGTTGACGTTTGCTAGGTTGTTCGAGATGGCAGTCATTTTTGTATCTTGAGCTGCCATGCCCGTTTTACTTACCCATAATGCTGAATGCATTGGTTATCTCCTTTGTGGCAGGAATTATCTAGAAGCACGATTTACGTTGAGCAAAAAGTGTTATCTCGCTGCCATCAATTTGTTTCCGGCTTGCGCCAAGGTTTCTGCGGTTTTCATCATGCGAACTTGCATCTCGAAGTTGCGCGTCAGTGACATCACGCTGAGTAGTTCATCGATGGCTGAAACGTTACTACCTTCGATATGCTCTGGTGCCAATTGCACCGTTTCATCAGCGACAAAAGGCACACCATCAACACTGTGCAGTAAGCTGTCGCTTTCTTTCTGAAGTTGGTTAATGGCAGGTTTCACCATTTTTAAAGTGCCAACTTCAACTTCTGCACCACCGCCCGGTGGGATCACAGACACGCGACCGCGCTCACTGATCTCAATCTTTTGAAAATCAGGCACGATCATTGGTCCGTTTTCACCTACAACGGGAAATCCATTGATACTCATGGCACCAAACGTATCGATTTTGATGTTACCCGCACGCGTGTAAGCCTCATTTCCAGCCGGTGTTTCTACTGTTAGGTAGCCTTCACCCATGATCGCAACGTCTAAGGGGCGTCCCGTTTTCATGATGTCGCCAGAATCAAAACGCGTCGATGCAGAGTTCGTCACTACCATGGTGCGACCATCAAAGCCCGCACCTTGCAATTCAACGCTTCGTACACGTTCCATATCCGCACGGAAACCAGCGGTGTCGGCGTTCGATAAGTTGTTAGAACGAACGTGCTGAGCCTTAAGAACTCGGCTCGCACCAGACGTTGCAGTAAATAACAAGCTATCCATGCAATACTCCCATTACACTGCGTTGAACAGAGCTTGAGTTAGCTTGTCGTTGGTTGAGATGGTTTTGGCGTTCGCTTGGTAGTTACGCTGCGCCGTCATTAGCGCGACAAGCTCACTGGTTAAGTCAACGTTAGAACCTTCCAATGCACCCGGAGTAAGGTCACCCAGTGTACCTGTACCCGGAACGCCCATGATCGGCGCACCAGAGCTAAAGCTTTGTGTCCAAGCGGTACCGCTCACTTTCGATAGACCTTGCGTGTTAGCAAAGTCCGCAAGCACTACTTGACCTTGAAGTTGAGATTGACCATTGGTGTACGTCGCGTAAACCATGCCGTTGTCTTCCACTCGAACGCCAGCAAGTTCACCCGATGTGTAACCATTTGGATTATTGGTGCTCACGCCAAATGCAGCACCAAACTGAGTACTACCTGAAAGGCTAATATCAACGCTCATTGCGTTTGCACCCGCGGCTGGGAATGCCACATTAAATGCGCCAGCAGGAGAAGCCAGCGTACCATCGGTATTAAATTGAACGGTTTGAGCTGTTGCAGGAGTCGTAGGCGCGCCATCCACTTCTACATTCACTTGCCATTCGTTATCTGACGTTTTAGTGAAGTACTGAGTCACCGTATGGGAATTGCCTAGCGAGTCGAAAACCTTGGTGGTGTAAGAAGAGTTGAATGATTTAGGGTCCGAAGAATTAAATGGATAAACCGCTTGATCAATCTTGGTCGCACTTGCATCGAAGTTAGCAACAAATTCTAAGCTGCTTGTTGCTTTAGCACTCAGAGAAGAAGTGGATACCTTGATATCGCCGACTGAACCTGTTTGCAGGTTATTATTGTTGTCAACGCTGTAGCCTTGTAGTTTGGTTCCGTTGTTCGCGGTAACGAAATTGTTCTTATCTGTGCTAAATACACCAGCACGGGTGTAGAGCATTTGACCCATAGAGTCTTTGGTCACAAAGAAACCGTTGCCGTTAATTGCTAGGTCCATTGCTCTGCCAGTACCCGTTACAGAACCGTTTTTTTCGAAGTTCTGAGAGATTGACGCCACTTCTACGCCGCCTGGCTGCATGCCGTTGTAAACCGCCGCGAATTCGGTACGACCGCCTTTGAAACCATACGTCGAAGCGTTAGCAATGTTATGACTGATGGTGTTCAATTCTGTATTGGTCGCGTCCAGACCACTAAGTGCGATGTTAAAACTCATAAATAACCTCTGATTTCCTTATTTGGTTAAGCACCAAACTGAGTAATTTGATAGAAAGGAACGTTGCCAACGCCTTGAACATTGACCAGTGCTGAGCCACCTGAGCTTGGAATACGAACCTGCTCAACCGTGCCTGCCAGCAAAACTTTCGGGCTTTTCTGCCCATCTTGAACTTCCACCGCAACGGTGTACTTACCCGGTTTCAAACCGAGCTCTTCAGGATTAATGGAGAATTCCAAATCACCAGCAGCGTGCGCGCCAAGAGGCACTTTCGTTGATTGACCAAACTGGTCTTTCACCACTAGCGTTACTTGGTTAGAACCATGTTCTAGTTCTATCTTGCCGTTTTGCGCGCCTTCACCGAGTTCAAACTCATTCGATGAAACGTACACGGTTTGACCAACCAAACCAGCGGTCGAAAGCACTTGCATGTTGTCGAGTAACACCATGCTGTTTTGCATCAACTTCGACATGTTTTCGGTACTCTGCACCTGAGAAAACTGCGCAAGTTGACCAACGTACTCGGTTCCGTCTAACGGGTTTAGTGGGTCTTGGTTTTGAATTTGTGCCACCATCAACGAGATAAACTCATTTTGCAGTGAGCTGGCACTGTTCATATCTGATGGGTTGGCGGAAACACTTGCGTCACTGCCAGACTTGGTTGTTACCGGCTTATCGGAAGACAGTGGGGTGTATTGTGCGATACTCATTAGCTACCCTGCCCTAATCGAAGCAGACCTTGCTGCATGCTTTTCACATTCGCCAATACCTCGACATTGGTCTCGAAGCTGCGTGTCGCTGACATCATGTCTGCCATTTCTGACACCACATCAATATCCGGGTAGTACACGTAACCTTCATCGTTTGCCAATGGGTTATTAGGTTCGAAGCGCTTCTCTGCCTGCCCTGCATTTTTCACAACATCCACAATGCGAACTTCTGCATTTGGATAAGCACTGTTCTCTGTTGCCATTTGCGTTTTTTGATACACAGTTGCAAACACAGGTTTAAGTGCCTTGTAGGCATCATCTGGGTTGGCAGACACCGCATCGGCGTTTGCAAGGTTACTGGCTACCGTGTTCAGACGAACGGTTTGCGCCGTCATCGCTGAGCCAGTGATCGAATAGATATCAGTAAATGACATGTTTAACGTCCCTCAATCGCTTTCGCCAAGCCACTGAATTTCATGTTGAGAAACGTCAGGCTGGTTTGAAAGTCCATGTTGTTTTGTGTGAATTTGGCTTGTTCAACACCAAGTTCCACGGTGTTGCCGTCTTTGCTGTTTTGGTAAGGCACTGAATATTGCGCCTCTACCTGAAACTTCGGCACTGATTTGCTCACACTTCCCGTCGACATATTGTTCATCACGGTGGTGAAGCTCAGGTCCTTTGCCAAGTACCCTGGGGTATCAACATTTGCTAGGTTACTGGCGAGGACTTTGGTACGCTGAACGCGAAAATTAAGTGCCTCTGGATGTACACCTAACGCATTTTCGAATGTGATCGCCATGCATCTTTCCTTCAAGTCGGCTCGAATACGCCAAGAATGAAACAAGATGCGTGCCATAAAAATTAACTATAAAAATCAATGAATTACAAACAAGGAAGGAAGCCTCGCTTCCGGTTTACGGAAACCACTCAAAACAAGGGGAAAGGTCGATTTCCCCAAATTATGCTGCTTTGTGGTTTGGTTTTGAGTGCCAGTTCGATAAGTGCCGCTGCCGCTGAGAAAACCCTCACGGCGAACGAACTAAAAGTCACCGTCAGTGAACAATTTGAGCAAGAAGTCGCACAAATCGCGCGTTCACACCATTGGGGAACCTATCAGCTCGAATATCGTATTTGGGTTCCGGGTTCTGCCAATCACTTGCCCGCCTGTACGTCGCCTTTGGTCATCGCAGGACGAGATAATCGCCCACTGCCTGTTGGCAATTTGAAGCGCGCGGTCAGTTGTGAGGACATCACCTCTCCTTGGCGAATCAACGTTACAATCAAATCTGCAGTGACACTCCCTGTCCTCGTTGCGACCAGCACAATTGGGCGTAACGAAACGATCTCCGCGACTCATTTAAAATCTGAAACGCGCACGATTTCGCGCCAAGACGACTTCTACACACAAGTGAGCCAAGCGGTAGGATTGGAGACCTCTCGCCGTATTCGCGCCGGACAAATTATTGATCCTTCAAACCTAAGCTCCCCTGCTCTGGTTGAGAAAGGCAACGAGGTGATTATTGTTGCGAGCAAAGATGGATTTAGCGCCAGTACCAAAGGCGTCGCCCTAGAACAGGGAAGGAAAGGTCAGCAGATCGATGTAGAAAACATCAGCTCTGGCAAAGTGATACGAGCAGTCGTGACAGGGTTAAATCAAGTACATACTCAGTTCTGATTTTGGACTCAGGTTATCATTTTTTGATTTTTACACTCGTCAGCACAGGTGAACTTCGAGTACAAAAAATAAATATTTAATGTTCATCACACCCTAGTCGCCTATTCGATTTAGAACATGATGATTGAGGACAACAGCATGAAAATCGACAAAGTCGCGGGCGGTCATGTCCCACAAACGAAATTCCAGCAAGCAAGCAAGAAGCCTGTCGAAACCATCGCACAGAGCAAAACTAGCGAGCCAGCATTCCAAGCTAACACTGCCGCCATCGATCGCGCTCAAGCAGAAATGAAATCACTGCCAGACGTAGATATGGCAAAGGTTGAAGAGATCCGCAACGCATTAGCACGTGGTGAACTGAATCTGGATACCAAAGCACTATCCAAAGCAGTAATGCAGTTCCACACTGGTCACGAGTAACGCAGCGCACTAGGAGTCATGCATGGCAACGGCCGCATCGCAGCACATTCAACAATTTGTTCGTTCCCTAGCGGAAGACATTAAACTCTACCAGCAATTGCTAGAGCTTATTCAGCAACAAAAAACGCTGTATTTGAAGTTTGATGGGGAATCGCTTAGCGAGAACATTCAAAAGCAAACGCCAATTTTGAATCGACTTAGTCGCTCGGCGAGTGAAAGAAGTCAGTTGATGCGCTCGCTTGGACTCCCTTGCAACGAAACCAGTGTGAATCGAATTTTCAATGCTCTGCCTGCTAAAATTGGCACGCAAGCAAGAAAACAATGGGCGCTGTTGGAAACCTTGGTAAAACAATGCCAAACGGACAATCAGAGCAACGGTCAAAGCTCTGCGGCGTTCCAAGAGTTGGTCAGTCAACTCAAGCAACCTGTGCAACACACTTATGAAGAGCGTTCGTTCTAAACAATTCTCGCCTTGCCTACAGAATCTTCCTCCATCCAGGTCGATTACTGTGGGCTTTTTTGCGTTTTGGCTCACCTGCTTTTCTTCTCTCTCAATAGCCAAACCCAACGAAGAAACCATTACCCAACAATATCAAGTGCTCGCGCCCTACCAGAGCCAAATTGCCAAACGTCTCGATTCTGTTCGCCCATTGCTCGATCATATTTTCAAACAGCTTAAGCAGCAGTCGTTACCGCCCACATTCGTTTTGTTGCCCATGTTGGAATCGTCTTATAACCCTCAAGCCGTCTCACATGCGAATGCTGCGGGTCTATGGCAATTAATCCCTGCCACAGCGACACGATTTGGTTTACAAGTATCAGACACCGATGATGAACGGTTTGATACCAAAGCCAGCACTCAAGCGGCGTTGAAATACTTGGCGTTCCTGTATGAGAAGTTTGATCAAGACTTGGCACTGACTCTAGCAGCTTACAACGCGGGCGAGGGACGCGTATCAAGGGCGATGAAAAATGCGGGTAGTCGAAATTTTGATGCGCTCACTTTACCCAATGAAACACAAGAGTACGTCAACCGCTTCTACGCACTAGAGCGCTTGGTTGATGTACAACAACTTCGTACGGATTCTTTTCAGCCTTTGCTGTTATTTTCCGACCAGTCATCTATCTACACCAAACCGCTTATAGACCTTAGTCGATTACCACCTCTGGTCGAATTGTGACACCTATCACTAAAACTCGACAATGTCAGGTGTTCGTAAAAATACAAGATCCTGTACTGCCAATTTGCAAACTCGTGATCTCGATGCAAACGCGTGCATAAAAGTTAAGGTAATGTATCTCAAAGATAAGAAAGAGCAGTGGTTTGCTGATAATTCACCAATTTGTGCTTGTGTATTGAGTAGAGATGCATCACATTACGGGTGCAAATTCAGTGAAATGCAATGGTTAGACCTATTAATTATTTACACAACAAATATAAAACCGCTATTGTTTTTACAGATTGAAACAAAATACAGAATATCGAGATGACGCTTCGCTTGCGCGTCTGGAATAAGTCCGGGTTCCGGGGGGGAGCTCGGACTTTTTTATTGGCTGGAAGTTACAACTTTGATCGGAGGGTGATTACAACAACTCTTTTGCGATTAGTTGGAGCAAGAAGGTTTCGCGTTCAATGCTCATTCCTTTCTTTGGGCTTTCTGCCATCGTCTTTTCATTATGCGCAATCGCATCATGCACATTCATCCAAACTGGACGCATGCCGTTTTTCACTTCGTAATCTTCATAAGACGTTTCACCTAGCTCACGGTCAATCTTGCACGTGTAGCAGTATGACGTCATGTGCATCACATCCGCATCGTCTTTGTACCAAGGAAGAAACTCTTCAAAGATACCAAATGGCTTAATGTTGTGAATGTTTTTCGCACCAGTTTCTTCTTCAAGTTCACGAACCAAACCTGCAATCACGTCTTCGCCTTCATCAATACCACCACCCGGCAGAGTGTAGTCGTGGTAACGTTCAGTGTAGAGGAGAAGAACATCTTCACCATCAAGCACAATGGCACGTGCTGCATTACGCTGAAAGATGATTTTGTCATCCAAATGTTCGATGTCTGGGTGCGTAGTTGTTTTTAAGTGTCTCATCGCAGGATCCGCTGTGAATGTTTTGCGCGCATACTACCGAAATTCATAACTATTCCCAAGTTTCAATTTGCGCAAGCCTACAACAATGCCACCCAAGATAACCTTGAGATACTTGGATATACAGACGAACAGTGAGCAAATTCTAAAATTACACAGAATTCCCTTTCAAGCGTCGTGCTTTTAACAAACATAAGACAGTATTTTTCTTAAACTCTCCTATAATCAACACACTACTCGTAATTCCCACGCGGAGATCAAGAATGAAAAAGACGGCTTTAGTAACGGCAGTGGCGGCAGCAATGGTGTTGGCAGGTTGTTCTACTTATGAAGGTGCAACTCGCTCAAACGAATACACATCAGCAGCAAACCCAGCAGCAGTATACTGCGTGCAGCAAGGTGGTGAACTAGATACAGTGACAGAAAACGGTGAACGCGTAACTTACTGCCTATTGTCTGAAAATGAGCGTGTTGAGCAATGGGAATATTACCGTAAAAACCACAAAGAAGACGCTGAGTCGTAATGGTTAACATTTACGCAATCTAAGATTGCACAATCCACAACAAAGGAGCTTCATGCTCCTTTTTATTTTATCTAAACATTCCAGATTTCTGACACTTAGTCCTTTATTTACCAGCCTTACCGCATAGCGACACCATATCGAACGCCGTTTTATTTCTGACATTCCTCTGACATTACTTTCCACTTGGGCAATAAAATTTCTCGCGCACATCACGAAATTTCACGTTTTTTCCACATTTTTATTGGAGCGGGTGGTCAGGATGAAAATAGATACTGTCAAACAAGTCGAATCGGCACAATCCAACCTTGTTGAAGACTCAAAAATTACTGAAGAATCAAAGCGCGTTATCTACAAAGCGATGTTGAGTGCATTGACCATCATCGCGATTAGTATTTTAGTGAACCTGAGTATTCGCGTAGATTACGTTCTACTGGGCTCAAGCTTGGGTGAAACATCCATCACTGAAACGCTACAACTGATCATGTTAGCCGTCGCTTCTTGGTCGTTCTATCGCGTTTCCAAGCAAGAAGCTCACTTATCGCACGCCGCGATCCTTATCTCTGGCTTTTTTGCGGTATTGATGATCCGCGAAATGGATTACTGGTTTGATATGATTCACCATGGCTCTTGGGTATTCCCAGCCTTAGCAGTAACAGCACTCGCATGTGCAAAAGCTTACCAAGGTGGTAAAGGTACCGTGAATCAGATGGCGGTTATACTTCAGTCGCCATACATGAAACTGCTCATTGGCTCTGTTGTTTTATTGGTGGTATTTTCTCGCTTATACGGAATGGGAAGTTTCTGGCAACACGTTATGGGTGAGCACTACGTGCGTGATGTGAAAAACATCTCTGAAGAAGGCATCGAGCTATTGTGCTACAGCCTTATTGCACTAAGCGCAGTTCGTACTCGTCGTGAACTTAAACGCCAGTAAACCTGAGTTTCATTCCGATACACTCGCTTCTGGGTCAAGGCGTTGATTTAACGCCGTGAGTATCGGATGAAACACAGCCAACGCTTGTTGCGCTGCAAAAACTGAATCATCAAAGGCCGTCATTTCGATGGCCTTTTTCATCTCTGCGATTTGGTTTTTAACGTCTTGTGTTAAAGGCAAAGTTTGGAGTTTTTCTATTGCTTTTAAAGCTATCGCTAATGGTTTCGCTTGTACTTGAGCCAAGTCTCGCTTAAATGCCTTGTTTTTCACCCCTTCCAAATAAACACGATAAGTCGTCAGTTCATCAAATAAAAGAAACGCATCTGCCTGAGTGCCTGAGTTTGGATATGGCACACTGATATGCTCAGCGATATCTAGTGAAACAGTGAGCTCTATTCCCATGTCTGCACAACGCGATTTCAATACTCGTAATAAGCCTTGTTCATCCATCAAGGTTTGGATCTCAATAATGCGCTCTAAATGGTAGTCATTGGAAAGCAGTATGACTTCGATAGCTTGTCCCATTGGACATAACCCACTTTTCAGTAGCTCTTTTGCCGCATTTTGCATGTTCTGCACGGTATTCAGGGAACGATTCTCGATGATGACTTGCTGATCAGGAAAGTCGATTCCCCTAACCTTGGTTAGCTGACCAAAATACTGATACATCGCATCCGCTTCAGAGATCGTTTGACCATGAGTGACCCCTCCACAAAAAACCAATGCCGTCGACTCAAAATCCCATTGGTTTAAAACGGAAACTAAAGCTTCCACACGTGAGCGCCCTTCAGCACTGAGCTGATCATGCACCAAACGCTTACCTAGAATGATCACTACCTTGTTTAACTTCATTACCGAGATCTCAATTACTCATACTTTCGCGAACAATTTGTATACAAAAATTTGCTTTGCCAATACTCTTTCAGGCATTAACATCTAATTAACAATGTCGTTCTAGAGACCTTGACAAAGGTCCGCAAAGAAAGGAAGTCAATTATGCTGTCGATTTTCGATATTTTTAAGGTCGGTGTCGGTCCTTCTAGCTCCCACACCAATGGTCCTATGCTCGCAGGTTACCATTTCACTCAATTGCTTAGCGACTCTATGGCGAAAGTGCACAAGGTGCAAGTCGACCTTTACGGCTCTTTATCGCTCACCGGTAAAGGACACCACACGGATCGTGCTACCGTCTTAGGGCTAATGGGTAATAAACCCGACACTATCAAGATGACGAGCGCGAAAAGCGCGCTACAACATACCATTGAACACGGCACGCTCTCTGTCGCAGGTGTTCATGAAATCGTGTTTAGTTATGAGCACGATATCGTCTTCCACAGCGATAACCTTCCTCTTCATGAAAACGGCATGACCATCACGGCTTTTGATGCTGCTGGTGAGCAAGTGGCGTTTGAAACTTACTATTCCATCGGTGGTGGCTTTATTGCCACTGCTGCCGAGCTAGAAAACGGTGGCAATGAGGCAGAAATCCAAGTTACTTACCCTTTCACGTCTGCTGACGAGATGTTAGAAAAAGCAGAGCAAAACGGCTTTAGCTTAGGGGGGATGATCCTTCAAAACGAATTGGCTTTCCGTGAGCAAGAAGAGATCGACCAAAAAGCAGAACAGATCTGGAAAGTAATGTCGTTGTGTATGCAACGTGGCTTTGACACCGAAGGCATTCTTGAAGGTGGGTTAAACGTCACACGCCGAGCGCCTAACCTACTCAAAAAGCTTGAAGCTAACGCAGCAGTAGAAAACGATCCAATGGAGATCATGGATTGGATAAACCTATTTGCTTTCGCAGTAAGTGAAGAAAACGCGGCTGGCGGTCAGGTGGTCACATCACCAACCAACGGCGCAGCTGGCGTTATCCCCGCGGTACTCATGTACTACCATCGTTTCATCAAAGAGCTCGACAACAAACAGCTGAAAGACTTCTTAGCTGTGGCTGGGGCGATTGGTATCTTGTACAAAACCAACGCTTCGATTTCTGGTGCAGAAGTCGGATGCCAGGGAGAAGTCGGCGTTTCTTCTTCTATGGCAGCAGCAGGTTTAACCGCACTGCGTGGTGGCAGCAACGAGCAAATCTGCATTGCTGCTGAGATTGCTATGGAGCATTCACTTGGCATGACTTGTGATCCAATTGGCGGTTTGGTTCAAGTTCCGTGTATCGAGCGAAACGCGATGGGCGCAATGAAAGCCATCAATGCATCACGCATGGCGTTAAAACGCACTAGCAAATGCCTTATTTCATTAGATAAAGTTATCGAAACCATGTACCAAACAGGTAAAGACATGAACAAGAAATATCGTGAGACGTCACTCGGCGGTCTGGCAGTGATTCACATGGCACCACCTTGCGAATAGCATACTTTATTTCAGCGTTTGCTAATTAATATTTTTCATTGTTGGCGGATAAAATTCCGCCAACGTCTTTATTCCTGCATAAAAATCACGTTATCTCCCACCTCACTCTCGACTGCTTATTATTTCAACGTCTTTTCAAAACCTTAAAAATCACTAAAGAATAATAGTCTTATAAAATGTTATTTTTTAGTCATTTATTCACATAATTCCCAGTTGATCTAGAACAATACATTAGCAAGGCAAACGTTTCGCATTAGAAAATTTAGTGCATTAAATTCGTTTTATGCGACAATTGTTTCAATATGTAACATAGCGTTTAAGTAACATTTAACAGAAATAATAACTACCTTTCTCGCAATAGTGAGTATTTAATTATGTGGAATAAACTAAATAAATCTATGATGTTCTGCCAAATGATGTTTGGCTTATCATTCTACGGCGTGTTAGTCAGTCTAACGCGTTTTTTCTTAGAGGATCTGAATTACAACGAAGCTGATACCATGATGATCGTGGGTGCCTTTTCTGCGATTGGTCCCCTATTTGCGATTGCTGGCGGTTTCATCGCTGACAAATTTTTAGGAGCTTACCGTTCTCTATCGATTGCCTTCCTAGCATTCGCATCTGGTTACGCGCTGCTTGTTCTTGGTGCTTCGGCTACCAACGTACCACTGTCTATGTGTGGTATCGCACTAGCAAGCTACGGTCGTGGTTTGATGTCACCTTCCTACCCTAGCTTGTACAAACGTACCTTTAAGTCTCAAGAAGACTTTGAGAAAGGCTATCCAATCAACTACTCAGTGAACAACGTAGGCGCCTTCCTAGGTCAATACCTGTTCCCAATGATTGTATTGGTGATTGGCTTTAATGGCGGTTTCACCATCTCTGCAGTAATGGCAGGCGCAGCACTGGTTATGCTACTTGTGTTCCGCAAAGGCTTGGTTGGTGTCGCATCAGATCTAGACAAACAAACCGTTAGCATCAAAAACTGGATCTTCTTTGCTCTTATTTCTGTGGCGATGATTGCGTTGGTATTCTTCATGTTCTCAAACATGGATATCGGTCAAAACATCGTTTACGCCATTGGTGGTGCAGCAATTCTTTACTTTGTTTCTTTGATGTTGAAAGCAAGCAAAGCGGAATCATTGAAGATGGGTACCATCCTTATCGTAACCTTCCTAACCACGTGTTTCTTCGTTTACTACGGTCAAATGATGACTTCAATGAACATGGTGGCGATCAACACACTAAAAGGTTCCCTATTTGGCTTTATTCCACTAGAACCTGAAGCTGCAATGGCGATGAACCCGCTATGGTGTATGGTTGGTGGTCCTATCGTAGCTGGCTTCTTTGGTGTGCTAGAAAAACGCGATATTCACCTATCTACAGCAACTAAAATTGCGTTGGCATTCGTGCTAACAGCGATTGCTTTCGGCATCCTAACCTTCGCTGTAACCACAGTGGGCGAAGACGTAATCATCATGCCTGAGATCTTCCTAGCGATTCACTTCTTCCAAGCAATTGCAGAAGTGATTGTAGGCTCAATGGTCGTTGCATTTATCCTATCGGTTGCACCGAAGCACATTGAAAACTTCTCAGTAAGCTTGTTCTCTGTTGCTATCGCGCTGAGTGGTATTGTTGGTGCTGCATTCTCGACTTCTATCGCTCTAGAAAAAGGGCAAGAAATCACCCAAGAAATCGTACAACACGTCTACGGTGATTACTTCCAATTGCTAACCGTGCTCGCTGTTGTAATGGTTGCTATCGCACTAGGTGCTTCTTTCATCATCCGCAAAATGCTTGAAGCTGCCAAACGCAGTGAAGCTGAATTGGAAATGGTTGAGGCTAACGCACAAAACTAATATTCCTCTTCACCTAAATGCAAAAACGGAAGCCAATTGGCTTCCGTTTTTTATCGACAGAGGTTTGTCGCTTAGCGAGCGTTGGCTATGCAGCAAGCGTAAACATCAAATACGCGTTCAATGCCAGTACAAGAGTGACGATAACCACACCCGAATAAGATACCCATTTGTTGTTTTTGAACTCGCCCATCAAGCGCTCGCTGTTGGTAAAGATAAGCAGTGGAATAATCGCCAGCGCAATACCGAAGCTTAATACCACTTGGCTCATCACCAAAATATCAGTGGTGTTCATACCCAAACCAATCACCACAAATGATGGCGCCATGGTAATGAAGCGGCGCAACCACATTGGAATAGAGAAGCGTACAAAGCCTTGCATCACGACTTGTCCTGCCATGGTTCCCACTACTGTGGAAGATAAACCCGAAGCAATCAGAGACACACCAAATAGCACAGAGGCAGCTTTACCTACGAGTGGGGTCAGCGTCATGTACGCGGTTTCAATTTCTGCTACATGCTGGTTACCAGAGTAATGGAAAACAGCTGCTGCCATCGCCACAATAGCGATATTCACAAAGCCCGCTATTACCATCGCAATCAACACGTCAAAACGAGTAGTACGAAGACGTGTTTTCGTACTTTCACCATAGTTGTTTTTGAACAATGCCGAGTGAAGGTATATCACGTGAGGCATCACAGTTGCGCCTAAAATGCCTGCCGCAAGGTAGATTTGGTGCGAGTTAGTAAATGTTGGGGTTAACAAACCTTTTGCCATTTCACCGCCAGCGGGGTGAGCGAAGAACAATTCCGCAATGTAGATAACCGCAACCAGCATCAGAAGCGAACCAATCACCACCTCTAGCGGCTTTTGACCTTTCTGGTTAAGCGTCAGAATCATCACTGTCGCAACGGCAGTGATCAACGCCCCTTCCATCAAACTGATACCAAAGACAAGCTGAAAGCCGACTGCTGCACCAATAAATTCCGCTAGGTCAGTTGCTATCGCTATGATTTCAGCCTGAATCCAATAGAAACCCACTGCCCATTTATTAGGTAGATGGTCGCGTAAGTGTTCTGCGAGGTTTTTGCCTGTAACAATGCCAAGTTTAGCGGACAAATACTGAATCAACATCGCCATGAGGTTTGCCCAAAGCACAACCCAAAGTAGTTGATAGCCGAATGAAGATCCCGATTCAATATTCGTTGCAAAGTTACCTGGGTCAATGTAACCAATTGCAGCAATAAACGCTGGACCTAACATGAGTAACTTGCGTTTTATTTTGTTAAAGGCTGACGCGTTTTGTGCCGCCGTTGTTTGTATCGCTGTAGCGTGTAAATTATTGGACGTACCATTCATGAGCGTATTCCCCTCTCGTCGATAGAGAAAATCATACGCCAACCCAAATGAGAATCAATATCATTTGGGTGCACAAAAATGGTAATTAAGATTTCAACAATTAATTTTCAATTATCGATAAACAAAAGCTATCAGAATAACTTTAAATCTAGAAGTGTCATAAACAACAATGCCGCGTTAAACGCGGCATTGAAAGTAAGGAGATTTCGACCATTTAGTCGCGGCGACCGCGAAGTTGGATCGGTTGAGTAGAAGCGTCTGTTTGAATCATAACACCACCATAAGCAGCATCATTTCGACCTTTTAGAGTCAGGTTAGAATCTGCGCGTTCCACATCAACTTGGTTAGCTTGGCTTGTTGTCATATCAATGGTACCTGTGTATGACCCATCGCCAGCGAATGCCACATTTACTGAACAAACCATTAAGCCTAGTGCGATTAGTTTTTTCATACGTCACCTCTGTTGTTTGTGGTACATCATTTCGATATAGAAACTTTAGCAACGCCGCCCAAGTAGCACGAGGAAAACCCGAATTTACCAAATGGAAATCCCTGTTGGAAAAAGGCTTTTTTGCCATAAACTTAGAATTGACCATTCCCTGTCTTTCCGCTGTTGAGGCAGCGCTATGATGCCGTAGCAAACGTTGGCTGGAGTAAAAGAATGACAATCAATCTAGATATGCAGAACGTCTTGGTAATAAAGCGCATGTACGATCTGCGCAACGTTCGCTTGGTCGCGGAATCAATGGGAAAAACCTCCGGCGCCATCAGCAAAAACCTCACTAAAATGAAAGCGCAACTGGACGATCCTCTGTTCATTCAAACCAAAAATGGATTTGAACCAACCTCATTTGTGGAAGCCAATATGCCTCATTTCGAGCAAATCTTGGCGAGCGCAGACGCAATCAAACCCCAAGAGTTTTCCCCGCCGCTTTATACTGGCGATGTTGCAATCTACGCCAACACACTTTTTTGGGATCGTTTTGGCGATAAACTTTACCTAGAGTTGCTCAAGCAAGCGCCGCATGCCAATTATGCATTTTTAAGGTGGGGGGCTGATGCTCGCAATCGCATCATTGACGGTGAGAACGCCATTGCTATTCATTACTTTGATGAAGATCTACCTCAATCCATCGCACAAAAAGAGTTGGGAAAAGGCAAAGCGGTATTCTTTGTACGCAAAGATCATCCTGCCAAGGACTTCCAATCATTGGGCGATTATACCTTTGTTTTGTTCAAGACGCCTGGTTGGAACGATCATAAATACCCACTTTTGGATCGCTTAAAAAACATCGGCTTTCATGTTGATCCAAAAGTTGAGATTGAACATCCTGCCATGATTCACAGCATCATCATGAACACCGACCATTTCGGTATTACGATGAGTGGTAACGTTCCTGAATCATGCCGTAGCATCGAACTTCCAAATGGTTTAGAGCTCGGCGTGAGCTTTGTGATGAGCTGCCGACGTTCTCAGCAGCACGACCCACAAAACCAATGGCTGTTTAGTGTGATTCAATCCATCATCAAAAGGCACACCAAGCCAGACTAAAATTTGATTTCTCCCAATACGCCCAAAGTAATCGCTTGGTGGTGTTTGTTGAGGTATTCGATATCTTGTAAATAAGCCGTATGGTGACAATCTTCCATATTGGCTTGAAACTGGGCATCACCATTGGCTGCCATCGTGCGCATGTGATCGACTAACGCCGTTAAGCGCAACGTCATTACCTCCACCAACTCTTCGCGTTCTAATCGGGAGCAGCCATAGGCATCACAAAAGATTTTGGCTCGTCGAATTTGTTCTTCTAACGTGCCCATCTTGTCATCTTCATCAGTCTTAAATGGCGCCCAACCGTATATAGAAAAAGCAATATCCCAAATTCGCGGCGCAGGATGAGCGGTATCGAAATCAAATACGCCGATCACGACATCCCCATCTAAAGCCACGTTATAAGGCATGAAATCACCGTGACAAATCACTTCTTGCGGCGAGCGAGCTGGCAACATCCAATGATGAACATCTTGATCATGCTGTTTAAGGAAACTCTCCGATGCATCATGATAACAACGGAGCAGGTTTGCGGCAGATTTCAACGCAGTGAGCGAAGCAATCGGTCCTTCTAACGGGTAGTTATAGCTGTCACCCTCAACAAAGGTCAGCAACTCTTTCCCGCCCTCAATCGACACTGCTTTTGGACATGCAGTAAAACCATGTTGATGAAGATGTTGGAGTAATTGATGGACGGTCATCGTCCAGTGGCTAGCTGGTCTACTGACCAAATTACCTTTACGATAAATGGCATTATCCCTGCCCCCTTCTAACGCTTCCATTACTGCTCCTTGATAACCAGAGCGCATGCTCTGTGAGTGATGACGACATGAAACGTACTCTGTCATCTTAGCACCCGAACTTTGGTCATGATGGTTGATAATGTTTCAGATTGTTAGCTCTATCTCAGTTCGTGCTCATCTTGTCATTTTGCCCCCCGATAGCCTGAAAATCGCTTGGACATCTGGTTACGCTTGTAAGCTTTTTACTAGCCATTGAGTAAAGGCTTTGACATGCGGCTTCTCGCCACAACGAACGATCATATGATGTGCGCCTCGGCTTGGCATTGACCAATGACCTACTTGGACCAAAGTACCTTGTTGAAGATGATCTTCTACTAACAAGTCGCGCACTAATAAGACACCTAGCTGATTCACCGCAGCCTCAATAGCCAACAAAGAATGCTCAAATTCTCCCGCTAACTTTACGCTCCCTCCTTCGTGCCCTTGGTACGCAAACCAACCTTGCCATGTTTCCTGATAGCCGCCAGTCGCAAGTTTCGGCAAACGGACAAGATCAACCAGATCAGAAACGGGATTTAGCAAAAGAAATCCCGGACTTGCCACCAAAATCCAGTTCTCTTGCGTGAGTTGCGTTGCGTGTTGCGAAGACCAATCACCATAACCATTAATGATTTCCACATCCGCGATGTCGCTATTACTCGGCACTGCATTTGCGGTAGTAGAAACTTTAAAACTCACTTCAGGGTACTGGCGATGAAAATCAGCGAGTCGAGGTATCAACCATTGGGAGCAAAAGCTGTGCGCCACGTGTAACGTTAACTGGGTCTGTTTTTGGCGAGAGAAAAGATGTTGAGTTGCGGCGAACAAACTCTGAAATACATTGCTAACCACGGGCAAGTAATCGCGTGCTGCTTGGGTCAAAATGAGTTGTGCGCCATTGCGTTCAAACAAAGTGGCATCTAGATACATTTCCAGAGATTTCACTTGTTGGCTAACCGCTGCACGGGTGACATTGAGCTCTTCAGCCGCTTTAGTAAAGCTGTGCAATCTTGCCGTCGCTTCAAATGCTTTTAAAGAATTGAGTGGGGGTAAGTTCTGCATCTGTAGCTCCAAACAAAAGAACACGAAAAGTGTAAGTCAGAGCTGTGACATTTCGATGAAAACAAAAAAGCCAGCGACAAACGCTGGCTTTTAGAATCATTAAGCTAATGGTGGATTATTTAGCTTCTTCAGTTGTTTGGTATTGGAACGCAGGAACAACAACTTCTACACGACGGTTTTGTTCACGACCTTCACGAGTTTCGTTGCTCGCTACTGGGTTAGCTTCACCCATGCCTTTAACAGTCATACGGTCTGCAGCAATACCTTCAGCTTGGAAGTGATCAGCAACTGCTTGTGCACGCTTCTCTGTTAGCTGTTGGTTGTAAGCTTCAGAACCTGTTGTATCACTGTAGCCGTTGATTTCAACTTGAGCTTGTGGGTAAGTGTTCATTAGCTCAACAGTACCGTTGAACGCAGAAGCGTCTTGTAGTTCAGCACTTTCTAGACCAAATTGTACTGTTGCAGTTTGAGCTGGGTATTCGTGCTCAACGATGCGAGTTACAGGACGAGTTTCAACCACTTCTTCTTGAACTACTGGCTCAGAACCAAACTTGTAGTTGAAGCCGATACCAAAGAAGTCAGAATCCATGTCGTCGATGATGTCATCAGACATGTCTTGGTAACGTTGGTACTCAGCGCGTAGGCTCCAGTTGTAGTTGATTTGGTATTCAGCACCTAGAGAGCCCGTTGGTACGAAATCTTTCTCATCGCCAGCCATCATGTAAGCAGCACCTACTTTAGCAAATAGGTTCCATGAGTCTGTTAGAGGTAGGTTGAACTTAGGAGCTAGAGTCAGTGCCCATAGGTCGCCATCAACAGTGTTTTTGCCAGCTTTGTTGAAGTTAGCAGTAAAGTTACCTAGGTAGTCAACGCCGTATTCAGCTGCAACGTATTCGTTAAAGTTGTAGCCAAGGTGCATACCTGCTGCAAAGCTATCGTCATCACATGGTGCGTCTAAGTGACATGCGTCGTTTAGTGCGTTGTAACCAAGTTTGCCACCGATGTATGTATCAGCAAGAGCAACATTTGACATTACGCCACCAGCAAGAACGGTAGCCACTGCAAGAGCAATCTTTTTCATTATTTTTTTCCTTTATGCGAAGGCGACCCGATTACTTTCCCCAGCATACGCTGTCATCAAGAAAGTCAGAACCTGCACTGTTTTTAGTGATTAAAACTACGCCAACAATCTCTATTAACGCATCATCGCATGACGCTCTAATTGGGATATTTCCATTAGGAGCGCTGGTTGGAATTTTGATACACCTATCTGCCACGTCTTGTCCCAAGCGTTTAAACCTGAACGATTGGAGTGATAGATAACGATGAGCAAACCTCTGTAGGTACAAGATTCCGCGAGAAAAATTATCCGGCTTCCATCTTGTAATTACATAGCAACTTAAAACTAATTTAACTGGCTGTGCCTACTTTCAACCTCACACTCAAGGCTGTTACCCCTATGAGATGTTATGATTTTTGTGACGAGAATCTCGAAATGGACTTTAACAGAATAAGTATCGCTAAATTAAATTAGATTTTTTATCGACACGATAAATCCAACTTATCGAGACTCACATAAGCATCAGAAATTGCAGATTTTTTGTCTTAACTGCGGAGAAAGTAGCTCATTAATAGAGAACACGGAGAGAATAATGGCAGGAAAGACAGCCCGCAAAGTACGGGCTGTGAACGAATTGCGTTAAATTTTGTCAGATACGGCTAGCGTCGCTGCTAAAATATCTTGCCCAAACAACACACTACGCTCTGGAGACCAACCGTAAAGTGGGTCGGGATGGTTGTTGTTGTCTTTGAATGGCATTTCAATGGTGTAAGACAGACATTTAAATTGCTCTGCTACCCAGTTAGAGCCAACGGTTAGGTTCGCTTTACCTGGTTCATCTTTGTCGTAACCAATCTCGTCTTGGAACTCTGGTGTAATCGTCAGAAGTGCTTGTTTAAACGCGTTTTCCAACTCAGCCATGCCTTCGTCATAAGAAGGAATGCCTTCAGATCCCGCTACAAAATTGTAAGGGATAGCTTCATCACCATGAATATCTAGGAACATATCCACGCCAGTTTCTAGCATACGCTCACGAACCAAGAAGACTTCTGGGCTCTTTTCCATTGATGGCGTTTGCCACTCTCGGTTGAGGTTCACACCCACTGCGTTAGTACGCAAGTGACCACGAACACCGCCGTCTGGGTTCATGTTTGGTACAACGTAAAGTACTGCTTTTTCTAGCAATGCACGCGCAACCGTGTCGTTTTCATCCAGTAGACGTTGAATCATGCCTTCCATGAACCATTCAGCCATCGTCTCGCCTGGATGCTGACGTGCAATCATCCAGATTTTCTTTTTACCTTCTTCTGGCTCACCGAAAGTAAGCAAGCTCATGTCATTGCCATCTAGCGTATGACCCAAAGTTTCCAACTGGCAGTGGTGTGCACTTTGTGCCATGTGTAATAGGTCTAGATGACGATCGTACGTGTATGGTGCAAAGTACGCGAAGTAGATTGAGCTGCGCTCAGGGATAACAGTGAAAGTCAGCGTGTCACCATCGAACTCTGCCGGCACGCGGAACCACTCTTCACGATCGTAAGACGCAACAACGTCGTAGCCTTGCCAGCCTTCTGGGTAAGCCGACTTCGCAAGATCAAGTAGTTTGATGGTGTGCGATTGCTCGGCTTCGGTCTCAAGACGGAAGTGGAACCACTGGTAGAATTCCGACATGTTGTCGTTAGGGATTTTAAGTTGGATGTCGTTTTTGTCGTCTGCTTTCACTACGTGAATGCTGCCGCTGTCGAAGTTGCTGAATACTTTCATTCTATTACTCACCTTTTGCATCTGAGCTTGAAAGACTGAGGCTAACACAAAGGGAAGAGGTGCCTCTAACGATTTCACTTCTTCCCTATCCGTTTGCGATCAAAATATTCAGTTTAGTCGAGCTTATCCGCTTTGCCTGCTGGTCCCGCAAGTTTTGCTAGCCACTTATCCCAGATAAATGGTGTTTGCTCATTATCTTCTGCTTCCTCTTTTCGGCGTACGGCATTACGCACCATCATTGCCCCTGTCCAACGAAAAGGCTCTGGTGGGAATTGTCCTAATGGTCCTCTGGCTAAACCGCTTCGCGTCCAGTCATTATCTAACCCCAATACGAATGAAGATAAGATCTTTCCGCCCATTCGAGTCTGAGCCACACCGTTACCCGAATAGCCAAAGCCGTAAAAGACATTGTTCTGTTTATCTAGCTCGCCAAAGAATGGGAAACCGGTAGCAGAGCGATCCGAACCACCCGTCCATGAATAAGCGAATTCTGTTCCTTTTAAACGCGGAAACAGCTTATCGAACGACTTACGCAGCAGATTTTGATAGCGCGTTGGTTTATTAAACATCACGTCGACGCGGTTATTGTAAGAGAATTGATTGCCGCCCTTACCCAACATCAAACGACCATCTGGCGTATCTCGATAATAATGGACGAAGATACGTGAATCCAACACGCTAGAGCCCGTTTGCCATCCTGATTGAGGCAAAGCGTCACCCAGAGGTTTTGTAATCACCATATCTGAAGAGACAACAACGATGCTGTTGTTAAATTGCTTAAAGTGTTCCACCATCCAAGCATTTAATGCCAACACTACTTGCTTCGCTTTGATGCTCGCATTAGGCGTACTAACAGTTGCAGGTTGACCATAATCTAAACGCGTCATTGGCGTATTTTCATAAACCTCAACACCCAGTTCGATAGCAACACGACGTAGCCCTCTAGCCAACAAAGCCGGCTGGACGCTTGCGGCAATAGGAGAGTGAAAACCGTCCACATGCCTTGGCGAGCCAGCATTCTCTCGCAGCTCTTCAGTCTGACAATGTCGCCAACTATTCACGTTTAGCCGCTTAAGTTCATCCACGACCGGCTGCATACTTCCGGTTTGCGCATGGTTTGTCGCCGTGTAGTAAACGCCTTTCAAGGATAATTGTGCATCGACATTATGCTGCTGACAAAACGCCTCAATTTCCAAGACTGCTTGCTCCGATTCTTTTACTAACCATGCCGCTTGTTGTTCACCAAACAAGCGCTTCAATGTTGGAAACTTTGTTGACCAAGTCAGCATACAACCACCATTTGCGCCCGATGCCCCGCTGCCACACAAGCCTTTTTCAATCACAACGACTTGTTTTTCCGGCGATTGCTGCTTAATCATGATCGCAGTCCAAAGACCTGTATAACCACCGCCGACAATCGCCACATCCGTCGCTATATCTTGTTGGAGTGACAATGACGGCGTTGGCTGTTCCATTTCCAGAGCTTGCTTGAACCAGTAAGAGAGATGAGTCATTCCGTATCCTTTGTAAAGTGGCACACAATCTTGCTTTAGTACCACTTTACAAACGAACATGAGAATCAACGAGCGAGAAAACCTGACGCTGAGCGTTAGAAAATATTGCCTATTAATAATAAATATAAATTAAGCAATAAAAAAAGGGGAGCAAAGCCCCCCAACATTCCTATAAATAACACACAGCAAGGATAAAGCAGAAATTAATAAATATTAGCTAGCGAGAATATAAATTAACGGTTACCTAACTCTCTCAAGCGATATTCGTATTTCACGTTTAAAATTGGTTGGTAGGCAATTTGTCCGTTATCTTGTAGAAACTCATCCACCGTAACTTTACTATCGGTGATTGAGAAAGAATTTTTGTCTACTTTTGCAAAAGAGCCATACAGTTCTTTGCTTAGTTGTAGAGATGTTTTACCTTGATATTCTTTAATCATTTCAAAGCCCATCTCGTAAGCAGCTTGCTTGCTGTCGACGACATTACCTTGAATCGATTTGCTGTTATTTGTCCATTGATACCCACCAGCGAATGCAGCAATTGGCGAAGCGGTTAGTGCAATGAGACCAACAAGAGTGATTAAACGTTTCATAATATGCTCCTTACTTACCTTTTAAATATCGAGTTCCAAGTGCTCGATGAATGTAGCGTACGTATAGAGACCTATAGCGAATAAAATTAATTTCAAAAAAGATTAAAATTAATTCATTTTATTTATCGGCTTTCTTTAAACGTCTTTGACTCTAAAAAAATAAACACTAGAAAAATCCATAGATTACGTTTTATACCTAACTCACTTCGAGATACTTGCTTCCGCAAAAATGGTTTGATTCGCACTCAAAACAACGATGTGTATCGCTTGTTTGTCTTCAAAGCTCATTCAGTCCCCCTAGATAGTGACAATGACTATTGGTTACTAAAGAAACGAACCCACTTATTAGCTCACTCAACGGGTTTGTCTGAGCACAACAACACGCTCTGACAATTTCATACTAAACCATACAAACCTCGCTTCTTTTTTCTCTTAAAATCTTCGCCAAAAGAACACCGTTCAAAACCAGCTCCCGTCAATGCTTGAGCGAAATAAGACCACTCTCTTTTATCGCCCTATTTTCGCGTTTTATATCAAGCGCTCACGCCTCTTTGACAGAGCCGAACAACTGGAAATGAGTTTGGAGTGAAATGACCATGAATAAATCCATCCTTGATCACAGCAGAACCATTTATTCTGATGAGTACGCTGACATTTATCGTCCAATTTGGACCTACCGCGTAAAATTCATCGCACGCGCTTTATTCTACAGAAAGTCGTTTAAGTACCTCGCGGACAACATTGAAGCATCACTGCTCGAACTGCTTTGCACTCGTACACACCGATTCTTAGAGAAGCCATTTCGTCCTTACATTATTAAGAATGGACCTGCTTTCGACCGTTCTGCGCTTGTTGTCGATCACTACAACTCGGTAGCAGACCTGATCTCGCCTGAACTGATTCAAGAGATCTACACCGATGCGGAAGGTCTAACTCTGACTTCATTTGAAATTGACGACATCTTGTATTCGGTCCGCTTGGTTTACGAAGCGCGTTACCAAAAAGAAGGTGATATGAGCTTGGTGCTGCATAGCCAAGAAGATGGCAACTTCTATACCCTTTCTTTCAGCTTGGGTCATGAGAATGGCGAGCGATGCATCATGATTGGTGGTTTACAAGGACCACGCAGCTGTGAAGAAAACAACGCAAAAATCAAAAAGCTGACGCGTAAGCTATACGGTCAACGTCCGAAAAGCTTGATGGTTGGATTGCTGGCTATCGTTGCGCAGGTTTGGGGCATAGAAACACTGTTGGCAGTAAAAACTCAATCGCACACTTACGCAGCTAAGCGTTACAGCAAAGGAAGAATCAAAACCGATTACGATGCGCTGTGGCTAGAACTTGGTGGCACAGAATACGACCGCAACTTCTACTCTATCGACGTAAATGCACCTCGTCGTGATATTGAAGGTATGTCTCGTTCAAAACGTTCTATGTACCGTCGTCGTTACGAATGGCTAGACAACACCAAAGTCACTTTCGAACAAGTCCTAAGAAACTAAAAGGCTAAAAGCTAAGGGGAAACGTTTATGCGTTATTCATTCGTTACTGCTTTGGTGTTGTCGACACTTTCTTTGTCTGCCAACGCAACCACCAGCGAACACATCATAGGTACAAACATTGGCTATGGCGGTGTGAACTACGACGCACCGACGAGCGAAGAATCAGGCGACATGTTCTTAGGTGAGATTTATTACCGCTACATGCCAACGCATAACTTTGGTATCGAAGCGGGTTATAAAGGCGCGTTTGACGGTATTGGTTCGATACTCGTGAGTCCGATTTCAGAAGTCACCGATACGAGCTTCTCCGGACCTCGCTTAAGTGGCTATGCTAGCTATCCACTGGGTTCAGGCTTCGAGCTTTATGGCAAGGCAGGTGTCACTCTCTACACTCTCGAATACACTTATAAAGTGAACGGTCAGAGCAAAAACATCGAACACTCAAGTGTTGGTGGTGAAGCGGCTGGCGGTATTGGCTGGAGCTATAAACACTTTGGTTTGAATGCAGAATATGTGTATTCAAAAAACAGCGATTTTGACTCTAGCGGCGTGATGTTTGGTGCGCAATTGCGTTTCTAAACAAGGCTTACAGGTTAATACAAAAGGCAGCGAGAGGCTCATTCGCTGCCTTTTCTTTTTTGTATTAACGGGCGCATATCCCGCACATTAGTTAATGCGTTAATGCCAAAATAATCCCCACCAGAATCGAAGTAACCCCAATACCCCGAGTGAGATACCATTTCTCAGACAGAAACCAAATCCCCATAAACAATCCAAACACGATGCTGATTTGCCTTAGTGCCACCACCAAACTTACGTTGTCTGTCATGGTCATCGCAAACAACACCAAGCCGTAGGTGGATGCCATCATTACCCCTGCCATACTGGCTGTTTTGCGGATCTGCCACGCTGTCTTAATCTCATCTGGCTTGCCCATAACTAAGCACCATACAAGGGCTGGAATACCAATCGCCCAAAACTGCACGCCCAAGTAGAAGATTGCACTGTACTGATCATTCAAGATCTCTGATGCTTGTCCTGTGAGTAAACTCAGCGCTTCTTTATCGACCACCGAGTAACCCGTTGTGCCTATTGCGGCAATCAATGCCCAGAACACACCAACATTCAAATAAGAACCCAATGTCATCTGACGAAAATTCGTCAGTGGTACCAGCATACAACCAAGAGTAATTAGTAAGAATCCAAGCCACTGCTGACTAGATAATTCATGTCCCAATGCAACACTGATTGCGCCGACCATCATCACAGGCAGTGCCCGAGCAATCGGATAAACCACCCCCACATCAGCGTGCTTATAAGCGACAATCAAACCAACCAGATAAACCATTTGTGAAATGCCGCTAATGAACAGCAATCCCCAAAACTCACTCGGTAATGATGTCCAGCCAATGGTTGCCAAATACCAAATCAAATAAGGGGTAAGAATGAAACATGCAGAAAAGCTGGCGGCCATGGTAAACGCGAGTCCAG
The DNA here is from genome assembly GCF_027587135.1 of Vibrio sp. MM46. NCBI lineage: Bacteria > Pseudomonadati > Pseudomonadota > Gammaproteobacteria > Vibrionales > Vibrionaceae > Vibrio > Vibrio sp. MM46. The sequence goes on from NZ_JAPPTO010000017.1 coordinate 108,896, forward strand.
AGCCTGAGTTGCTTTTGCCAAGGATATTCCAGCCCGCATGAAGAACAGCAGAGAAAACGACGAGACCAATCGCCAACAAATCCATTTCAATGTTCCTGTCTGAATAAAATAAAGGCCCCGAGATGGAGCCTTAGATAATGAGAAAATCCACTTAACGATTGAGTTCCGCCAGAGATTCAATGCTGATGGCATCGTGTCGCCAATACTCGATATCGCAATCAATCAACTCACCGTGCTGGTTGTAGTTGATGCGCTCCACTACCATCGCGGGCGTGCCGGCTGTCGCGCGCAGTGCCTGAGCCATTTCACCCAACAAAGTGCTGGTTGAAATGCGGTAGCGAATCTTTTGATACGTCACGCCATAATGCTCGCGGTAAATGTCCGTCAGTGAGTTTGACAAATCATAGTCCAGCAGATTCGGAAACAGCTCTGGGCGAATATAGTTTGTTACGAATACTACAGGTCTATCTTCAAGGTATCGCACACGGTCGACTCGATACACGTCCGAGAAAGGTTGCAAGTCCAGCAAGCGTGCCGCTTGTTTGTTTGCCAACGTTCCTTTTACTGCGACCAACTCCGTTTTTGGCACGCGATTTTGCGCTTTCGCCATGTTCGGGAAGTTCAGAGTTTGGGTTGGGTCGTAACGCAATGGCTCGGGTGAGATAAACCAACCTCGGCGATCTTCGCGATAGATTCGACCTTCTGCTTCCAGCAGTGATAAAGCTTCACGCAGAGTGACGCGTGTAGTATCGAACGACTCCGCTAACTTACGCTCTGCTGGCAGTTTTTGACGCGGCGATAGCATGCCCGCTTCAATCTGTTCAACAATCGAATCTTTAATTTTTACGTATTGCACGAAGTGTCCTTATCTTTTGCGCCAAGCTTGTGTGCGATTCTCTAACAATTTACCCAAAGTCATCTGAACAATCTTCGCAATTGCGGCAGCCATCATAATCATCACAGCCATTGCCGCTGCAGCGCCAGTTTGACCTGCATCGTCCATATTCAGAATCGAGACCGAAGCCGGAATCGTATCGGTTGAGTAAAGGAATACTACCGCAGAAGTGGTGGTCAATGCATTAACAAACAAGTAAGTCGCAATGTCCAAAATCGCAGGTAAACACACAGGTAATGTCACTTTAAAGAACAACTTGTATTGAGGAAGCTTCACCGATGCCGCTGTGGCTTCAATCTCTGATGGCAACTGCTTTAGAGCTGTCAGGGCGGTCATGTGCCCCACCGTGTAGTAATGCACTACCGTGTTAATTACCAAGAATGCCATGGTGCCATAAAGCACGTTCAGAGGATTGTTCGCATCATTGAAGTAAAAGATGTAACCCAAGCCAAGCACCATACCCGGAACTGCCATTGGCACCACACTGAGCATTTGCATCACCTGACGAATTGGACCAAACGCACGCCCTTTCTCAATGCAGTAAGCACCGACAAAGATGATGGCTGTACCAATAACTGCCGTCCAACCTGCCAACGTTAGCGAGTTGAAAAATGGACTCCAACCGTAAGTGCTCATTTCAGCAAAGTTGTAGTTGTTTAGCGTCAACGCTTTGTTCCAAGGCCAGAATGTAACTAACGAGCCATACACCGCCATACCAAGTACTGCCAACACTGCGATAGAAATGATGCTGCAGTAAACCAAACAAATACTGTCGCGCGCTTTGTTAGGTTCTGGCTGATAAGGCACCGAGCGAGTGTCAAATAAGCTCTTTTGCTTTTTCTGTACCCAGCGGTCTGCGCCGAACGCCATTACCGCAGGAAATAGCAACATAATGCTGGTCACCGCACCCATGGCAAAGTTTTGCTGTCCCACAACTTGCTTGAAGATGTCAGTCGCCAGGACGTTGTAGCTTCCACCAATCACTTTCGGCACACCAAAGTCCGTGATAACCAGCGTAAAGACCACGATAAGCGTACTGATCAAACCGTATTTCGCCGCAGGTAACGTCACCATAAAGAAGGTTTTGATGGGCGATGTTTTAAGTGCGCGGGCTGCTTCATACAAGCGAGCATCTGAAGTGCGCAGCGAAGTAGTCAAAATCATCAATGCATGAGGAAAGGTCCAGAAGATCAAACCCATCGAGATACCAATCACGCCATAAATCGAGTTTCCTAACAGCATCTCTTTGGCAATGCCTTGATTACCGAAAAGGAAGATTAAACTGATCGCCGGCAACAACGAAGGCGCAAGGATCGGCGCAGTACCTAGGATTTGGAACAAACCTTTAAACGGCATGCATGAACGAGTCAGCGCGTAGGCATAACCGAACGCAAGCACACCCACTACCGAGGTCACAATCACGCCCAAAGTGAAGGTGTTTCCCACCGACACCCACAAGCTTGAAGAAGAAAAGTACGCCGCAAAGTTTGCCAGACCGACAAATTCGCCATTGGCATTTTGCACACTCTTGGTCAACATTGCCCAAAGCGGCATTAAGATGAACAGCACCATCATGGTCGACAAGCCAGCGAGCAAACCAAACAACACAAGGTTGTCGCGGCTGACACGTCCGAGTAGGGATTTTGCTTTGTCTTGAGTGGTCAGGCTATTCATCGTCATTGTCTTCGCATCCATGTTTACACCTACGCTGCTAGCGCTTTATCAACCGAGGGCACGGCGTAACCATGCAGTCCTTCTTCAGCAAACTGGATGTAACGTACATCGCCCGCCTTGATATTGAGTTTTTGAACCGTTTCCACAGGCACATCCACTACGATGGTTTTCGTTGAGCTGTCGTTTTGCAATACGCAATCAATGCGGAAAAACGCCCCCAAAAACTCAGTTGCCGTAACTCGCACTGGTAAAGAGTTGGTGTAGTTTTCAACGAACTTGATGCTTTCAGGACGCACCGCAAGGTCGAAGCGGTCACCACGTTGGATCTTACGATTGGTCAAGCTTGGCGCTGGCATCAATGTTTCGGCAATCCGTACTTGGGAGTCCGTTGCGACTGAGGTTTCAATAAAGTTCATGCTGCCGACAAACTCAGCGACAAAGCGCGTGGCTGGTTGTTGGTAGATCTCTTGAGGTGTACCGACTTGCTCAATCACACCATGGTTCATTACCACGATACGATCCGCCATCGACAGCGCTTCGTCCTGATCGTGCGTAACCATGATGGTGGTGATGCCAAGCTTACGTTGCAGCTTACAAATCTCGTCACGTAAGTGAACACGCACTTTTGCATCCAGCGCTGACAGCGGCTCATCCAATAACAGTAAACCCGGAGATAGCGCCAATGCACGAGCCAAAGCAACACGCTGCTGCTGACCACCAGAAAGTTGGTTAGGAAATTTCTCGCCAGAGGTTGGAAGACCAATGGTTTCTAACCAGTAATCCACCTTCTCTAACGCTTCTTTGGTCGACATGCCTTGGTTCTTCAAACCCACCGCAATGTTCTCTTGCACGGTAAGGTTCGGAAACAGCGCGTAAGATTGGAAGACGATGCCGAAGTCGCGCTTCTCAGGTGGTAGGAATGTGGTCTCTTGACCGTTTTGAAAAATCGCACCAGACGTTGGCAAGTCTAAACCTGCAATGGCACGTAGCAGAGTGGTTTTACCGCAGCCAGAAGGACCAAGAAAACAAACGAACTCGCCCTTTTCAATCGCTAGCGAGATTTTCTTTAATGCAGTGAACTGTCCGAATTGCTTCACTACATTTTCAATATTTAGGTAATGTTGGTTAGTTGACATAACACACGCTCCAAATGGTATATACCAACTTTAGTTTTGGAGTGTTACGTTCCAATGACAAATTTATAGCCAGAAGATGACAAATAGATGAAGGGAGGTGAGGTTTGTTTAAGTGGTAATTAGAGATTCCCGACTCACTCCTTCGTCGCTCTCGAGAATGACGTGATGAGCGTGGATTACAAATTCTGAAATCACATTCGCGGCTCAGAACGACAAGTTTTGACGTTCACTCCATATACTTAAGATCGTCATTCCGGACGAGCCTAAGCGAGCCATCCGGAATCTCTTACAAGTACTATATTCTGAGATTCCCGACTCACTCCTTCGTCGCTCTCGAGAATGACGTTGTGAGTGCGGATAGAAGATCCCAACTTTCTTAAGTCCGTCATTCCAGCGAACCTAGGTGAGACTAGGAATCTACTTTCAGCAAACTCTGAAATAACAGAGAAAACAAAAAATCCACCTCAACCGAGGTGGATTCCAATATTCAACTCAAAGCAAATTCAATTAAGACTTTGGCTCTGATTTCGCGTCGAACTTCTCAGACCATGCTGCTAGAATCTCTGCACGCTTGCTGCCCATTTGCGCGAAGTCCATCTTCGCCATGTTCTCTTGAACGTTCGGGAAGTTAGACACGGTCGCTTTCACGTTTTTATGTGCAACCACCGGGTACATTTCTACGTAAAGCTCGTTTGCTGCTTTAGAGATTGACCAGTCCACAACGCGCTTCGCTGCATCAGACTCTTTTACTAGACCAACGGCTTCTGATTCCCAGCCGATGCCTTTTGGTGTGATAACCGCTAGTGGTGCACCCTGTGTTTTCAGCTTCGCGCCGCGGCTCGCCATCGAGATACCGATAGCCACTTCACCCATACCCGCTTGAACACATGGCTTAGAACCAGAGTGCGTGTAGTGTGCAATGTTCTTGTCTAAGTCACGCATGTAGTTCCATGCCTGATCTTCACCCATGTTTTGTAGCCAAGCAGAAACCTGCATGTAGCCAGTGCCTGAAGACGCTGGGTTCGGCATTGCAATGTGACCTTTGTAAACCGGCTTTGTTAGGTCTTCCCAAGACGTTGGTTTCGGTAGGTTAAGTTGTTTCGCTACCGCTTCGTTAAAACAAACTGCGTTAAAGAACGCATCGTTACCGAACCAAGCTTGGTTTGATTGAGGGTCGTTTAGATTCGCGTGCAGCTCTTCCAAACCTTTTGGTGTGTAAGGCTTAAGAAGACCTTCATCTTTAAGCAGTGCCATTGACGAGCCAGCAAGACCCCAAACCACCTCCGCTTGAGGGTTGTTCTTTTCTGCCAGCAATTTCGCCGTCATGATACCGGTGGAATCGCGAACCCACTTAATCTTGATATCTGGGTTATCTTTCTCAAACGCAGACTTGTATTTGGCAAGAATGTCAGTTTCGAAAGCGGTGTAAACCGTGACTTCCTGTGCTGCCATTGCATTCGTAGCTAGCAGAGAGACAAGTGCAGCCAGCGATCCTTTCATCAAACGGTTTTTCATCATTTTCTCCAGTTAATTTGGCTAAGTTTTCATTTGGTCTGTACCAGTTGACGATATACACCCTACTGAGCCTTTGTGACGAAATCATGACCATTAAATGGCAGTTTTACGAAAATTTGCGATGAATAATCGTTCAATTGATCCGCCTTTTTCTGGATATTAAAGTTTTATGAAATTGGATATTCGCCTATTTACTGCCCTTTTCTTCCTCGCTAGAGTGAACTCGAAATTTGGTGTAGACCAATTAATCTATTCTGATGGAAATCGAGATGAAAAACGAATATCTACTACTGACTCCAGGTCCTCTATCTACTTCTGAAACAGTACGTGAAGCCATGCTTAAAGACTGGTGTACTTGGGATGATGAATACAACAAAGACATTGTAGAAGTGATCCGCACTAAGCTTGTAAAACTGGCAACTCAACAAGACGGCTACACCAGCGTACTAATGCAAGGTAGCGGCACCGCATCAGTAGAAGCGACGATTGGCAGCGCCATTGGCAAAGATGGAAAATTGTTGGTTGTCGACAACGGTGCGTACGGTGCACGTATCGCTCAGATCGCTGATTACCTAAATATTCCATGCCATGTAGTTTCCCCAGGCGAAACATCACAGCCACACTTGAACGAGGTGGAAACTGCATTGGCATCGGATCCTGCGATCACGCACGTGGCGATTGTTCACTGCGAGACAACCACTGGCATGCTGAATCCAATTGAGGCATTTGCTTCTGCGGCAAAAGCACACGGTAAAGTCGTGATTCTCGATGCCATGTCGAGCTTTGGTGGCATTCCTATCGATATCGCAGAGCTAGGAATCGATTTTATGATCAGCTCAGCGAACAAATGTATTCAAGGCGTACCGGGTTTTGGCTTTGTGATTGCGAAGCAAACCGAGCTCGAAAAGTGCCAAGGTCAGGCTCGTTCTTTGAGCCTTGACCTTTACGACCAATGGCATTGCATGGAAGTGAACCACGGCAAATGGCGTTTCACATCTCCAACGCACACGGTTCGCGCTTTCTACCAAGCATTGTTAGAACTGGAACAAGAAGGCGGCATTGAGGCTCGTCATAACCGTTACCAAACTAACCAGAAAACACTGGTTGCAGGTATGCGCTCTTTGGGCTTCGAACCGCTACTGAGTGATGACCTTCACTCGCCAATCATCACTTCTTTCTACTCTCCAACGCACAGTGATTACCAGTTCAAAGCGTTCTACACGCGTTTGAAAGAGCAAGGCTTCGTGATCTATCCGGGTAAGGTATCGAACGCAGATTGCTTCCGTATAGGCAACATTGGCGAAGTTTACCCAGCAGATATCGAGCGCTTAATCGGTGCGATTGAAAAAGCAATGTATTGGCAAGTTGCGTAAAGCAGCCTTCTAATTGAGAAAGCGTTATGACTCAGAATATCAAACCGACTCATTTCCGCAGCGAAGGTGATGTCAACACGACACCAGCGCGCCAAGCTTGGAATGCATCGATGGACGACGAACGCACGCAAGCATTACTAAAGCGTGATTCGGAGGTCTTTCTTCATCAAGCCATGTCGACGCCGTGCTTAGATACCTTGGAAGCAGCAGAAGGCATCTACATCCAAGATGCCACCGGCAAAAAGTACATGGACTTCCATGGCAATAACGTCCATCAGCTGGGCTACGGTCATCCGCATGTGATTAAACGCGTGCAAGAGCAAATTGCCCAACTGCCGTTTTCACCACGTCGTTTTACCAATGAAACCGCAATTGAATGTGCCGAAAAGCTCACACAAATCTGTGGCGGCGAATTGAACCGCGTGTTGTTTGCTCCAGGTGGCACATCTGCAGTGGGCATGGCTCTAAAGTTAGCGCGCCACATCACGGGCAACTACAAGGTGGTGTCTCTGTGGGATTCCTTCCACGGCGCATCATTGGATGCCATTTCAGTAGGTGGCGAAGCGTGTTTCCGCCAAGGCATGGGACCATTAATGGCAGGTGTTGAACGCATTCCACCAGCGGTGTCTTATCGTGGTGCTTTCCCGGTCGCGGACGGCAGCGACGTGCATTACGCCGACTACCTTGAATACGTGATTGAGAAAGAAGGCGGCGTGGGCGCGTTTATCGCAGAAGCAGTTCGTAATACCGACGTACAAGTGCCGAGTAAAGCCTACTGGAAACGCATCCGTGAAATCTGTGACAAACACAATGTCATGCTGATCATCGACGACATCCCTAACGGTATGGGTCGCAGCGGTGAATGGTTTACCTACCAAGCCTACGACATCGAGCCAGATATGCTCTGCATCGGTAAAGGTTTGGGCGGAGGCTTAGTGCCTATCGCAGCCATGGTAACCAAAGACAAATACAACACCGCCGAGAAAATCTCCATGGGTCACTACACTCATGAGAAAAGCCCTATAGGTTGTGCTGCAGCACTGGCAACCATGGAAGCCATTGAGCAAGACGGCTTGCTAAATAAAGCCAAAGCCGACAGCCAGTTTATGCGTGAAAAGCTGCTAGAGATGAAAGCCAAATACCCAGTGATTGGTGATGTACGTGGCATCGGCATGTTATGGGGCATTGAACTGGTCACTGACCACGAAAGCAAAGCACGCGCGTATGACGAAGCGGAAGCTGTGCTGTACCAATGCCTCAACAACGGAGTGAGTTTCAAGGTATCGCAAGGTAATGTGATTCAACTCAGCCCACCGCTGATCATCACTCGCGAACAACTGACAGAAGCGCTGGCGATCTTCGAAGAAGCGATCGCCAAAGTGTGCAAAGACTTTAACTACATTTAGGTTTTGTTGACCTTTTGAGCTGATTTTTGCAGCAGTTTGTGGGTTCTTTATGCAAGGCAGAGGCTTTGAGTTGTAGCTGTTCTACCTGATAAGCCGATAACGCAGAAGAAAGGAACCACAAACGCTGCCCGAAGGGTTCGGCTAAAAGCGTTTTACTCTTTGTTGTGAGGTGTTGTGCTTAGAATGACTAGGCTACAAACCTCTCGCCGCGATTAAAACGCTTTTATCTCGAACAAAATTTAACCGCAAAAGGTCAACAAAACCTAGGGTCAATAGACCTCAACAAAAACCAATTTATCCAGAGCGCGGTTCCAACGTGTAGGCAAGCGCTCTAGCAAGCAAGAAAAAGGATTGAACATGAGCAACTCACCAATTCAAGCAGTGATCTTTGACTGGGCTGGCACTATCGTCGATTTCGGCTCTTTTGCGCCAACTAGCATCTTTGTGGAAGCATTCAAACAAGGCTTTGATTTTGAAATCGACCTTGAAGAAGCGCGCGAACCAATGGGACTTGGTAAGTGGGATCACATCCAAGCTGTGGGTCGTATCCCTGCGGTTGATAAGCGTTGGAATGAGAAATTTGGTCGCTCAATGACCAGCGAAGACATCGACGCTATCTACGCAGCATTCATGCCTCTGCAAAAAGCAAAAGTGGCTGACCATGCTGAGCCAATCCTTAATGCGATTGAAGTTGTGAACGATCTGAAAGACAAAGGCATCAAGATCGGTTCTTGTTCTGGTTACCCCCGCGAAGTGATGGACGTGCTGATCCCTGTTGCAGCGGATTACGGCTACAAACCAGATTACGTAGTAGCAACGGATGACCTGCCACAAGGTGGTCGCCCTGCACCATTTATGGCACTGAAGAACGTGATTGAGCTGAATGTAACGGACGTTAATGCGTGCATCAAAGTGGATGACGCAGCACCGGGCATCGACGAAGGTCACAACGCCGGTATGTGGACCGTTGGCTTGCTGCTTTCTGGTAACGAAGCGGGTCTAACGTTTGAAGAATACCAAGCCGCGGACGAAGCTACGCTTAATGTTGCTCGTGAAAAAGCGCGTGCAAAATTGCTAAAGAGCTCGCCGCATTACCTTATCGATACGATCGCAGACTTCCCAGAAGTGGTTGCAGATATCGAACGTCGTCTAGCAGCAGGTGAACGCCCTTAGTCGACAATCACTATTCTCACGCATAAAAAAACCTCTCAGCATTGAGAGGTTTTTTGTATCGCGTTTTAGTATCTAACCAAATCAAATTAGTTGATTGCAGTACTCGCTCGGCGTTTTAGCTTAAAGCCCATGTCCGTTGCATGTTCTACAGGCTCACCTTTAATGGCTTGCAGTAACTTATCTGCAGCTTTCGTCCCCATGCGTTCGTAATCGAATTCCGCACAGGTCAAACTTGGGTAGGCGTGCTCACCCATAGAAGAGCCTTCCAAACAGATAATCGCAATGTCAGTCGGGACTTTCAGCACTCGGCGATGACACTCAAACAACGCGCCAATCGCAATCTCTTCATGGCTACATACCAGAGCATTCAAACTTGAATCGCGCAGCAATAACTTTGCCAACCCTTCCGCACCTAATTGTGAAGATGGCGCTTCGTGGGTGGTTAAGAAATGGTCCGGCGCAAGGTAGTTCTCAATCATCGCGCTTTGCCAACCGTGTAGCTTACGTTGCAAGGTGGAGTGATCGCCACGCGCACCAATGAAGCCCACGTTCTTGAAGCCTTGCTCAATCACATGCTTGGTACAGGCTTTACCTACCTCAAAATGGTCAACACCGATATTGAGATAGCTCGCTTTCGAACTTAACTCAGCAATTTCCAATACTGGCGTATTCGAGGCTTCCAAAAGCTGATTAGTACGTTGGCTGTGTTCATTACCAAACAGCACCACTCCGGCTGGGCGGCTCTCAAGAAATGTCGAAAGCAGTTTCTCTTCTTGCTCTACCGAGTAGTCGCTGTAGCCAAGCAGTAACTGATAACCCGCTTTGTTCAACGCTTGTTGAAAGCTCGGTAAGAAAAGCGCGCACGCTTTTTCAAACAGGGAAGGAATGATAAGAGCGATGGAGTAACTTTCAGCAGACGCCAAAGCCCCTGCCGCTTTATTCGGGATATAGCCGAGCTCATCAACCACTTGTTGAATCTTTTCTCTCAGCTTGTCAGATACTAGCTCGGGCGTTCGTAATGCTCTCGACACCGTCATGGTGCCTACGCCGGCTTTTTTAGCGACGTCCGCCAAGGTGACATTGCCAGTACTTCTTCGTTTGCGAGGTTCGCTCATTGTTCTTATTTAGTGTTCTCTATTTTCTGCCGCGACATCTTACCACAGCGTTTTAGTGGTTTTGATATTAGCGCATTAGAAGTCGATCACAAGCATATGAAACTCGGATGACTGATAAAAATGGTAGCGCTATCACAATTTATGATAGCGCTATCAGATAGCGCTACCATTTGTGATCATTCTCAGGTTTTTCTGACAAATTGATCGATAAAGTACCCATCAACAAAACAACAAACCGGAAAGATCCAATGCTACGTGAACTGATTACCTCTGATGTGATTCGCATCCATTCTGATGCTACTGACTGGAAAGATGCGGTGAGCAAATCCTGTGAAGCACTGATTGAAAATGGCGCGATTGAGCCAAGCTACGTGGACGCTATTTACCGCTCACACGAAGAGCTCGGTCCTTACTACGTGGTAGGTCCTGGTATGGCAATGCCACACGCTCGCCCTGAAGATGGCGTTAACCGTTTGTCTCTTGCTATCACGGTGATTCAAAACGGCGTGAACTTCGATTCTGAAGGTAACGACCCAGTGAAAATGCTGGTTACGCTAGCCGCGACAGACAGTAACTCGCACGTGGATGCGATTTCTAAACTGGCTGAGTTGTTTATGAATGAAGAGCATGTAGAAGCCATCTGCTCCGCTCAAAACACACAAGATGTTCTCACGATCATCGAAAAATACTAACTCCTGATGTGCCCTTCAAAATGGGCATACACCCCTATAAAAAGAAAAGGTCTGAATTATGAAAATTATGGTTGTTTGCGGTCACGGTCTTGGTACTAGCCTAATGATGGAAATGAGCATCAAAGGCATCGTGAAAGAATTGAATGTAAACGCAGAAGTGGATCATATCGATCTAGGCTCTGCAAAAGGTACGGATTGTGACATCTTCATCGGTACTAACGACATCGTTGAACAGTTGAACGCGCTTGGCGTTGAACCACGCATCGTTGCGCTTGATAACATGGTCGACAAAGTGGCAATGAAAGAGCGTCTATCTGTGGCACTTCAAGAGCTTGGCGCTCTATAAGGTGGTGTTATGGAATTCTTCAGTTTCTTAATGAACGATGTCCTATCAGAGCCGGCGGTTCTGGTAGGTCTTATCGCCCTAATCGGCTTAATTGCCCAGAAAAAACCGGTCACTGAATGTATTAAAGGTACGGTAAAAACCATTCTTGGTTTCATCGTGCTTGGCGCGGGTGCAGGTCTAGTTGTGACTTCTCTGGGTGACTTTGCGACGATTTTCCAACACGCGTTCGGCATCACTGGCGTGGTTCCAAACAACGAAGCTATCGTCTCTATCGCGCAAGAAGCGTTTGGTAAAGAGATGGCGATGATCATGTTCTTCGGTATGTTAGTGAACATCTTGATCGCTCGCTTCACGCCATGGAAATTCATCTTCCTAACAGGTCACCACACGCTATTTATGTCGATGATGGTAGCGGCGATCCTTGCTTCTAGCGGCATGAAAGGTGTTCCACTGATCGCACTTGGCTCTCTGGTTGTGGGCTCTGTGATGGTGTTCTTCCCTGCGATTGCTCACAAGTACATGAAGCAAGTAACAGGTTCTGACGACGTTGCGATTGGTCACTTCTCTACCCTTTCTTACGTACTAGCGGGCTTTATTGGCAGCAAGTTCGGTAACAAAGAACACTCTACTGAAGAGATGAACGTACCTAAGAGCTTGTTGTTCCTACGTGATACGCCAGTGGCAATCTCGTTCACCATGGGCATCATCTTTATGGTGACATGTATCTTCGCTGGCGGCGACTTTGTACGCGAAGTTAGCGGTGGTAAGCACTGGTTCATGTTCGCACTGATGCAATCCATCACATTCGCCGGTGGTGTGTATGTCATCCTTCAAGGTGTACGCATGGTTATCGCAGAAATCGTTCCAGCGTTTAAAGGTATCTCAGACAAACTAGTACCAAACGCAAAACCTGCGCTTGATTGTCCGGTTGTATTCCCATACGCACCAAACGCAGTATTGGTTGGCTTCCTATCGAGCTTTGCGGCGGGTCTTTTGGGCATGTTCCTACTTTACGTGATGGGTCTTACTGTGATTATCCCTGGTGTCGTTCCACACTTCTTTGTAGGTGCAGCGGCAGGTGTATTTGGTAACGCTACAGGTGGTCGTCGCGGTGCAATCTTGGGTGCTTTTGCACAAGGTCTATTGATTACCTTCCTACCAGTATTCCTAATGCCAGTACTTGGTGACCTAGGCTTTGCTAACACGACCTTTAGTGACGCAGACTTCGGCGCTGTTGGTATCCTACTGGGTCTGATTGTTCGCTAAGTAGTTAGTCTGAATATGACTAGCTGATAACTGACTTGATTGATGCGCGAATAGGCTCATCGGCATCAATCCTAGAAAATCTATAGTCATAGCAAATGACTGACTTTAGAAGAAACCAGTTATAGAAAGTAATCATAGAAAGCAATCGTAGAAAGAAAGCAAACGCCCCTCACGTGAGGGGCGTTTTTCTTTTTGGCACTATCTTAAGAAAGCTTGGCTTATTGAAGCGTACTTCCGTTAGATAGCAGCTTTCTTGTCGGCTCTTGCTCGGTGTATTCGACCGCATCGTGATCCGCGAGCTTATCGACTTCCGCCTGTTCACCCACCACAACCAACACGTGTTGTTTCACCAGAGCGTCGACCACTTCAATGTTGTGCTGACGAAGAAGCGCTCTCACTTCGCTCTCTTTCCCTTCATGATACTTAACAAAGTAACGTGCAGGTTGCTGCTCGGCTTGATCTTGGCGTTCATCCACGAGAGGAAATCCTTGATTGTTTGCCAAGCTGCTTGAGCTCAGTCCGATTGCCAATAGTGCGGTAGCGCCTACCGCAGACAAAGAAAGTAAGGTCAACTTCTTCATAGTCACTCCTTATTGAAAGGTCAGAGTCCAACTGTTGATGGTGCCTGTGTCTCTTCTGGCATTGTCCACCGCTTTAAGTTCCCATGTGCCTTGCGATTCAAAACCAGAGAAGTCCGCTTGGAAACTGGTTTTAATGTCGTTCGCACCACCACCCGCATTGTCGTGCAGTACTACTTGACCACCATCTGGTGACGTTAGCGTGACACGAAGATCGCCAATGTAGGTGTGAGTGATATCCAAGTCGATAGTCACTGAACCTGCATCGCCAGAGCGAGCCACATCTAATGGGCTTACGATACCTGCAGAGCTATTGTCAGGAATCGCTACTGCATTCGAGTTGGTGTAGCTAGAAGGAGCAGAACCGCCACCTGATGAATCGCCAGAGCCGTTATGCGCTGCAACAAGAGAAACACCAGAGTACGCACTGTAGCCGTAAACCAATACTTCATATTGCCCTGCGCCAGATACGTTCAAGCTACAGCTTTCGCCATTACCGCCCGCCCATGAACGACAGTCGTAAGTGCTGGTACTTGGTGTGCCATTGAAGCGTACGTAAAGGTCAGCATCACCAGAGCCACCACTCATGTTGAATGTCGCTTGCGTTGCATTCGCAGGAACGTCAAACACAAATACTGTGCTTGATTTGCTGCCGCCAGAAAGCTGCGTTTTCGCCACACCATTTTCTAGAACGTTGTCGTTGCCAGAACCACCGCCATCCGGACCATTACAGCCAGCGTCTAGGTATTGTTTCGCTGCTTCAGCATTCACAAGACCATGACCAGTGCGGTTATCACGACCTGTTACATCGATATCCGTTGCTGTCTTGATCAGTGCGTTACGTACTTGAGCAGCGGTACAAGTTGGATGGTAACTCCACACCAAACCCGCAACACCGGTTACATGTGGCGTCGCCATCGAAGTACCGTTGTAGTACTCGTAGTCTTCACCCTTAGTGGTCGATACCGTGATCTCTTGACCAACATAGCTCAACAGCTCCTGACCGAAGGCACGATCAACCGTTACAGACACAATACGCGCCGCGTTGTTTTGATCGACAAGGAAAGGATTCTGCAAGCCCGGTAGCTCAGAGTTACTGTACACAATCGCCGCACTTGCGCCCGCGTTGTAACACGCTTGAACTGCATCGATTTCTGGGTAGTTACCTGATGATTGGTTGCCCACACGCTCGGTCAAACAGATCTTGCCAGACATATCACCACAGCTGAAGCTGCTACCGGATACGTCACAGCTTGCTAGTGTCGCCGTGATAGAACCTGCTACTGGATCAGGACCATAACTGCCGCCCGATTGGATCAAGCGGTTATGAGGAACGATGCCACGATCGAACTGGCTAACACCATTCAAGCGAATGTCTGAAAGCTTACCCTCGCCCACAGTCACTGTAGACAGAATTGCTACGCCCGGACCTGCGATTTCAACTTGGTCTGTCGCTTGAGAGAACGCCGCGTGATCACGCTTATCATCCACCGCCGCAACCGACATTACTGAATCGTAAGACGCTGGGTAGCTGTGCGCAGTATTACCATCGTTACCCGCAGCAGCAATCAGCAGCACGCCTTGGTCGTAAATGGTTTGCAACGCGTTTTTCTCCGTCACACTCGACTGGCTACCACCAAGGCTCATGTTGACGACGTTCGCGCCGTTATCAGCACAAGTTTGTACCGCTTTCACCAAGCTGGATGAGTAGCCCCAACCCGCTTCATTGAACACCTTAACGATGTGCAAATTCACGTTTTGGTTTGGCATAACACCTTTGATGCCTTCCGTGTTGGCAATCGCGGCAATCGTACCCGCTACGTGCGTACCGTGAGCGTTGTTATTCCCCGGAACACTCCAAGAACCTGTACCGCTATCGTTTGTACCCGACACTCGGTTACCACTCAGATCGTTGTGCGCCAAATCGTAACCCGAGTCGATAATACACACGGTGCGATTCCCTGCATTTGAGTCATCCAGAAGCTGAGCATTCACCGCCTCATAGCCCCAAGGGATAGTCTCGCTTAACAGATAACGCGGTGGGTCAATTTCAACGTATTCCACATCGCTGCGGTTACGTAATTGCCCCAACTCCGAGTCTTCCATCTCCACGCTGTAAATTGCACGGTTTCCTAGCTTTTCCACTTTACGCGCTTTGAGCTGATCTAAGACCGACTCTTGCGCGATACGTGGTCCCCAGAATGAGTTCCCACCCAATGCTGAAGGACTGGACGTATCTTCTTTAAATTTGACGATGTATTTGGTCGGCAAGTTAGATTCGTCGAACCCCGTCAGAGGAGCCGCATGCGCTGACATCGAAAATGTCAGTGCCACTGCAACGGCAGACAATGAAAACAAGCCATTTAATTTAGTTGTTGTGTGATGCATTTGCTCTATTCCTTTTTGAGCTGATTTTTATTCACTTTACGCTCATGAAAAATCATTCACCTATCATTAACATGAGCTACTCAGCTATAGATTATTTGTAAAAAAATCCAAACAATTGATTTTGTGAATGCATAATTGTTAATAAAGGATCATTTAATCAACAGATAAAGTGAACATCAAAAAGAAACCAATTTTCTTATAAAGCAATTACTTATTAACGCCAAAAGTGCATGTTAAATTAATGTTAGTGAGTAATTATTCTAGATTTTATAAAATCATGCTATTTACTAAATCTATTGAAAGTTGAACGCGGTACCAGAATTGACAGAATGAATAATTAGATATTTGACTAAGTAGGGTATTTACTCAGAATGAGGACGTTTGGTGAGATAAATTCTCACCTAAATCATGACGATAATCATCACAGAGAGTGAATCATGAATAAAACTATTACGTTACTTAGTGCATTATTACTACCACTAAGTTTTGCTCACGCTGCCGAGCCAACATTGTCTCCAGAGATGGTCAGCGCCTCTCAAGTAAGAAGCGCGCAAGCGAAACAAACTTACACTTATGTCCGCTGCTGGTACCGCACCAGTTATTCAAAAGATGAACCTGCGACCGATTGGGAATGGGCAGAAAATCCAGACGGCAGTTACTTCACGCTTGATGGCTACTGGTGGAGTTCGGTTTCTTTCAAGAACATGTTCTACACTGACACACCGCAAAGTGTTATCAAGCAACGTTGTGAGCAAACTCTGGACCTAGCAAATGAAAACGCTGACATCACCTTCTTTGCAGCCGATAACCGTTTCTCCTACAACCATACCATCTGGAGCAACGACCCTGTCATGCAGCCAGACCAAATCAACAAGGTCGTAGCATTGGGTGACAGCTTGTCTGATACAGGCAACATCTTTAATGCATCACAATGGCGATTCCCGAATCCAAATAGCTGGTTCTTGGGACACTTCTCAAACGGTTTTGTGTGGACTGAGTACATTGCTCAAGCGAAAAACTTACCGCTATACAACTGGGCTGTAGGTGGCGCGGCAGGCGAAAACCAATACATCGCTCTGACTGGTGTAGGTGAGCAAGTTTCCTCTTACTTGGCATATGCGAAATTAGCGAAAAACTACAAGCCTGCTAATACCCTGTTTACCCTTGAGTTTGGTCTAAATGACTTCATGAACTACAACCGTAGCGTGCCAGAAGTGAAATCAGACTACGCGGAAGCCTTGATTAAACTGACCGATGCAGGTGCGAAGAACTTGTTGTTGATGACACTACCAGATGCAACACGTGCACCACAGTTTACCTACTCGACTCAAGAAGAAATCAACAAGATCCGCGCGAAGATCGTGGAAATGAATGAGTTCATCAAAGCACAAGCGGCGTATTACACTGCACAAGGCTACAACGTTACCTTGTACGATACGCATGCACTGTTTGAAAGCTTAACAGCAAATCCAGAGCAACACGGTTTTGTAAACGCGAGCCAAGCTTGCCAAGACATCAACCGCTCTTCATCGGTGGATTACCTATACCATCATGCATTGCGTTCTGAGTGTGCGTCTTCTGGCTCTGATAAGTTTGTATTCTGGGACGTAACGCACCCGACCACAGCAACACACCACTACGTGGCAGAAAAAATGCTAGAAAGTACGAATCAATTGTCAAACCATTCTTTCTAAGCTAACGAAACTCATAGAACCTCTCTGTAGTCGAGAGGTTCTAATTGCCTTATTCCCATTCATAAGCCAGAGATTGTATTCGTCGTTCGAACTCGATAAGTTGAAAGAAAACTCTGAGGTCAACGTCATGCTCGAACATCCTTTAACTCAACGCGCTCTTGAAATCATTCGCTCGAAATCTGTTGGAGCACCTCAATCACATCCATTTTCGGTCACAATTAACTTCCATCCCGATCGTTTGACCTCTCAAGGCATACCTCTTCTCAAAGCAATTGCGCAAGACGGAAAGCTCAAATCTCAGTTTGAAACCGGTACAAGCAATGGCGGATTAACAGCTTATAAAGGCGGAGAGCGTTGGCGTTGGGAGCAACGCGTGTTTGATGGTGTGTACGACAATAGCCAACCAAATCAACGCCCAAAGTATGGCGCGTTAAACTTCTCAGGTTCAGAAGTTGGTGCTTCACCAAGATTTGGTGCGAGCTACTTCTTATTGAAACCAGAAATCACTAAGCGAGCGACATTCTGTTATCCAGATAGCTTCTTCGAGCCAGAGCACTTCGCGACCATTGAACGTGTTCAACCCTTGTTGGATGAGTTAAACGCACAAGCGCCAGACAGGTTGGACGCCTATATCGAAACTCAAATCCACGGCGATTTGCGCTTGGAGGAAGATATTCGAGCCTTGGTGCTCGATCCTTCATTTAAAGGCACAGAGGTAGAAGATTACGCTCGCGAGTTACCAGTTGAAATTCGTTGGCACAGTGGCTTTTGTGTCTCAATAGAAGACATCAATCTTTATCCAGACTACCGAGAACAAGCCATCTTAGACATCGCAAATCAGGTTGCAGAAAATGGCATGCTAACACCACGCATTATTGGTGAAGCGGTAAAAGCAAAAGCGTTTGACGAGCAAGATTTGAAGAAAGTCTGGCACTACTTAGCGCGATTTGGGTTTGATTATCGATAAGCTAACGATTAAAAGCCACCAGCCCAGCTATCGAATTCATCAATCACATCTAGCTCTTTTTGAGTTCGAGGACGAGGATAATAAGGTAGAGCAAGTAGCTTTTCTGACGGCATTAGCAGCCAATCTGGTGACATCTTCATACGCACCAATTCTTGCTCCCCTTCACGGCGCACAAACATATAATAACCATCAACGTGAGTATTGGCATAACTTGCGATTTGAACGATTTCTCCACTTGGCAGCTTTACTTTGCGTCCCAAAGGATAGAGACGATGCAACGCAAAACTCACATGCGCATCTTCAAGATAGCCCTTTTTGAATCGAGATATGCCAATCGCAGTCGATGTTGTTCGATAAGACCAACCCGCCAACATCAACCCTTTGAGATAATCTTTGAATGGCTGCCCTTTTGGCTCACCTTCATTGGAGATGAATTGCACCGTTAACGTGTCACCTTGCTCATCTAAAATTTGCAAAAATTGTTCACCAGTTTTATCTGCCAATAATTTCACGCTACTGCTCCGCCAAAGGTTGATGAATGAAATACTATATACAACTTGGCAAGAGCTAGCTATTACGCTGCATTGTTTTCCTTGAACTCGACTCAATGACAACGCTCTGAACCCTACATCTTGAAACCACTTGGGTATAAAGCCCCTAACGCAAAGTTCAAGGTCGTTTTTCGTCAATCTTGCTATGATAATTTGGTCACTTTTTAAGGAACAAAGAATGAATCTAAAACACTATATTGTATTGCCTATGATGGCAGCGGTGCTGTTTGGTTGTGCTCAGCGCAATTCTGATGACACCATGAACACAATGACAATTCATGTCGCTCCTGAGCGTGTAGACTGCGTGGGTGTGGCTCCAATGAAGTGCATGGTCGTGGACGGTAACTACTTCTATGATCAAATTGACGGTTTTGAATTTGAACCCGGCTATGAGTACACCTTAAAAGTCAAACGCATCCAGCAATTTACTCCAGAGAATGCGCCAGCAGATACAAGTTTGTACCGATATGAACTCATTGAAGTACTAGAGAGACGATAGCCCAAGATTAACCGCCTGTTGAAAGGAAATCATTATGTTTGGAAGTTGGAAACGAAACCGCCAAATTCGAGAAATCGCAAAAGACATTACACCTAAACTCGTGCTCAAGTATGGTGAGAAAACGGATTACGCGAAGAAAGAGATCGATTGGGCACTCAAAGAAAATGGAAAAACAGACGACGCTTTCGCCCTTCTCGCATACGGCATGTTCATTAACCAAACCACTTACGTGTCGATAGGGCTAAGCCAAGAGCTGGGTGAGCATGTTGAATTTCAATCAGAAGTCTCACTTGCCTTGTTTGACCAAGCGACAGATCTTGTAAGCGTCAGTGCTTTACTGACTTACGCAGAAATTCAGGACTGCAACAAACTACAACCCGCCACCGATTCTAATGATTTCGATGCTGACAGCGGAGACTTCGGGGGAGACGGCGGCGGTGGTGAGTAGCATTACGCCAAACTGCAATGGTAACAACATGCGGCGATGATTCATCTCAAAACTTACCGTTAAAAGGCTCATCACGAGCCTTTTACACCAACGAAACTTCGGCTCGCTCTATTACTTACACTAAGCCTTTCAATTTTGCTAAACCATAAGCGGCAATGGTCACGCAGTCTTTGATTTCGCCGTCTATCATCATGCGCTCAAACGCTTCGACAGAAAACGAACGAGTGATCAAATCTTCTTCTTCGCTGTCTAGCTGATTGCCCACTTCAGACAACTCACTCGCGAAGTACACGTGGCAAGTCTGGTTTAAGACCCCGTAAGCGATGAACTGCGCACCAACGTACTCCATCTTATTAGCCTGCATGCCGGTCTCTTCACGAAGTTCACCTTTTGCTAGCTCAAGATGATCCGCATCTGGATTTGATTCCCACGCCCCTTGCGGGATTTCCCAACAACGTTGCCCTACGGTGTAACGAAACTGCTGTACTAAATGAATCACACCGTTATCGATAGCCAGAATCGCCGCACAGTCTGGCTTATCGACCACACCGTAAATGCCTTCGGCTCCGCTAGGACGTTGGATTTTATCTTCACGTACCGTCATCCATTTGTTTTGATACACCACTTTGCTGTCGAGCTGCTTGATGTCTGCCATGAGAGTCCTTACTGCTTGATTCTTCGAAATAACTTGTTGGATTAAGCGCCATTCTAACGCTGTTTGCGTGTCAGTTTGTAGACGGTTTTCAAATTCGAGGCGCTTATTTAAGTTCAACATGTCGCATAAAAATAATCATTCATCGCAATAATTCCAATGGCGCGAAATGGCAAGTTTTCCCACCGGGGAACTCATATAGTTAACCCATCGACGCAAGGCATGGCTTTGCAAACTTGTTCATTATTGATTGAGGGTTCTTATGAGCGCATCGGATAAAGTCTACGGTTTCAACACTCCACAGCGTCTGTTTGTTGGTTATACCTTGGCGGTATTGGTAGACCTTACGGTACTGAACTTCTATGACGAATACTGGGACTTTGTAACGATTGATTCGTTTACGATTTCTTTCGCCGCGGCATTGCTGCTTCAGTTGCTTTTGAAGCTGTCGATCAAAGCGGAACACAAAATTGCAGAGTACTTTAAATCGAAACCGGGCACGGCACCTAAGATTTATCGCGGTCTTTCGACTTACGTTATTTTGGTCGGTTCGAAGTTCGTGATGCTAGAAGCAATTAACATCCTATTTGGTGACAAGGTTGACTTTAGTGGTCCTTGGAACGGTGTCGTCGCCTTCTTTGCGGTGGTGTTTACCATCCTGATTTCAGAAGTCATCGTCGGCAAGATTTACTTCAAGCTTGGTGAGAAAGAACAACAAGTGCAAGGCGAATTGACTGTAAAAAACGCAAACTAATAAGCAAGATCGATTGACACAAAACAGTATCGATAAAAACAAAAAAGCGCTGAGAAATCAGCGCTTTTTCCGTTTATTTCTTTACTTAAGCTTAAGCGATGAGGATGCTCTTAAGCTCATTCAACGATTCCACCGTGTAGCTTGGTGCAATGCACTCATCCACACTTGCACCTGTGGTGTTCAGCCAGCATGTTTCAATACCGAAGTTGTTACCACCCAAGATATCAGAATGCAGGTTGTCACCCACCATCAAGACGCGCGTCTTACACGGGTTACCCATTTGTGTCATCGCGTACTCAAAAATTCCTAGATCCGGCTTGGCAATACCGACTTGTTCAGAAATCACCACGTGCTCGAAGTAATCGCTCATACCTGTGCGTTCTAGACGAATCGCTTGCAGCTCGGTAAAACCATTGGTGATGATGCCCATTTTGGCTTTACCTTGCAGCGCTTCCATCAACTCTTTCGCACCCGGCAACAAAGTACAGATGTCTGCCATCGCTTCTAAGAATGCCGTGTTGAGATCCGCCGTCGTGGTATTGAGCTTTTCTGCCCACTCAGTAAAGCGTTTGTGCTTGAGCTCATCTGCTGTCACTTTACCATCTTGGTAATCTACCCAAAGTGGCTTGTTGACCGTTTGGTAGTGGGCAAAATCTTGCTCGGTGAAGTCTACGCCTTTGCGAGAAAACATTAGCTGCAAACCTTTGAAGGCATCAAAGTGAAACAAGGTTTCGTCAGCATCAAACAAGATCCAATCGTATTTCATTTTCTTCTTTCCAATATCCAGGTCGTTTTCTGCCACATAGTCTAATTGTTTTCTTCTTGAAGATAATCTCTATAATTGGAAAATGATTGTATCGTTTTTCTCAACAATATGACTAATAATAGATAACCCCAATAACCTAGGAGCACACCGTGAATGCCATTGCGTCACTGCCAGTATTTGTCGCTGTCGTAGAATGCGGCAGCTTTTCCCTTGCAGCCAAGCAGTTGAACCTCACCAAATCGGCGATCAGCAAACGCATTAATCAACTCGAAGATGACCTCGGTATTCGCTTGCTTAATCGCACCACAAGAAAGCTCAGCTTAACCGAAGCTGGACGTCGATACTTCGAGTACGCTTCACAAGCAGTGAACCTTGCTCAACAAGGTGTCGATGCCGTTTCCGAGTTGCAAGGCTCACCGCAAGGTAGGCTCAAAATCACAGCCCCGATGTCTTTTGGTGTTTTGCACGTTGCGCCACTTATCAGCGAATTTCTTGCACGTTACCCGAAAATTGAGGTCGATTTACAGCTAGAAGACGCCATGGTGGACTTGGTCGAACAAGGCTTTGATTTGGGGATTCGCATTGGCGAACTTGCGACTTCTAACCTTGTCGCTAAGCGCCTTGCTCCGTGTAAAAGCGTACTGTGCGCCTCTCCCGAATACCTAAAAGAATTTGGCGTGCCAACCAAACCAAGCGACTTGGTGACGCACAACTGTTTGCGTTATTCGTATTTCCGAGGCGGGGTGGAATGGATGTTCATCAACAGCGGTAACGAATATAAGGTACTGCCGAAGGGCAACTTTGTGGTCAACAACAGTGAAGCGATTCGCCAGTTGCTATTAAGAGGCTCTGGCATCGCACAATTACCGACCTTCATCGCCGCCAAAGACTTTGCAGCCGGTAACTTAAAACCGCTTATGGAAGAGTTCTCTCTCCCTGAGCATGCCATCTATGCGGTGTTTCCAGAGCGCAAACACATGCCATTGAAAGTGCGAGTGTTCATTGACTTCATCAGCGAAAAACTCGGCACTGATACACCGTACTGGGATCGTTATTGATCGATTCGAATACCCACTGACGAATACACATGTTTTGCTGAGATCAGTTATTAGCCTCAATCAGAAGATCTTTCTTCAACTTAAGCGCCATAATTTCCTTTCTCAGCACTTCTTTCATTTCAGGATCTTCTGAGCTTTCGAATTCTTTCTGCTTCTTCTCGATAAGCTGCATCATTTGCACCGCTGGCGGTAGACAGTTTGCGTCTTTAAGAATCTTCATACCCATTCGGTGCTCAGCGGGTGTTTTAAAATAGTCTTCAAGGTCGAGCTTTTTACCTCTGTAAGGGTTGTCTTTCAGCTCACCTGTTTTTTCAGCATTGCGAATCCAACCACCGATCGCGTTATCAATGTATGACGACATATCCACCTCTCGAGTAATGCGTTCTATTTGTAAACGGCTTTGAGACCTTCGATCGTGATTCGAATACCATCATCGAAGTACTTGTCATAGTCCACGGGCTTAGCTTGACTCATTAACCACGCAAAATGAGGCAGTTGCTCGGCGTCCAATTCAGGAAAAGATTGAGGTTCATTGCGTGCAGCTTGTTCTTGATGCTCAACGATGTCCGTTACTCGCGTATAAACACTCGCAAACGCCATAAAACCAACTTCTGCTTCAAATTTGGCCTCTCTGAAGATACCTAAAATATCGTTGACGATGATGCTTGAAGCCGGCGTGAAACTTTGGCTATGGCGAATAAACGCGACCGAACCCGGAATAGACATAAGTGCTTGTCTAAAGTTTTTCGCAAACGTGTAAAGGTATGCTTCCCAGTCTTTCTCTTGCGGCAATTCGACTTTCCCTAGTACATAGTCGCAACATAAATCGACCAACGCTTCTTTAGAGCCAACATGTCGGTACAGTGCCGTCGCGCTGACCCCCAATTGTTTGCCCAGCGCATGCATGCTTACATTTTCTAACCCTAGGTTTAAGGCACACTCAACCACATCTTTTCTAGAAATTTGCGCAGGACGCCCTTTACTGCTTTTTTCGCTCATCATCGTCTCAAAATAAATAGTTAACACCATTAAGTTAATACCATTAACTTAAACTGTCAATACTGCGATTTATTCAAAACGACGTACCACCTTATTTGGTTAATCTAATGTTTCATTTTTAACAGGTGCGCAACCGCTGTAGGAGCGCTAACTTAAGTAGCACGTCAACCACACCGGAGCGTGAAGCTATGAAAGTACTGATTCAATACACCCAAGCGGGTAAATATCGTGACCAAGCGTGGGAATCACTGACGCTAAAAGCAAAAGGCGAGATTCAAGCCGTGACGCCTTCTTATGCCGCTCAGCTTATTGAGCAAAACAAAGCGACGCTTGTAATGACCGAAGACGAACAAGTGATCTTCCATTCTTAATCTAACAGCGACTGACACTAAAAAGGCCTGCGTTTCTGCAGGCCTTTGTTTTTATTGGTTGAGGTTTAATTACTCAAAATCACTCGCTTCTGGCAGACGATCTAGCATTTCATAGTACTCACCAGCTACCGTACCGATGTCACCACGAATGTACGCTTGGATTAGATTCAGATCTTTCAGCCATAGATCTTTGTCTGCATCCGCAGACGCGACATAGCCAGCATACACATTATCAACTGCAAACATCATGTCTTTTGTGTAGTTGTTATAAATCAGAGCCATTGCGTCAGTGTAAGCTTCAAATACTTTTGTCGTCTTATGTGCTTTGCCACCTTTATAACTTAATGTTCCTGCAACTGAATCCATCACAAGATCACCTGAAGTCAGGTTGGCTCTCACAAAGTTACCGAATGAAGTGCTAAACGTCAGCACACCTGCTGCAATGTCTGCATCAATGGTAGTTTTCATTGCATTTACCATTGGAGCATCCAGTAGCAATACCGCATCGTGGTATGCAGGAAGAATCGATGTACGGAATGGTCCCCATGCCTTTTCAATGTCCGAAGCAATCTTGCTTAGTTGTGCCGAGTCGTAGTTATCCAAGTAGTTTTTCAGATCGTAGCCTTCGCTGGTAACTAGCTGATTTGCGTAATCATAAGCCAGTTTGTTGGCTTTCGTTGCCACAAACTTCTTACCATCAATTACAAACTCTACTTTGTCACCTGCAATAATACCGTAGCGATCTTGTTGTTTAGTGAATGCATCAAACTGCGCTTTACCACGAGCCTTAACTTTGTAATCGTCAGACTGCATTTGGCTAACGCCCATTTCAAGGATCACATCACCGATACGTTCACGACTGACTGCGTCAATGCCCAAGAATCGATAAATACCACGTGGCATTGGAGGTAAGGACTCCATTTGTTCAGTAAGGTGTAAGTTCACCGTGGTACCTTTTAGGTTGGTGTATGACTTACCCTCTTTATCCACCAGCGCGACAGGCGTGCTTAACGCATCATTTGCCACAATGTTGCCCATGATATCTTCATATTCAGCTTGAACACCTGGTAGGTCCAACAACGAAGCAAAGCTCACTTCATCGGTGTAGCGGTTAGAGAATCGACGTGCCAAGAAATAGCTCGCAAGCGCTTTGTCTGGCCAGTAACCCAACACTGACACGGCGTTTGACCAAGGGTAATCAGGGTCAAAGCTGCCAATAGAGTTCAAGAAGCGTCCGTTTTGTGTCTCTGCAACCGCCTTGTAACCTTCATCGGTATCTTCAATGAAACGCGCCGCTAACTCATCAAAACAATTTGCTGCCGACAAATCGTAATCCGCCGGAATTTGGTGTGAGTTATTATCCAGCAATTTACCAAACGAAATCACTTTTTGATTGCCTGACGCATTTTCAATCACACATTGGTGCTCTGGTGTACGCAAAACATCAAGGAAGAACGCTGCTGATTTCTTCGCACCATTAGCGTAGTCACAGAACCATGAGTTATCTGCTTTGCCTTCACTACAGTATTGAGGGTTTGATGCTAGGCGCAGCAAGAAATCGCCCGGCTTATCTGTACTAGCGGTATAACCTAAGTTGGTGTACAAGTTATCGATGCGTTCTAGATCTTCCACCTTGTCACGAATCGAGTTCATCTCAGAATAGCGGCGTAATAGGTAACCTATGTAATCTGTGGAGTACAACCCTGTCGTTCCGTAAAGCTGCAAATTGCGGCGGTCATAACTATCAAGGTAGTTTTGCCATTCATAAGAGACAATTTCTTCTAAGTTTGTCCCTTCATCAAAACGGTTACAGTCGCTGTTTAGTGAGACGTTACCATCAGTACAGAAGTCATATGACTTACGCTCAATCTCATTGACTTTATCAAGATAATAGAGCACACCGTAACGCGTCTTCGCCTTAAGTTCCGAGTCATCAGACAGTGCTGCAGTGTCAAATCGGCTAAAGTCACAGTTGTACAGAGATTTGCCACTGTCTGTGCCCGTTAACTTCTTAACTTCAGAACACACCATGAGTGCATCATTCTCAGCGTTATCACCAAATCTGTAGGCGAAGCTTTGCTGATAGTCTTGCAGTTCTTTTAGGTAGCTGTTGTATGCTGCTTTCGCTTCATCGCTAGCGTCGTCTGCAGGCTTCGCTACAGGTGTTGGAGCTGAGCCCGAAGATGCTTGAACGGTTTCAACTTTACGACCATAACCGAACTTAAACGCTGCAATATCGTACAGACCCCATGTTGGTGTTTCATCCAACATACTCGGCGCGTAGTCCATGGTTGAGCTGTACGCAGGAATATTATTCAAGCCCAGTTGATGTGCTTGCTCTAGCGTGTAGTAGTTTGATTTGTCATTCGAACCTTTAAAGTTATGACGTAAACCTAAGTTATGACCAAGCTCATGAACCAGCGTATTACTGTAAGTCGCTACAGTAATCGCATCTGCCGTTTTAACCTGCAGATCTTTTGGTAGATGTTTCCAACGCTTAAGCTCTCGAGAGACTTCTTTGCCAGCATCATCTAGCTTGATTTCGAAGTAACGGTCATCATCCAGTTTCAAATTATCAAGCATGGCTTTGCTGGTTGAAGAAACCCACGATGCTTCGATTGGGTAAACATTGTGCTCCGCCCAGAAAGACAAACGGTTTTCTTCTGTTGCGACCACCTTTTCAAAATCTAACTCATCGCTGAAGGTTTTCTTTAGCTCCGTTGGCGCTTTAGTCGCTGCTTTGCTTGTGGTCATTTCTTCTTTTGACACAAGAGGCGCAGGAATACTTTCGTCCGCTTCCAGCTTCGCGATTGCCGCCATAGTTGAGAGCGACTCAATTCTCTCTGAAACTTCTGATGTTGTTGTCGCGGAGCTTGTCGTTGGTAACGGATCGAGACCGTCTAAGTCCAATTGATTACGGTTGTAGAATCGGGCTAGGTTATCCCAGTAATAAGGAACCCCAGTTCTTGCCACACCAGCGTATTGGTTTACGTGACCT
Organism: Vibrio sp. MM46; assembly: GCF_027587135.1. NCBI lineage: Bacteria > Pseudomonadati > Pseudomonadota > Gammaproteobacteria > Vibrionales > Vibrionaceae > Vibrio > Vibrio sp. MM46. The sequence continues at coordinate 136,210 of NZ_JAPPTO010000017.1, forward strand.
TTGATGATCTCACCCGTCATTGGGTTAGCAACGGAAGGACCATAACCTAACAAGCCGTTCGCCAGCGGCTCATCCACCAAGTTGATCACGTTGTAACGCAAATCACCTGGGTGTATACCTGCACCTTTGGTTTTGTTTACGATTTCAATTTCTGGCTTACCAGAATCCGCACCAAATAATCTAAGTGCTTGGTTCATCTTATCGATGGATTCAAGCGTCGCATCTAAGAAGATTTTGTTTTTCTCTTCAAAGAAGTTATCGGTCAGATAATACTTGATTGAATCTTGATCAGGGTTGAAACGATTCAGGTACACCACATCACGATCATACTTGTTTGTGATAGGGTTAAGCTGCTTTGTCTCAGAGACAAAGAAACCAATGTCATTCTCGTCACCAATAGGATATAGAACCGGTTGGTAGTCTTTGGTTGCCACCACACTCTCGTGCATTAGAGAGTAATAAAAACGAGATTTAAACGCGCCATCGACCAGCATGTCGTCAAGACCCGCTTTGGTATCTTCGTTGATGTAGGCTGACATGTTATCCAAGTCAATGCGGAACGAGCGCTCAAGTTCGAAGTTTAACGTGCCCTTCTCTGGATCAAAATCCCATGAGATTACGCGCGGCGAACCAATTTCGGTTAGCCCATCCGTGATCCCATACAGATCTTCCATATTGAATTCGGCGATCTCAAGATCTTCCGGACGCGGAGTAAAGTGGGTCTTACTCTTGTAGTTTAGACTCGCATCCTCGTTAGTTTCTTCTTTGTTCGTACAGTCACCGTGACCATCTTCTTTACAGCGGTATGCTGCAAAGTCACCAGGAATAGTCAGAACATGTGCAAAGTTAACATCGTCATCATCGGCAACGAACTTCTCCTCGCCACAATAGTTGTTCGCGTCTTTGGTCAGATGTGCGTCTGGGTAGTTTTTGTCGTAATTACGAACTTCCAGACCTTCTTTACTGAAACACAGCTCAACATAACGAGGCGAACCTTGTAAAAATGGGAATTGGTTTAGCGCGAATCTTGGTGCTGCACCAGTTGTTGGTACGTAGAACCAACGACCGTCTTTTAGGTCTTTAACCGCGATTTCTTTTGCGTCTCTTTCGACATAGTCATAAGCCTGATCGTCAGCACCACAACCGGCAAGTCCGGCAGTGATCGCTGACACCAGAGTCAATTTTTTAAACATGGTTTGGATATCCTTAATTTTTGTTATTTTCCTAGAAGGAGTAAGCAACAGAGGCGATGTACGACGCTTTCTCTTGGTCAAGCAGGTCGATATTGCCCAGCGTTCCTCGTTCCGCATCTTGATAGAAGCCGGTAGAGGATGCTGCCAACGTTAGTGACCAGCTCTTGTTGAATTTGTAGGTTCCGTATAAAGCACCTTCATACTGCCAACTGCTCCGTCGAGTCCCTTGATAACTGATGGTATTACCACCTAAAGCCGTGATGCCCAGAGAGAACGAATCCCAAGACTTTTCAGCGACAGAAAACAGTGAATAGGTCCACTCTGTGAGTGAGCGACCGCCATTCGTTTTGTACTTGTGGAAGTTCTTTTTGAGTCGTGGCGCGATAGAAAAATCAACGCTCCACAAAGAAAAAGAGACCGGTACGGCTAAACGAAAAGCTGTTTGTAGCTCATCGTTTCGCGAGTCTTCTGAGGTAGGTATGGTGAACTGACCTGCAACCGCAATTTTCCCCGTTTCACCAAAGCGATACAGATTCGAGTATTGCAAGCCCAGTACTGAATCCGTTGCGTAAGTTCCAACTTCATCTTCTAGAGCACGGTAACCACCGGCAGAAAAGAAAGCTTTGATGTCTTTTGAAATCGCGTAGTTGAGATCCCCGCCCCAAGAAAAGTTGCGAACGGAGCGATAGTCGTCTTTGTCGTAAATATTTGTATCGTAAGAGAGGTAAACGGACCCACTTACTTTACAAACTATACATGACGACTCTCCTTCATTTTGGGTAGATTCGATCCCACTGCTATCAGCTACGTTGGTTTCTTCTGCGAGTAACGGCATTGAAAACAGCGTACCTAACAGCATCGCAAGCGGGGTCATCGTCCACTTAGTTGTGTGCTGCATGTTTTTAAACTTCCATGAAAATTAAGTTCATTAGAACAAACTTAAAGACAAACAGATTATTGGAATGACATTCTAAATAAGTAACAATCAGACCAATAAACCTATTAACCATAAGATTTCTCGTATGGTTAAATCCTTATTCTATTTTTGATAGATCTATTTTTAGTTATTTGTGCTATTTGAAATTTATAACTCGCGATAAGTCAACGTTGTTACAATATAACGATTCCATTTTTAAAAATTGCACAATCATATAAAGCAATCGTTGTCGCTATTACTAAAAAGACAACAATACCGATCTTTATCAACAACTTACAAAAACAAGCTTTGAAAGAGACAGAAATGAGAAATACATGTTAATAGAACAGATGCATTTATGAGAACATCATTCCGT
>NZ_JAPPTO010000018.1:0-127263 GCF_027587135.1 Vibrio sp. MM46
ATCCATTTAGGCATATTGCGACGCTTTTTCATCACAAAGCCTTTATCTGAAAAAATGTAGTCATAGCGATAGTCTCGTCCATACATGTAGTAGCTTAGCGAGTACACAAAAAATGTGACAAGTACCGATATGGCATCATTAACCCACCCTCTAGACCAAAAGCCAAGGAAGTAGAAAAATACAATTATCGGCAACATTGCCACAATCGAAATGAACAAATAAAGGTATCGATTTGGTTCTTCAATATCGTACTTACGCCACGTTGTTATATTGTCCCCTGTGAGAATTTCTTGCTCTTGCGCCTCTTGATAAACCGCCAACTCTTCTGGGGTGATATAAAATGGTGAATATGCCAAGGGTTACTCCTTGGCTGTTGTTAGTTCAGATTTAGATTTTTCAATCTCAGACTCGGTTCGCCACTTGTCGTTGTATATACGTCGCCATTCAGGAAGCGGGGCATTTTGAGCCCTAAGGTCAAAGGTATCAGCTACCGGAAATTCAAGGCTGCGAGACGGGATATCTTCAATTCGAGGTTCAGGTCTTCCTTCAAAAAACGCTTTATGGTCTGGAAAATCAATACATTCAATGCCGTACTTGTATGAAAGGGTTTCTAGAATTGCGTCTAGGTCTTGAACAGTCTTAAAGAATATGTAGCTATAACCACGAGTTTGAGCTCTGAAGACGGTGTGCTTCTCTAGATTCCATTTGGAACACTCGTCATACTTGTGGTAGAAGCGAATCACTTTACGCTTTTTGTTGTAGTAGGCGAACAGCCAATCTTCACGTTCGCCAACTTTAATTTCGGCTACTTCATCTGGTTGGCGTTTAAGCCTTTTAAAGGAAACCAATATAAAGGCACCAGCGCCTGCTAACGCCATTGGACCAACAAGTAGTACCATTAATATACATACGATAGCACCAATCCAACCGACAGCTTGTGTAGCATTGTTCATCCAACGCGGTACAGTACTTTGTGACTTAATGACAAAGCCTTTATCAGATAAGGTATAAGTATACCTTTTGACAAAGTTGAGTCTCAAAAGAAAATAGATAACTGACGTGGATAAACAAAACCCGCTAGCTAGAGTTAGTACGGATGATAAATTGTTTAAATCAGCAAGTACGAAAAAGAGAATAATGAAGATAGCCGCAGGAATCGAAGTCATCTTCAAATAAATGTATCTAGAAGCTTCTTCGACATTTTTTGTTTGCCAGTTTTTAAAGCCTTGACCAGAAGAAATCTCATGCTCTTGTGCCTCTTGGTAAGCAGTAAGCTCTTCTGGGGTGATATAAAATGGTAAATAAGCCAAGGGTTACTCCTTGGCTGTTGTTAGTTCAGATTTAGATTTTTCAATCTCAGATTCGGTTTGCCATTTGCCGTTGTAAAGGTATTCCCATTCAGGGATAGGTGCGTTTTGAGCTCTAAGTTCAAACGTATCATCCAAAGGGAACTCTAGGCTTCTTGCGGGTTCCGAGAGCAATTCGTCAGGTGAATAAGCATTGAACAAGGCTTTGATATCCTCGAATTCGGTACATTTAAGTTGATACTCTTCAGAGAGCTTTTCCAGTACTCTCTTTAAGTCATTGGTTGACTTAAAAAATAGAAAACTCCTACCGCGATTATGGCATCGATTAACGGTCGTTTTCGCTACATCTCTGTAATCGCAATCGTCATACTTATGATAGAGAGTAATAACCTTGCGTTGTTTGTTGTAATAAGCAAATAGCCAATCTTCACGCTCTCCGATTTTAATGTCTGTTGGTTCATCCGGTTGGCGTTTAAGCATGCGAAATGAAACCAATATAAAGCCACCGGCTCCGACAAGTGTCACCGGTCCAGCAGCCCCAACCATCAAAACACAAACTATTGCGCCAATCCAGCCCATGACTTGAGTTGCAGAGTTTACCCAATTCGGTAAATTACGTCGTTTTTTTATAACCAACCCGCGATCGGACAAGGTGTAATCATAACGATTGTCCAAACCAAATGTCAGATAAGATACACCAGACATGATTATCGTCAGCCCCGATAAAATGTAAGTTAAGATCATTTCACTACTATCATGTAGGAAATAGGTAAGGAAAAATAATGGACTGACAGCGGCTATAGCAATCGATAGGTATAAGTATCGAAAAGGCTCTTCAATATCGTGCTTGTGCCAGGTTGTGAGATCTTTCCCCCTTAGAATTTGTTGCTCTTGTTCTTCTTGATAAGCCGAAAGCTCGTCTGGCGTGATGTAAAAAGGTAAATAAGCCAAAGGTTACTCCTTGGCTGTTGTTAGTTCAGATTCAGATTTTTCAATCTCAGATTCAGTTTGCCACTTACCGTTGTAAAGATACTTACACTCTGGGAGTGGGGCTTTCGAAGCCCTTAAATCAAACACCTCATCGGTTTTATATTCTCGACTACAAACAGGAATACTAAACAGTCTTGATTCTGGCTTTGCTTCAAACAGCTTTTTGTGGTCCTCGACCTCTGTACAATTCAGTTTGTAGACCTTTGACAGTTGCGCGACCATGGATTCTAAATCTGCTTCAGTTTTAAAGAAAACGTAACAATCGAATCGATCTTGTGAGCGAAAGATAGTCTTATGAGCAGTATCTTGGTATTCGCACCTATCATACTTAAAATAGAATTGGAGTACTTTTCTTTTCTTATTGTAATCAGCAAAGAGCCAATCTTCTCGCTCTCCAACTCTCACTTCTGTTGGTTCATCAGGCTGGCGTTTTAACATACCGAATGAGAATAAAATAAGAGCACCAGCTCCCGCTAATGCCATCGGGCCTACCACCGCTACCATTACCACACATACCACTGCGCCTATCCAGCCAACAGCTTGCGTAGCGGTATTTATCCATTTAGGCATATTGCGACGCTTTTTCATCACAAAGCCTTTATCTGAAAAAATGTAGTCATAGCGATAGTCTCGTCCATACATGTAGTAGCTTAGCGAGTACACAAAAAATGTGACAAGTACCGATATGGCATCATTAACCCACCCTCTAGACCAAAAGCCAAGGAAGTAGAAAAATACAATTATCGGCAACATTGCCACAATCGAAATGAACAAATAAAGGTATCGATTTGGTTCTTCAATATCGTACTTACGCCACGTTGTTATATTGTCCCCTGTGAGAATTTCTTGCTCTTGCGCCTCTTGATAAACTGCCAACTCTTCTGGGGTGATATAAAATGGTGAATATGCCAAGGGTTACTCCTGAAAAACTAATGTGCCAACAACGGGGGTGAGTGTTTTTTTAATGATGTCTTGTTTGGTATTGTCTGAAATCGCGCCATAAGTTGCACTCTGTTTTATGCCGTTTTGGAACCAATACTCACGCTTAGCTGGGGCGTCATCTTCCACATCATAAGCTACTTGCATAGCAAGGTATTGATCGGCCTCTTTAATTGGCAATGTTACCTTATACACCAATAACTCTTTGTTAGCTTGGCTCTGAGTTTGTAGCGTGACCAAATCTGCGTTCTGATGCCACGAGCCTGACGTTAAATCATCTTCTGTTGTCTTGGTGTTGGTACTCACTGTAACACCATTTGTTGCAGCTCGTCGTGGAAGCTGAACATGCACTTCCAAACCAACTAACTCACGATGTGTATAGCCTGGATAAGCCTGTATTTTTTCAATAGGCTGATGGTATACCGTTGGCTGCTGAATAATGGATTGCAGGTCAAACAGTGCTTGCTGCACTAATGCTGAATTATGCTTCTCTCTTTCGGGCAAGCTTGCAGATTGGCTCCACTGAGTGCGAGCAGGGTGATAACCCCAAGGCAGTTTATCTAACCACTTTTGGTAATCATCTTGTTTTACTTTACTCAGAACGTGATTGGCAACTAAAGTAATAATTGTTACTACAACTAAAGCAGCCATAACTGGAGCACCAAATGTTATGTTAGGTGAGAGCCACCCTGTTAATGCGCCTCCCAATTGCAACGTGGCGATAGCGCTTGTTACGCTTAAACTAGCTGTACTCAACCTTTGAAACACTAACTCTCGACCATACAACTCATCCTCTCGTTGCCAAGAACGGTAAGCCTCTATACCTGAAGCTAACGCACCTAAAGCCCCTGTAATCGCGAGCCATTTATTAAATACTTTTAAGTCATCAAGAATCAGGTTTTCAAAGCCATTGGCATTTCGATCGACTAAATTTTTAAGAGTTTTCAGTGAGTGCTTTCTTAGTTTCTCATTCCCTTTAACATTATCCCATAATTTACCCGTCCGAATACCCGTCCAAGCACCGGCCGTGTAAAATAGTTTTTGCTGAATATCCAAGAAATCATCTTGTGACATTAACCCTGTTTCTTGAATACTGTTCATTGCATCAGCAAGTGCGAGGCAGTTGAAAATCAGAGCTAAGAAGCCTAGACCGCCTACATTTTCAAACCGTTTATTAAGGTTGTTTAATCTGTTATCCCATATGTCTTTACGCATTTGAATTGTTGCCTCAAGTACGTCATCTGGAAGCTCTACGTACTGTGGGTATTCAAACGTCGCAACGGCTAAGCTTTTTTGAAGGTGCCGCTGTTGCTGGAGAGCCTTCTTATACTGCGTGTTTGATATAGTTTTATCACCCTTGTTGAAGGCTGCTAACACTTCCTTGTTTTGGTTGGATGCGATAAGTTTTTTATCATGATTGGATTTCCAAGAACCAAAATTTTGTGCGTAGCCTTTGTTGACATTGAGTGGAGTATCCATCGACAAACGCTCTACAACGGCAGCTCTTATGTAAAAACTTGTTCGGGTGAGCGGTTTTGACAATAGAGATATCATTAAGATAGACGCTTGGGCTGTAAGGCTAACACCAACCTCTATTGCCCCCTTCAATAAAGCGCTGTTCGTCGCTTTGAATATGGTATCTAGCCCATCGAATCCTTTTGCTATATCTCTTAGAAACTCGGTTTCTGCAGTATTTGGGTTAGAAATAAAGTCCATGACTTTTGCATACATACCCACACGGTTACTTGCTGCCGAAACGTAGTCCATAAACTGTTTGTCTGAGCTGTCAGTGTCTGGAGCATTTTGGGCGACGTCTACTTCACCTACCTGATTTGAAACTTGTTCAGGAATTAACTTCTCCACTTGTTTAAAGAGACTACGACTAAACCCGGAAGTGTAGAGTGCAAGTAAACTGGTTGGTTTCTCCCATTGGCTTTCAGCCCATTGGCGGTCTTCTTCTTGCATCACCAGAGTAAATGACTCAACCGCTTGTTTATGGAGTTGATACAAGCTGTACTGCGTGTCTTCACTGTATAGGTCGAAGGTTCTTTCGAGGTGATGGGGCGTTAAGGACTCCATGATTGCTATAAAATCTCGTTTTACCGAGACAACTTCGGCAAGCATGGTTTCTTTTTGCTCTGACAGCTCCTGCATCTCACTCAGCATTTGCTTCCAGTTGAGCTGCTTGCGCCAACGCTCAGTCGCTATCCATTGCTCGTATTTACCAAATCGGTTTGCGGAAATTCGATATTTGTCCTGTATCGTTTTGGCAATGTCACTTTGAGTATGTTGGTGTGATTCAATCGCTCCAGCGGAAAATTTGGCAGGATAGCCAGATTGAACTGAGCTTTTGTTTTGCCCTGCCAAATCAAGTTGGTGAGAGGAATCATAATACTCAGCCATGTCGGTATAAAACGACAGCTCTTCGCCATTACGCTTAACACTAGCTGGCATGTCTATCTCGTCACTTGCACCAAACATACATAGCTGCATAGCGGTCTGCATCAAGTTCCACTGGTTTGAAAACTGGTCAGTGAAAAGGCGGTATGGGCTTGCGGTACCAACAAAATGCAGTGATATATCTTGAATGTCTGCGGCGTAATCTTTTATCGCGACGAAGTAGCCCGATTCTTCTTCTGGAATCGCAGAGGTCAAATCACTCTCGGCTGCGACAGGTTTAAAGGTAGAACCATCTTCGTCAGCTTTGGTGGCGATGCCAGAATCTGCAAAACGCCCATCATCAACGGCAGAAGGTTCAATATCAGCCACTTGAGTTAACTTATCGATTGGTGCAATGTTGTGCTGACTCTCGTTTGCAGACAGAACAACAGTCTGCATGCGATCGATATGATTACTCGGATTGTTAAGGACGCGCATGAACATGTTCCATGTCCAGCGGTGTTCAGAGTAACAAATCGACAGCACGCTCCCATCTTCGTAAGTAAGAAAAGGTTTTGCGCCTTCTGGGGTACCACGCTGTTCGGATTCTGGGCTTTCCGATTCTCCCAGCTTGTAGAGCGTGAATTGCGTTCCTTTGATTTCGTATTCGTCTAGGCTTTTGTTGATTGCATCATAGACATACAACCAACCATCACGAAGCTGACGCAAGGTGTAGCCAACGGTATTGAGTTTGGCTGGACCTTGGCCTTTCCATTCTTCAGGCAAACCAAAAGGTTGTGTTTCTTCTGTTTCTAGCTGATCGATGGCGTAGCGGACAGGGATGAAGTGTGCTGGTAAAGCCTCCGTTGGTTCTTTCTCGGTTTTTAAATTGAGAGGTTCTGGTTCAGACGGCGGTGGCGGATCGATTTTTTTGGTTTCTCCCTCCCAAAACATACTGCGCTCAGGAGGTGAGCCAGCCATGTCATCGGATGCGGTGGTTGGAACGGTATTCAGAGATTTCAACGTACCATCGCTTTCAAATGCCTGAACAGCTTCTTTGTGGGTATAGCTGTTGTCGTGCCAAAACATCGAAGTTTTTGGAGGAAGTGGATTACTCATCGTCAGCCTATGTTTAAGAGTTTTACTCCATTAGGCAAATATCGCACCAAAATAAAACAACTATAAATCAGCATGTTAGGTGTTCTACAACTCTGCTTTAACCAAAAAGTTGTTTGTTTTTCCAAGAAGTTGGTTGGCGTAGACCATTTTTTGTATCGAAAGAGACCAAGTGTGGTTTGAAAGAGCTTGTTCTAAAGAGCAATGATTATCCAGACAAAAAAAAAGCTCCAGAGTTGCCTCTGGAGCCCTTTTTTAGCATTCAAGTTCTATTGAATTAACGACGTTTTGGTTTGCGTTGACCTTGAGGGCGACCTTGACCTTGCGAACCCGTACCGTTTGAGCGATTTTGGTTGTTGCTACCAGGGCGTGAGCCAGAATTTGGACGTTGACCATTAGCGCCGCCATTGCCACGGTTTTGGTTTCCACGACCTTGTCCATTTGAGCCGCCTTGTGCTTTGCCTGAACCGTTGCGGTGACCAGATGGCTTGCCATCACGTGAGCCACCTTCAGAGCGCTTGTTCAAGTGACCACCGAAGCCTGGTTGGTTCTTAGTGTGTTTGGTTGCAAAACGATTTGCGCCGTGGCGACCAGACTTACGACGTTGTGCTGGTGTCTGTGCATCAATGTCTTCTGCAGGGACTAGACAGGTTGGCTTGTCACCAATCAAGTGCTTTTTACCCATGCTGATCAGTGCTTCACGGATCATCGGCCAGTTAGCTGGATCGTGGTAGCGAAGTAGGGCTTTATGTAGGCGACGTTGACGTTCACCTTTCGCCACTGGCACATCTTCACGTTGCTTGTATTTCACGCGTTTCAGAGGGTTTGTCTCTGAGTAGTACATCGACGTTGCGTTACACATTGGTGATGGGTAGAAGTTCTGTACTTGGTCACACTCGAAGTTGTTCTTCTTCAGCCATAGTGCCAAGTTCAGCATGTCTTCATCTTCAGTACCTGGGTGCGCCGAGATGAAGTAAGGGATCAGGTATTGTTTTTTACCCGCTTCCGCGCTGTACTTCTCAAACATCTCTTTAAAGCGGTCGTAAGTACCCATGCCCGGCTTCATCATCAGATCCAGTGGACCTTTCTCTGTGTGCTCTGGTGCAATTTTCAGGTAACCACCGACGTGATGAGTCACAAGCTCTTTGACGTATTCTGGTGATTCAATTGCAAGGTCGTAACGTACGCCAGATGCGATCATGACTTTCTTCACACCTTCTACTTTACGCGCGGCGCGGTAAAGATCGATGGTGTGTTTATGGTCTGTGTTTAGCTTGTTACAGATGCCCGGGAACACGCAAGAAGGACGACGACAGTTTGCTTCTGCTTTCGGATCGCTACAACCAAGACGGTACATGTTTGCTGTTGGGCCACCCAAGTCAGAGATTGTGCCCGTAAAGCCTGGAACTTTGTCGCGGATCTCTTCCAACTCATTAATGATGGACTCTTGCGAACGGTTTTGGATGATACGACCTTCGTGTTCGGTAATTGAACAGAAAGAACAGCCACCAAAACAGCCACGCATGATGTTAACCGAAGTTTTGATCATGTCGTAAGCCGGGATCTTTGCTTTGCCATACATAGGGTGAGGAACACGCGCGTACGATAGGCCGAATACGTAATCCATTTCTTCTGTCGTCAAAGGAATTGGCGCTTGGTTTACCCAAAGCTCACGGTCGCCATGACGTTGCAATAGAGCACGACCCGAATATGGGTTGGTCTCTAAGTGCAGAACACGGCTGGCATGGGCATAAAGAATGCGGTCGTTGTGCAATTTTTCGAAGGCTGGTAGGCGCACCGCTGTGTTCGCTGCATCATGACGTGATGGACGAATCGTGATTGGCTGTGCAACAGGCTCTTCTTTTTTGGTATCGCACTGAGTTTCCACTTCGTATGGGTTCTTTGGTACGAACGCTTCTTTACGAGGTTTCTCAATACGAGAAGAATCGATAACGGTGTAACCTTCTGGTTCAGCTGGTAGGTTAACTGCCGTACCGCGAATATTGGTCATGGTAGAAATATCTTCGCCATCAGCAAGACGGTGAGCCACTTCCACTAGGGCACGTTCTGCGTTACCAAAAAGAAGGATGTCAGCTTTTGCATCGAACAGAACAGAGCGGCGCACTTTATCTGACCAATAATCGTAGTGAGCTACGCGACGTAAGCTAGCTTCGATACCACCAAGAACGATAGGTGTGCCTTTATAAGCTTCACGACAACGTTGCGAGTACACCAACGTTGCACGATCTGGGCGTTTTCCGCCTTCGTTGTTTGGCGTGTAAGCATCATCATGACGAAGTTTTTTGTCCGCCGTGTAACGGTTGATCATGGAGTCCATGTTACCCGCGGTGATTCCGAAGAACAGATTTGGCTTCCCAAGCTGCATGAAAGCGTCTTTGTTGTTCCATTCTGGTTGAGCAATGATACCGACGCGGAATCCTTGTGCCTCCAAAAGACGACCGATGATTGCCATACCAAAGCTCGGGTGGTCCACATACGCGTCACCCGTGACAATGATAATGTCACAACTATCCCATCCTAGGGCATCCATTTCTTTGCGACTGGTCGGCAAGAAAGGTGCCGTACCAAAACACTCAGCCCAGTATTTTTTGTACTCATGAATAGGAGTAATGTCGTTGGTCATATTTTGCTCTCTGTTCCAAGGAGCGCGAATTATAGCGATTTGATGATCAGGTATCTATACCCAACTCTCTTAATCAAGCTTAGTTCAGCCACTTTTATTTCTAGATGAAAATGACTCGCAATTAGAGGTGGGTTTTCTTGTGTTATCTCCTTCTAGCCCTTGTGGTTATTGCCTTTGTCTAAGATTAAAAATTATCGTTACGCAATAGTGTGCTTATGTAAAACTCTTCCTATAATTTAACTAGTGCATACAAATGCATAAGTCATTTTGACTCCAAATAATGACTGAATGCGTAGACATTCCAGATTGTGTTTTGACCACTTTGCAATCATAAAAAAACAGCAAAACGCGGCGACACGATGGGAAATCATTAGACAGAGTGAAAGGCTAAAAATAGGGGGCTAGGTAATGAGTGAAGTATTGTCTATTGCACAAGGAGAAGTGCACCCAGCGTCCGGTCAGCATCAAATCATCGAGTGGTCTTATGATATCTATACTCGAGAGTTTGAATGTGACCAACGAGGGATGATGTCCATATTCGGCTTAAAAGAGCCATTAAAAGGGTTGGATGATTTGTTTGACCACATGCTGCTGGGTCAACAGGGGGCTGCGAGGGAGAAAGTCTCTCAAGTAGAGCTTAATGGCGGGCATGGCAGTTTGTCTTGCTGTTTAATGCCTAACGAATCCATGCTGGTTCACGTTGATTTGAGTTTTGAACGTCTTAATGATCATGTGGTTCAAGGTATGGTTATCCCCCAACTCAGTATTACAGGTTGTGAAGAGCTGGCAAAAATTCTCGAAACGATTTTTGATTTGCCAAACGTTGGCATCTTAGTCGCCGATCAGGAAACAAGAATTCTTGGCTGTAATCGAGCCTTTGAGCAGCAAATGGGGTATGAAAATCGTGATATTGTTGGTTTGAAAACCTACATTTTTAGCTCGGACCATCACAGCAAAGCTTTTTATGACGATATCTGGGAACAGATTGATCAAGAAGGTTTCTGGAATGGGAACCTATTGAGCCGCACTGCCAACGGTAGCAATCAAGCGCATCATTTATGTATTTATCGTTTGAACTTCACTTCGGGTCGAACGCTCTTTCTTGGTTTTTCGACGGATATTTCTGCATCGTTATTGTGGATGAAGAAAGCCGGAGAACAACCCCAACAATGGTCTGCTTTCCTGCCTCCACGTGAAGAGTTCGAATCTCGACTTGCCAAGCTAGTACAAGAAACTGGTAACAAAGAGCTTAATATCGTTATGACTCTGCGTCCTAATTTCTTACCAAAAACCATACTCGAACAACAACTCGGTCTTGCTGATTTTGTGATGCGCAGCCGACACGCGAGTATTGCCGGTCAATTGTCAAAAGATGTGTTTGTGGTGTGTTTGCAAACTCCGCACTGTCAGTGGTTAAGCCCTCTACGTCTGATCCAAATTGCACTAAGAGGCTTCTTTGTTGAACTAAGAAATGAATTAGGAACCAGTATGCATGATGTGATTGTAGAGGGACAAATGGGGGTGTCAGTCCTAGGCTACGATACTAATAATCCAAGACAGGCACTAGTACACGCTGCTCAAGCGATGGTTTCCTCATCTTCTGGGGATAAGAGCTACTTCAATTTTTACAACAGTGAACTGCACGATGAGTTGGTTAAGCGTCATCATTTAGAGGCGTTTTTAAGAACGCAAATTGAGAGTCAGTTGGTTGATGTGTATTACCAACCGATCATTGAAACTCGTAGCGGAAAGGTGGTGAAGTTCGAAGCTTTGGCGCGCTTTTACCACCATAACAAAACCTATGACACGCAAGAAATGATTTCTGTAGTCGAAGACTTGGAGTTGGTCGCCGCTTTGGATGATGTGGTATGCCGAACGGCGCTGAAGCAATTGCCTCATATTCAAAAAGTGTATGGTGAGGATATTGGTTTAACTATTAATCGTTCATTAAATACCAAATTGGATTCGTTGCAAGTATTGCAAAGCTCGTTTGATTTGATCGCTGAAAGTGGAGTAGATCCAAGTCGAATCACTATTGAGCTCACTGAAACGGCTTACTTTGAACAAGACCAAGAACACACCACTGCCCTTGAAGAGCTACGAGGGCAGGGTATTAAGATCGCCATTGATGACTTTGGTACGGGGTACTCTTCATTTTCTTATCTGGAAAAGGGGCAGTTTGATCTGCTTAAAATCGATCGTAAGTTTGTCAAAGATATCGAAGAGGGGAGCACTAAATACAACATCGTGAAGATGATTACGGAACTGGCACACAAACTTGGCGTTAAAGTCGTTGCCGAAGGCGTTGAATCGGAACAGGAATTACAAGTGCTTGCGAATGTGGGTGTGGATTACATGCAAGGCTTTTTGTTTTCTCAGGCGGTGCCATTGGTGTTACTAGATAAGCCGCAATGCCATCAGAAACGCTTTAAGGACGTCAAGGTTAAGCCAACTCACGACGCTCCTTTGTTGTCATTGAGTCATCGTGACGTTCGTCGCTTAGACCCGGGTGAGCCATTGTCGTTAGCGGTTGAATTTATGAACTTGAGCCCGGATGCGCCGCTCGTAGTCGTGAATGAAAAACGCTGTGTCGGACTGATCACCAAAGAGCAGGTGAACTTGCATTTGACGCCTGCAATGGGGACTGATTTGGAGTCAGAAAGAGAAAACCGCATTTGGAAACGTCCGGTAAACCAAATTATGAACACGGAATTTGAGCAAATAGATGCGAGTATTTCAGTTTCACAAGTTCGCGAGTTGGTCAAAACAGGCAAAAAATTTCCTTGGATTTTATGTAACTCGCAAAATGAATACCGCGGTTTATTGACCCAAGAAGATGTATTGACGTATCTAGCCACGCTCTAGTCGTGGCTTGGCCGTAATAAAGCACAGTAGCATGTTGGGTTTAGGTGGTTTGGCGATAGGCGATTTGCTATTATCGCCACCCCAAAATGACTTTTGAGTTTGTATTCAACATGATTCAACAACTGCTGTTAACTTTTCCTCCAATGCTGTTTGGCGCTCAAGCGCTGTTGACGTTGCTTTTGATCAAAGGTGATATTTGTCCTGGTCAACGTGGTCGTCTGCACAAGATGCTGCCATCTATAGGTATTCTTTGGTTGGCAGTAGCGTCGCTTCGTATTGAAGCATTCATGATCGTATTCGCGATTTTCTACTTCTACTCTCAAGTTCAAACTAAGAAGACACGTGAGAAAGGTCCGCTATGGGCGTTGCATCTAGCGAATGGCTTAGCGTTTGCGTATGTGAGTATCCAAGTATTCGAGCAAGCGCATTGGGCGGCTTCTGCGTCAATGGCTGTCATGATTTTCTTTTTGGGGGCAGTATTTGCTCAGTTGCTTCTCGTTATCGCGCGCAGTCGTTTGCAAGCTTTCCACCGCATTTTACCTGTGGCTGGTGTTGTATCGGGTATGTTGCTAGTCGTGCTGACCTTGTTTTCTGCATATCAACTTGATGAAGCAACACTGAACTCAGTCACACAGCATATCTTGGCGTCGCTAGCCATGTTGATCATAGCGATTGTGGTTTGGTGTTGGCACATCTTTACGCACAAAGCACCGAATAAGGCTCAGCTTGCTGCAGCGCTGCTGCTTGCTTTGGCATCCATGACAAGTCTCCAAGGCCTGTTTCTACTTGGCGCGTAAGCTGCTGGGTTATCCTTTCCCCATACAATTTCACAAATGAGCTCGGGATTTAGACCGAGCTCACTTTCAAATCATTCGATTAAGTCTACGCTTTAGTTATAGCCTCTATTTGTTTAGAGCGCGCCTAGACGCATGTGCTCAACAAAACCCTGAGGCTAAATACCTTGTCTTAGAGGAGTGTCGCTATGGACTTAAGCAATGTGAGTAACTGGGACAGCATTATTTTGCTGGGTATCGTCAATGAAAAGCTGCGCTTAGAATGCGACAGTTTCGAAGAGCTGGTTTCTATGTACGAGATGGATGTTGAATCGGTAGTGGGCAAGCTTGATATGCTCGGCTATCAATATGACCCACTTACCAATCAGTTCAAATCTTACGAACGCTAATCTTGTCTCTATATCTGAATCATTAAGTCATCTTGATGCCATCAAGGTGGCTTTTGCATTGTTGGCGTGCCGTGGCAAAGAATGCTTGTAGATAGCGCTTCTCCTTTTCTGAATTTCGTGTTGCGGCAAACAAACGACGCCATAACCCATTACCAAAAGGCTTACTGGTGATGAGCCCTTGGCGCGAAAACTCTGAAATCGCCCAATTAGGCAGTGCGGCAACACCTAATCCTGCTGACACCATTTGCACTAACATCAAAGTATTATCTGCTTGCTTCCACTTCGCAGGTTCAATCCCCGCTGGCTGCAAAAAGTGTTTCACGACATCTAATCTCTGTTTCTGAACCGGGTAGGAGAGCATGGTTTGATCGGCAAGATCTTCTGGTTCAATGATGTCTTTATTGGCAAGCGGATGGCTGGTGGACGTGATCAAACGCATTTCGAAATCAAACAGCGGCTCATAGTGTACTTCTGAGCGTGGTTGAATGTCGGATGTGATCACCAAGTCAAGCTCTCCGGCAAGCAACGCAGGGAGAGGTTCAAAACCAAAACCGGAAGAGAAGTCGAGCGTGACACTTGGCCAGGTAACTTGGTATTCCTTCAACGCAGGCATCAGCCATTGAAAGCAAGAATGGCACTCGATAGCCATATGTAAACGTCCATTGACATCTTCTTTCAAGCTCGCGAGTTCATTCTCTGCTCGGGCGAGTTTGGGTAAAACATCATCGGCAAGACGAAGTAATATTTCACCTTCGGATGTGAACTTCACTGGGCGTGTTTTACGCAAAAACAACTGACCACCGATGCGAGATTCAAGATCTTTGATTTGGTGAGAAAGAGCGGATTGCGTCAGGTGCAGTGCTGTCGCTGTGGCCGTGAGTGACCCTGTGTCTCGTAACGAGGTCAGAGTGCGTAAGTGTTTCAACTCTATCATGAATCCCATTCATCCTTGTGTTTCTACCATGAGCTTTATTAACTTACCGATAAAAATTGGATATGTAAACGTCTAGACGTCTATTTGTTTTGGGAGATTACGAGTGAGCGCTCTCATTATGAATTTTCCTAATAAACAAGTTGAATAATTGGATGTTGTTCAATTAGCCCCTCAGAGAGATAGTTTTAGCCATCCAGACATCTTGGTGAAATTTAATCTCGATGTACTGACTCAAACATCAGACACTGAAAAAGGAATACGGACATGACAACGACAACGCATATTCTTGGATACCCACGCATTGGCGAAAAGCGCGAGCTGAAGTTTGCACAGGAGAAATACTGGCGAGGAGAAATTGAACAAACTGAGCTTAAACAAGTAGGGGCGACACTTCGTGAAAAGAACTGGGCTACTCAAGCTGAAGCAGGATTGAGCTTCGCGACGGCTGGCGATTTTGCTTGGTATGATCATGTATTGACCACCACTCTGCTGCTAGGGCACACACCAAAGCGCCACGCTAATGGCTTTCCGGATTTAGACACACTATTCAAAGTCGGGCGTGGGCAATCTAAAGCGGGTTGCGGTTGTTCTGGGGCGGCTGCGTCTGATATGACCAAGTGGTTTAATACCAACTATCACTACATTGTGCCGGAGTTCAGCAAAGACGATAGTTTTGAAGTCAGTTGGCCTCAATTGTTCGAAGAGGTGAACGATGCCATAAAACTGGGTCATAACGTGAAACCCGTTTTGTTGGGGCCATTGAGCTACCTGTATTTAGGAAAAGAAATCGAAGAAGATTTTGATCGCCTCACCTTATTGCCAAGATTGCTAACCGCTTATCAAGCGATTCTGTCCAAATTAGCAAATCAAGGCGTCGAATGGGTCCAAATCGATGAGCCGATTCTTTCTCTGGAGCTTGAAGAGAAGTGGGGCGACGCATTCAAATTGGCATATCAAGTCATTCGTAGCGATGTCAAAGTTCTACTTACTACCTATTTTGATTCGGTGAGTGACACGTTAGATAAGATTGTCGAATTGCCAGTTGATGGCCTTCATATCGATTTATCCGCGTCGCCTGAGCAGCTTGATGAGGTGGTGGAAAAACTGCCACAAGGCTGGGTACTTTCTGCGGGTGTGGTGAATGGTCGTAATGTATGGCGCTCTGACTTGAGTGCGCAGCGTGAACGTTTGCAACCCGTTAAGGATAAACTTGGTGACAATCTATGGGTAGCCAGCTCTTGCTCACTGTTACACAGCCCTGTGGATTTGGATCTTGAGCCAGCGCTCAGTGATGAAGTTAAAAGTTGGTTTGCGTTTGCCAAACAAAAAGTCACGGAAGTTGCGTTACTTGGTCGTGCGCTCGATGGTGATCACAACGCGATATTGGCGTGTGATACATATAGCCAACCAATTAAAGATCGCAAAACGGCTGCTCATGTCAACAAGCCACATGTACAAGCCCGCTTGAATAGCATCTCAGCATCCTTAACTGAGCGCAGCGCACCCTATGCAGAGCGAGCTGCGCATCAAGCGGAAGTGTTAGGGTTACCTCTACTACCGACGACGACGATTGGTTCCTTCCCTCAAACCAGTGAGATTCGTGTTCAGCGCAGTGCGTTTCGTAGTGGTCAACTTTCGACGGATGACTATCACCAAGCGCTAAAAGGGCACATTGCAGATGCGGTTAGACGTCAAGAAGCCCTCGATCTTGATGTATTCGTGCACGGTGAAGCAGAGCGTAACGATATGGTGGAGTACTTTGCAGAAAACTTAGCAGGGTTCCAGACGACGAAGTTTGGCTGGGTTCAAAGCTACGGTTCTCGTTGCGTTAAGCCTGCTATTGTTGTCGCAGATATTGAACGTGAAAAACCAATCACGGTTGAATGGTCAACTTATGCTCAGTCTTTAACGAATAAGCAAATGAAAGGGATGCTGACAGGACCAGTGACAATTCTATGTTGGACTTTCCCTCGTGAAGATATCACTCGTAAAGCAATTGCTGACCAACTTGCTTTGGCACTGCGCGATGAAGTGTCTGATTTACAACAGGCTGGCATCAATATCATTCAAATTGATGAACCTGCTATCCGTGAAGGTTTGCCACTGAAAAAACGTGACCATAAAGCGTATCTGCAATGGGCTGTCGATGC
Organism: Vibrio sp. MM46; assembly: GCF_027587135.1. Taxonomy (NCBI): domain Bacteria; kingdom Pseudomonadati; phylum Pseudomonadota; class Gammaproteobacteria; order Vibrionales; family Vibrionaceae; genus Vibrio; species Vibrio sp. MM46. The sequence continues at coordinate 16,508 of NZ_JAPPTO010000018.1, forward strand.
ATTCAAGATCGCGGCGGCAAGCGCTAAACCAGAAACGCAAATTCATACGCACATGTGTTATAGCGAGTTTAATGAAATCATTGATTCTGTTGCCGCGTTAGATGCAGATGTGATTACCATTGAAACTTCGCGCTCGAACATGGAATTGCTCAAAGCGTTCGAAGACTTCAATTACCCTAACGAAATCGGTCCGGGCGTTTACGATATTCACTCGCCGAACATTCCATCGGAAGAATGGATCGAAGAGCTAATCAAGAAAGCGGCAGAGAAGATTCCGGCACAGCGTCTGTGGGTAAATCCTGATTGTGGATTAAAGACGCGTAACTGGTCAGAAACAGAAGCTGCGTTAGCGAATCTAGTCTCCGCGGCGAAAAAGCTACGAGCGGAGCTGGTTTAGTCGTGAAGATTGAGTAGAAACGAAAAAGCGAGGGGATAGCCCCTCGCTTTTGCTTGTTTGTGATTGGATTAAGCTAATCATTCCAACCTTTACTGTGGCTTTTGACTCGCCGTACAGGTTTGTTCTGAAACCAACTCGTCTGCCATCAACTGACCACGAGAATTTCTAATTTTAATGCGGTACATCAAGCCCATATCGATCTGTTCACGCACTGTTGGTGTGTTGCAGTAAGTATAGATACTGGTGTTCAGTACTTGATTTAGTGGTTTTGCACCGAGTGCATCGTCGTTATAGATCATCATCATCTCAACCACATTTTTGTTGGATGATACGCGTAGGATCTTGAGTGGACCGTATTCGAGCGGTAAACCCGCAGAGAGAACGCCTGCACGATTAGATGCCATCAATTCAAGTTGACGCTGCTTATCATCATTCGATGAACAACCCGCCAAGGCACCTAATGCGAGGAAGAGACACAGTAATTTTTTCATAACTTAAAACACTTTTTTGAACGGTTTTACGATCACGTTTTCGTAAACACCCGCCGCAATATAAGGATCCGCATCAGCCCAAGCTTGCGCATCTTCCAAAGATGCGAACTCGGCGATTACGGTCGAGCCAGTAAAGCCCGCTTCACCTGGATTGTCAGAATCGATAGCTGGCATTGGACCGGCGGTCAACAAGCGACCTTCGTCATGAAGCTGTTGCAAGCGCTCAAGATGTTGAGGGCGAACACTCAGACGCTTTTCCAATGAATTCTCGACGTCCTGAGAAAAGATGACGTACCACATAGCATAGTTCCTTAATCGGTGGGGTAAAGCCTTAATTTAACGCCTTTTTTGTGCCTCTCACAAGTCAACATAAGAAATTGTGAGCTTCTTCCTAGCATTTGGTCCCTTTCGGGTGCTTTGTTACTTCAGAATTGGGCGAGGCTTACCATCACTGTCGATAGCGACATAGTTAAAGGTGGCATCACAAACCATGAAGCGGTCTTCAACACCATCGACTTTGACTGGTTTTACCCAAACCTCTAGATCAACGCTCATCGAAGTGCGACCAATTTTACTGCATACGCCGTAGCAACATACAACGTCCCCAACGCTAACAGGCTTTTTAAAGGTAATGCTGGAAACTGACACAGTAACAACGCGACCTGAAGATATTTCTTTGGCCAAGATTGCGCCAGCTAAGTCCAACTGAGACATGATCCAACCGCCGAAGATATCGCCGTTGGCATTGGTGTCGGCCGGCATTGCCAAAGTACGAAGCAGTAATTGCCCTTTAGGTGAATGACCTTCTTCACTCATGATGACATCCTAATATTTCTAATATGCAAAAAATGGAGCAAACAACAAAACAGCGACCCTTGGGTCGCTGCGAATAATCAATGTGCGCGGATTATAGCAAAACTGAGTTTTTAATCATCAACCGATACATCGGATGAGTTTTCTTTCTGCTCTTTGTCGTCTTTTGGTAGATGTTTGTAGATATAAAAGCCTGTTGCAATCATATAAACCACTGTCGCAATCAATAAGCCAAACACCTTAAAGTTAACCCATACATCAAGCGGTAAGGTATACGCGATGTAGAGATTGAATACGGCGAAGAAGGAGAAAAAGCCAACCCAAGCCCAGTTTATTTTGTTCCAGACGGCGTCAGGTAGCGTTAATTCTTTGCCTAACATGCCTTTTATAGCGGATTTCCCCATGGCGTGACTTACCGTTAAGCCAACGGCAAACATGACGTAAACGATGGTTACTTTCCATTTAATAAAGTTGTCGTCATGCAGGAAGATGGTCATACCACCGAAGACCGCCACCATAATGAAAGTGACCAGTTGCATCTTTTCCACTTTTTTGTACAAGGCAAATGTCACAACCAACTGGATTGCCGTTGCGACAATCAATGCGCCTGTCGCCACATAAATGTCGTACATCTTGTATAGGGCAAAAAAGATAATCAGAGGGATAAAATCAAGGATTTGCTTCATATGGCAAATACTACCTAGTTGTTGAGTTGAGGACAGTCTAGCGAAATCTGAGGCAAAGTGAACATCTATATACCCAAGTGACTTCAAGATGCAGGATTCAGAGCGTTGTCATTGATTCGAGAACAAGGAAAACAACGCAGTGTAATAGCCACCTCTTTCCAAGTTGTTTGACGCAGTAATCGGGTCAATGACACGCTCCCAAAGGGCGAGTTGTCTTGGCTTGTATACTTTGTTGCCGATTCTTGATTTAGGCCCACTAAACCTTTAAATCGCCGCCGCGTCTACAAACCAAGTCATTCTCGCTGAACCTAGCATCTCGAGGTTACTTGGGTATAGGTCGAAAGGAAAATAAAATTGCCGCTCAAGAAGCGGCAATTTGAGGTAACAAGTAGGTTAGGCGACCTCTTGATATCGAGTAATGAGCGTTTTCACGTCCTCTAGATAACCTTCGCGTAGTAGGTTGTCGACGGTCGCTTCAAGCTCGTCATGACTCATGGTGAAACATGTTGATTTGCCGGTCATTAAATTCAGGTACTGGTGATACTCTTCTTCGGTGTAATGTCCAACACGGTCAAGCAATAAGGTTTTGATGCCGTGGTGTATCAAGCCGTAATATGTGTGTCTATGAAGCATCATGTTCACTCCTTATCAAGCGACTCTTCCTTGTTGTTGAGGGCTTGAATCAATGGATAATTCGATTTGTACTTCAGTAATGCATATCAGGTGCCAACTATTCGCTCTGTGTTTCAAAAGTGTGCGAAGCCGCGTCCTTATCTAGCCACTCTTTGAGAACATGACGTAGAGCAGCCAAGGTGGTGGGCTTCTCTAACCGTCCATCCATGAGCTTACTAATCATCTCCAGTTCACGTTCTCCGGACTCTCCAGATAAAGCGATGATAGGGGTATAAGCGGACATTGCTTTGATGTGCTTACTCGCTTCAAAGCCATTCATCACAGGCATCTGCACATCCATTAGAACCAAATCCACGGAGTGGTTTTTAAACATTTCAACGGCATTCTCACCGTTGTTGGCTTGCAGACTATTCACGCCGAGTTGGTTTAAATACATCTTCACCAACGCACGTTGCACCTCTTTGTCATCAACAATGAGTACTGTTGGTGCATCTTTATCTATTGATACGTTGTCAACGACGTTTTGTTCAGTGCGTGGCTGGTTTTGTTTCCAGTCATTGAAATACGGAGTCCGCAGTGTTTCTGCTTTCGGTGCGTTGGGCACTACAGGGAAATACAGATGGAACTCGGTAAACTCACCGCGCTTCGATACACATTCAATTCGTCCACCAAACGATCGCATAACGCGTTGACAATAGCCCAATCCTAAGCCACTGCCGCCACTCTTTTGATGTGAGAAAAAGTCATCAAAAATTTTATGAGAAATGGTTTCGTCGATGCCTGGACCTGTATCTCGAAAGATCAGTACGTTCTCGTAAGAACCGGTTTTGGTGCTGATCTCAATTTGACTGTCTGGATAAGAGTCAAAATAGTAAATTGCGTTGCGAATGAGATTGAAAATGACAAAGTTGAATAAGGTTTCATTAAGTTTTGCCACAAAGTCAGCGTGTTGCGGTAAGCGGATTCGTTCAATAATCTTCTCATTTTCAAAACCGTAGCGACTTACGGCTTGGTCTACAGCCTTATGGATAGAGGTCATGGCTATCGGCTCGTGCTCAGGTGAGCTATCACTGACCTCGCGCAAAATGATATCGATTAATTGGCGGCCGCGTTGGATCGCTGTTTGTCCATTCTCAATATCAACCAAGATCTGTTCGGTCGGTGCTTGAGATTCGATGTGCTGCTTTAAGGCTTCAAATTGCAACTGCACTTGGGCGAGTGGGTTGCGCATCTCGTGAGCAATCGAATTGGCAAGTGCTCGGCTTTGGCGAATACGGCGATCTGCTTCGATCGTGCTTTGTACTCGAGTAAGCAGCGTCTGCAAGGCGGAGATTTCCTCGTTAGAGAACATCTGATTGTTGATTTTATGCGGCGAGACCAATAGGTGTGTGACAGATTTACCCTGACCAAACAGCGGCATCACCAATGCTGTATTGTTCGAACTCATCTTATCGTAAAGCGCTTTCATTGAGCGCTTAGCTGGAACTTTGTATTCAAGTTCTTCAGAAAGCTCATCAAAGACAAGCACTGAATTGTTTGATGAAAGGTAATCTTCGTAGAATGTTTCATTGTAGTTACTGGTGACCAGGCGCAGCTTGTCATTAGGAATCTGCAGCAGTGTTCCTAAGCGGCGCATTGCATCATCAATTGAGAGTTTAAAGTCCTCTTCTAGCGCCAATATTTGTTGGACAGGTGTCTTTTTATCACCGTAAATCAGGAAAGAGGCGTAACGGCTTACGCGTTTGTATAGCAAGCCCCAAGTGATCCCGATTAAAGCGCAGATCGGCGTGGCAATTAACCATTGGTTATTGTCGGTCATCGGGATAAAGATAGCCCCCAATGGAAGCACGAAAATAGCACATACCAATAAGGCACTTAACGTCATGTACGCTAGGTACTTCACGCTGTAGAAGCGCGAGGTCAGCAGTGCATATCCGACAAAGAGCATCTCACTGATCGACAGCGCGGGTGGCAACCATGTCAGAGAGAAATCACCCAAGAAGTAGGTCATACCAAGATGAATGGTCGCGGTAGAGAGCATGAATACTAAAATGCCCGCGATCATGTAGTTGGTTTTTGCTAGCGTAAGTTTGCTGCTGTTTGCTCGCATGGCGACGAGGTTGACCAAAGTGAGCACAACGAAACTGACCAAACCAATAAAGAAATAGGACGTGTGTGAGCCAAATTCGATAACAAACTGGCTAGGACCTTCAATATCGACGTGTTCGACTGTCAAATCTGGACGCAAATTGATAAACAGTGAATACACCGTCAAGGTGACAAAGATACCTTGCTGCCACAAATGCACTTTGCCTTTGCGTTGCTCTGCCGCAAGCTGGCAAGAAAAATAGTAAGCAAAGGCGAAAGCAAAAAAGGATGCTAAGTTAGCAAACTTCGCCATAAAGATACCCGCCGAAGCACCAAGCTCAGGCAAGAGATTAGTATGGAAGTAAGCGTTACTGCTGATCCACGCAATGATACACAGTGAATACGCAATGTAGGGCGCATGGTGTGTACCAAAGATCACTTCGTTCTTTTGTTTGAGTCGATAGCAGTAATAGCTTAACCAGATCATCACCACCGCCACTGTCGCAAGTAACGTGATGGCTTTGGTGTAAACGATTGCCTCTAAGCTGAGATCAAACATGTTCGTCCCTTTCGACCGATTTGCCTTTTCTTATCGCACTTACGGTGCGTTTGTAGTGGCGAAAATCGATGTTATTGAAGGCTTTGACCATCATTTCAAAATTCCAAAATCCACGGTAAGTCTGTTTACCGTCATTGTTTAGGTCGCAATATCCCGAATGGAAATACGCTTCTTTATCAATTGCTTTATAAAAGTTGAGCATGAAAGGTTGCTCAATGATTGTGAAGCCGACTTTGTAACCTGCTTGGTGCAAAACACTCATTAATTCTTTTTGAGCAAGATAGAGATAGTAGAGCTTTTGTTGAGCATTTCCACTTACCGTCAGTCGCAATACTTCGCATACCGATTTTTTATCAGACAATTGTAACTTGAATTCGTTATCAAATTCTTGGAGAGAGTAACACTTTGACAGTGTTGGCGATGTAAACAGCTGTAAGCGAGCTAGGGTCTCTTCCGCGTGCTCTGGTAAGCAATAATGCCACTTTGCATTGCTAAACTGCGGCGCATAACTTAGCCATGTATTGTGTATCTGCCAATCCTGAATCAAAGCTGAAGCAACGAGCGTTGGACACGATTCCTCATCAGGGTGCTTGAGTAAGATGAAGTGCTTACCGACTTGAGATAGAAAGAGTAAAGGCAACATTTCGTACCACTTTTCACCTTGTATAAAAAGCTCAAGATTACTCAATGTAATTGCATCACTGATTGACATTGCATGCGGATGGCTGGGGATTTGTACCGCAAGTTGCGCATCTTCTATTCGCTCAATCAATGCGCCGTAGTACGCGCTGTCCTTAAATGGCAAGGAGGGCGAAGTAGGGGCAGACGTTGTGAATGGAGCTTTGGCTTTGATCGCGGCAATTTCGCACGCGCACCAAAACTCGAGCCAATGCATGTAACATTGACCGACGACTTTTTCTAGCAAAGCAATATCGGCTGAAAGTGTGCTTGGGTAACGTTGCACAAGATCTCGATAGTCCATCAATTCGAACAGCACAGAAAAGCTGTTGTCCTGATGTTCAGGGAAGATAGAGACTAATTGGTTTCTGCGATAATCAGTAATAGTCTGAAATAGAGCAGCGCGCTCATGAGGTTGATATGCGTTGATGACGAGTTCAAGCAATGCTTGCTGTTTTGTTTCGATAGGCAGACAGCTCGTCGACAGTGAGCCTAAAGACGACGTAAATTTCATGGTTCAACCTAGCCTAGGTTTATTGATTTTTTATGTTTATGGCTCCCTTATATCACTTGAGAAAAAATATGCCATTGGTTTCTATTTAAATGGTTACTTACTGCAATGTTAAGTACAAAAAAAGCCGCTCTTTTGAGCGGCTTGTTTAAAATGCGTTCAGGCTTATGCTTCTTGCTTTTGAAGCTCAACTTGTGCCGCTTCTTCTTCAACTAAAGCATCTACGATAACTGCACATGCAGCGTCACCGGTGATGTTTAGTGCGGTACGAATCATATCGAAGATACGGTCTAGAGCGAACAATAGTGGCAGACCTTCGATTGGAATACCTGCAGCAAGCAGTACTGCAACGACTAGGAATGACGGGCCTGGAACACCAGCTTGACCTACTGCACCTAACGTTGAAGTCACGATGATAGCGATGTACGCGCCCATGCCTAAGTCGATGTTGAACAGTTGCGCGAAGAAAATTGCAACCAGACCATAGTAAATTGCGTTACCGGACATGTTGATGGTTGCGCCAAGAGGAAGAACAAAGGATGCTGTTGAGTTTTTAACGCCCAGCTCTTTCTCACACGTATCCATTGTAACTGGCAGTGTCGCCATCGATGAAGCTGTAGACAGGGCAACCGCTTGTGGCTTCTTCATTGCAGATACGAACTTTTTCGCCGATGTCTTAGTGAAGATGTGCACCATTGCTGGGTACACAACGAAACCGAAGACAAGGATTGCTGCAACGTAAACAACGAAAAGCTTGAACACTACCATTAGAGCGCCAAACCCGAACGTACCCACAGCTTCAGCCATAAGACCGAATACACCAATAGGGGCAATAATCATGACCTTGTTGATCATCCAAACCATTGCGTCAACGATGCAGTTTACGCCATTGATGATTGGTTCACGGCGTGCTTTTTCTTGTTTTGAAATCGCAATACCGAAGAACATACAGAACACAAGGATCTGAAGGATGTTCGCTTCGTTTAGTGATTGGAAAACGTTCGTTGGAATCATACCAGTGATGGTAGCCCAGAAAGTAGGTAGTTCACCTTTTGAAGCGTACTCAGCAGAAAACATGCCTTCAACGCCAGAAACGTCGATACCCATGCCCGGTTGGAATACTTCACCCATAAACAGCGCTAGTGCAACAGCGAGCGCTGACGTTAGACCGAAGTAACCTAGGGTTACTAACCCCACTTTACCTGCAGATTGGCTGTTACCTAGACCAGCCGCACCTGAGATCAGCGCCACTGCAACCAAAGGGATCACAAGCATTTTGATCAGGTTGATAAAGATAGCACCAAGCGGCGCGAATACAGTCGCACTTTGACCCATGAAGGCACCAACGGCAGTACCCACGATCATTGCAATGACGACTTGCACGCCAATGTTGTTTAGCAAACTCTTTTGTTTTAACACTTCCATAACCTCTGTGCTAATAATATGTAAAATCCTAAAATTACCCACCAATCTAAAGTTGTTATTTGGATAATTATATCGCCTTGCTTTTTACACTTATCATTCACAATTAGCAATACAATTTCCGTACAAACTGACCAACTAACTGGGAATTTATTGATGAATGATAGTTTTTTAATCAGAGGCAAACGATTGCTATCGATCGTAGTGATATTTTTACTGGGTGATGTTTATAAAATAGATGGTAAGGAAGAGGAGAATTTAGAGAATGGATGTTAAAAAAAAGATCGATTCCGAATGGTTAATAAGGAATCGATCTCATATTCCACAAATCAGTAATACGTTATTTTTGTGTTGCAGCTTTCATTGCTGATACAAACTCGCCAAGCTTGTTGAGCATGGTTTGCGGTTGCTCTACGTTTGCTTCAATGATCTTCACAACAGCCGAACCAGAGATAGCACCTGCAGCACCTGATTCTAGTGCTTCTTTTACTTGAGCTGGCTCTGAGATACCAAAACCGAGTAACGCTGGTGGCGCATTGAATTGGTTCAGCTTATCTAGCATATGACCAACTGGCATGTTTGCTTTGGTTTCTGCACCAGTAACGCCGGCACGAGAGAGTAGATAAGTATACCCACCGCCAAGCTCTGATACTTGCTTAAGTGTTTCGTCACTGGCTGTAGGTGGCGCGATAAAGATTGGGTGAATACCAAACTTCTCAGCGGCTGCGACAAACTCTGCACTTTCGTTGGTTGGTACGTCTGCAATCAGAACAGAATCGATGCCCGCTTTTGCACAACGCTCATAGAAGTTCTCGATACCACGTGAGTAAACAAGGTTTGCGTACATCAGAAGACCAATTGGTAGCTCGGGGTATTTCGCTCGGATCTTACCAATTTGCTCGAAGCAGATATCAGGCGTAGCACCAGATTCTAGAGCACGAATGTTCGCCCCTTGAATTGTCGGACCATCTGCCAGTGGATCAGAGAATGGGATACCCAGCTCTAAAGCATCTGCACCGGACTCCACGAGCGTTTCCATGATTTGGTAGGACTGTTCAGCGTTTGGATCGCAAACCGTTACGAACGGTACAAACGCGCCTTGGTTTTTCTCGTTTAGGCGCTCAAACATCTTTGCATAACGGCTCATTAGATCGCTCCTTTTTCTTCTAGGATGGCGTGCACAGTGAAGATATCTTTATCACCACGACCTGATAGGTTTACAACTAACAATTGCTCTTTTTCTGGGTTCTCTCGAGCCATACGCAGGGCGTGTGCCAGTGCATGAGAAGATTCGAGAGCAGGAATAATACCTTCATGACGCGCAATTTCTTGAAATGCTTCTAGTGCTTCATCATCGGTGACGTTGTCATATTCGGCACGACCAATAGCGTTAAGATGCGCATGCTGTGGACCTACAGATGGGAAGTCTAGACCCGCAGAAACAGAGTAAGACTCTTCTACCTGACCGTTTGGATCTTGCATCAAAGGTGCTTTCATACCAAAGAAGATACCCGTTTTACCGTGCTTAAGTGGTGCACCATGTTGGTCTGTATCGATGCCTTTACCCGCAGGTTCTACACCAATTAGGCGAACGCTTTCTTCTTCGATAAAGTCAGCAAACATACCAATCGCGTTTGAGCCGCCACCGACACACGCGATAACGGCGTCAGGAAGACGACCTTCACGTGCCAAAACCTGATTCTTCGTTTCTTCACCAATCATTCTCTGGAAATCACGAACGATCGTTGGGAATGGGTGAGGACCTGCAGCTGTACCTAGTAGGTAGTGCGCGTCTTCATAAGTTGCAGACCAGTCGCGTAGCGCTTCGTTACATGCGTCTTTAAGTGTTGCTGAACCTGAGTGAACCGGAATTACTTCAGCACCCATGAGTTTCATACGGAATACGTTCGGGCTTTGACGTTCAACGTCTTTTGCACCCATATAAACACGACATTTCAGACCAAGTAGCGCACACGCTAGTGCAGTTGCTACGCCGTGTTGACCTGCGCCGGTTTCTGCGATGATTTCGTTTTTACCCATGCGTTTCGCAAGCAGCGCTTGACCTAACACTTGGTTAGTTTTGTGTGCGCCACCATGAAGTAGATCTTCACGCTTGAGGTACAGTTTGGTTTTCGTACCTTTAGTTAGGTTACGAGTTAGAGTCAGAGCTGTTGGACGCCCCGCATACTCTTGAAGAAGCGTCATGAATTCACTGCGGAATTCTGGATCTTCTTGTGCGTCGATAAACGCTTGCTCTAGTTGCTCTAAGGCTGGAACTAGAATTTGCGGAACGTACTGACCGCCGTATTCGCCAAAGTAGGCATTCAGTTTTGCCATCGTGATATTCCTTCTCGTATTTTTTTCGCTACGAATAGCTTTAAATTTTTAGCTACAAACAGCTTTAGTAGTTGCGAATTGCATTGAATGCCGCGAGCAACTTCTGTGAATCTTTCTTACCTGGTGCGCTTTCTACACCAGAATTTAAATCTAGTCCCAAGCAGCCCAAATTTGCTGCTTGTCTTGCATTCTCTGGCGACAACCCGCCAGCCAGCATAATTTGACTTGGGTCGCCGATCAGTGACCAATCAAACACGTGACCTGTTCCGCCTGTTTGAGTGCCAACTTGAGCATCCAAAAGGTGGCGGTCTATGTTATCTACAAGCAGTTCTGGCTTGGCATCAGTAACGCCGTAAGCTTTCCAGATTTCAACACCTGATGGCAGCTCTGCTTTGAGTTGGTTGACGTAAGCTTGATCTTCTTGACCGTGCAGTTGGACTGCTTTTAACCCCAGAGAGGTCACCATTGAAGCTACAAAGTCGATGTCGTGGTTTTGGAACACTCCTACATAATGAAGAGGTGCGCCACTCATCGTTAGACGAGCACTTTCCAGATCCACAGCACGCTCTGACTTTTCAACAAAAATTAGACCGCCAAACACTGAGCCAGCTTGGTATGCCTTTGCAGCATCATCAGGATGAGTTAAGCCACACACCTTGTTTTCACCCAACGTCACTTTACGAACCGCAAGCTCTAGGTTGTCTTCTGCCATCAGCGAGCTACCAATCAAGAACCCGTCTGCGTATTCCACTAAATCACGAACTTGTTGATGCGTATAAATGCCAGACTCTGAAATCACGGTTGCGTTTGGTGCTAATTCGCGAATTGTTGGTGCCAGTTCTTTAGTACGATTCAAATCAGTACTTAGGTCGCGCAAGTTACGATTATTGATTCCGATAACACGCGCTCCTAACTTAACCGCGCGATGAAGCTCTTCTTCGTTGCTAACTTCAGTCAGAATACCCATGTTTAAACTGTGTGCCGCTTCTTCTAGCGCTTTGTACTCTTCGTCATTCAGGACTGAAAGCATCAGCAATACGGCATCGGCGCTGTAATGACGCGCTAGGTAAACTTGGTAGGTATCTACCATAAAGTCTTTGCACAGAACGGGTTGTTTGACTTGACCACGCACTTGAGGAAGAAAATCAAAGTTACCTTGGAAGTATTTTTCGTCTGTTAATACTGAAATGGCATCAGCATGGTTGTTATAAACCGATGCAATGTAATCCAAGTCGAAGTGATCACGAATCAAACCTTTAGAAGGAGATGCCTTCTTACATTCGGTGATGAATGCCGTCTTTTCGCCACTCAGAGCATCGTAGAAGCTGCGGTCCGATGGCAGCAAATCAGACTGAAATGTGCTTAGCGGTTGAGACACCTTACGGTCTGCTACCCATTGATATTTGTCGCGGACAATTTTCGCCAGTACTTCTGCCATTTCTGCTTCTTTTTTAGAAACGTGTTCAGACAGGTTGTCAGCTTGCTGAGTGTTGAAGTCAGTCATGTTCTTCAATTCCTTAAGCGTGTGCGGCAAGTTGTTGTACCAATTGGTATGCCTTGCCTGAATTCATTGCCTCAATCGCTTGTTGCGTGTTGGCTTTTAAATCTTCGTGACCGAATAGACGCATTAGCAGAGCAACGTTCACCGCCACTGCACCCAATTGTGCGTCTGTACCTTTACCCGTCAGGATATTGGTAATGATCGCCTTGTTTTCTTCAGGATCGCCACCTTTGATTGCTTCTAACGGGTGCGCTTCTAGGCCGAAGTCTGCTGGTGTTAGCGTGTACTCGGTGATCTTGCCGTCTTTGATTTCTGCAACCGTTGTTTCGCCATGAATCGCGACTTCGTCCAAACCACTTCCGTGTACCACTGCGGCGCGCTTCATACCCATTTGTAGCATGGTTTCCGCGATAGGACGAACCAGTTCTTCACTGTAAACACCCATCAATTCGATGTTTGGACGAGCTGGGTTAATCAGCGGACCAAGAATGTTAAAGATGGTGCGTGTTTTCATAGTTTGACGCACAGGCATCGCATGGCGCACACCACCGTGGTATTGAGGTGCAAATAGGAAAGCAACACCGATATCGTCGACCGCTTTGCGCGTATCTTCTGCGCTCATGGCTAGGTTGATACCAAATGAATCAAGAAGGTCAGAAGAACCCGATTTGCTTGAAACGCTGCGGTTGCCGTGTTTTGCCACTTTTAGACCACATGCTGCAGCAACAAATGCCGCGGTGGTTGAAATATTGATGGTGTTGTGACCGTCTCCACCAGTACCTACGATATCTGCGAAATCGTAATCTGGGCGAGGAAATGGGTTTGCGTTTGCCAGCAGTGCTTTTGCCGCACCCGCAATTTCATCCGGTGTTTCGCCTTTGATTTTTAGTGCAGTCAGTGCTGATGCCATCAAAATCGGATCGAGTTCACCACGGATGATGATGTCGAACAGTTGTTGGCTCTCTTCCTGAGTCAGTGACTCTTGCTCGTACAACTTGGTAATAATAGGGTTGATGATTGCTTCCATATTTCCTCTCCTAAATTTCTTATGTGCCAAGCGCTTTTTTAAGCAGTGAGGGGATTCACTGAAGTTTGTGCTTCGAGTGCCCATTCAATGGCATTGGCCAACAGTGTCGCTCCGTAGGTCGTCATAATAGATTCCGGGTGGAACTGGAACCCGCAAACTTTATCTTCTTCATGTACAACAGACATGACCAAATCATCCACTTCTGCTGTGATGGTTAGGCTCTCAGGAACCTTGGTTGCAACTAACGAGTGGTAACGTGCAATTGCAAGTGGTGATGGTAGGTTTTGGTAAATCGCATGGTTTTGGTGCTCCATCATAGAGACCTTACCGTGAATGATTTCGCCTGCACCAGCAACGGTACCGCCGTAAGCTTCAACAATTGCTTGGTGACCAAGACAAATACCAATCATAGGAACTTTGCCTTTCAGCAATTGAATTAGCTCTGGCATTGAGCCTGCTTCAGACGGCGCACCAGGACCTGGCGATAGCAGTACCACAGGGTTCTCAAGCTCATTCACTGCTTGTTCAATGGTTTTTGCTGGAATGTTGTTTCGGTAAATCTTGACTGAGTGACCTAGCGAGCGGAACTGATCCACAAGGTTGTAGGTGAACGAGTCAAAGTTATCGATAAAAATGATATTAGCCATCTCTGAACCCTATTCCTTATTGTGACTTATGTGCTGCTTGAATAGCAGAAATTACCGCTTGGGCTTTCCCGCGTGTTTCGTCTGCTTCTGCTTGTGGATCAGAATCAAACACCACACCTGCGCCAGCTTGAACTTGAGCAATGCCGTTCTCAACATAAGCTGAGCGGATCACGATACAAGTATCTAATGTACCTTCGCCGGTAAGGTAACCTACTGCGCCTCCGTAGCTACCGCGGCGTGCGCCCTCTACATCACGAATCAACTGCATTGCACGAATCTTTGGTGCGCCAGTTAGTGTGCCCATGTTCATACAAGCTTGGTAAGCGTGCAGGGCGTCTAGATCGTTACGTAGTTGCCCAACGACACGAGATACCAAGTGCATTACGTGGCTGTAGCGGTCGACTTTGAGTAAGTCTGCGACGTGGCGAGTTCCAGCTTGAGCAATACGTGCGACGTCATTTCGTGCTAAGTCGACTAGCATCATGTGCTCAGCGTTTTCTTTCATGTCAGTGCGCAATTCGAGTTCGATACGGCTATCCAAGTCAAAATCGATATCACCGTTTGGACGTTTGCCACGGCGGCGAGTCCCTGCGATTGGGTAGATTTCAATTTGGTTAGTGTCTGTTTCGTACTTGAGCGCACTCTCTGGTGATGCTCCGAATAGAGTGAACAGCTCGTCTTGCATGTAGAACATGTAAGGGCTTGGGTTGCTCTGTTTTAGCTCTTTATAAGCTGTCAATGGAGAAGGGCAAGGTAGCGTAAATCGGCGAGACGGTACGACTTGGAATACATCCCCTTTTACGACGAACTCTTTTAGGTCACGAACGATTTGGCAGAAGTCATCGTCAGACACGCTTGGTCTAACTGTCACATCCGCGATTTGCTCTGCACTTGGCAGTAGTTTTGGTGCTGCGCATTGTGCACTGATTTCTGAGATGCGAGTTTCTAGCGCTGTTTTTTCTGAATCATCAACAAATAAAGTTGCTTGCAGCTGACAAGATTCTGTTTGGTGGTCCACAACCAGCAGTGTTTCGGCGACGTAGAAAACGTAATCTGGGCATTGGTTTGTGGCTTCTGCATTGCCCAGTGGTTCGAAGTTAGCGACCAAGTCGTAGGCAAACAAACCACCAAGGAAAATCGCGTGTTTGTCTTGGTCCGAGATATCGAAGCTGTGCTGAACCAAACGCAGCGCATCAAATGAAGAGGCTTCACGCAGTCGAGAGTCTTCATCTAGCGTGTCGCACGGGTGGGTGAAATCTAAAGTCAGTGTTTCGCCATCGAGCTCACTCTCGACATCACCACGGATGTTTTTGTTTAAGTGAGTTAGTAGGTTCTTACCGTTATTGGTCAACGCTTGCATCTTGACAGTGTGACCGTAACAAACGATGCGTACGGCTGAATCAACAATCAACAGCGACTTCAAATCTTGCTTTGAATCGATCTCAGCAGATTCCAGCAACAGACTGTCAGTTTTGTTCTCACATAATGTGTGGAACAAGCGAGTCGGGTCTTGAGTATAAGGGACGGAAGCCGTCAGTACTTCAAGCTGTCCAAGTTTCTTAATTTCAATGGCCTTGTTCACAAGACCTCCTTATAGCTGTTTTATATCTTCCTGCCGTACATAGTCGCATAAAGCAAACGTTCACCCAATCTAGTTTTGGTCATATCCGATGAATGTTTGAGCAGTTAACTGTGAGGTAGACGGCAAAACAAAAAGCCCGCTGAAGTAGCGGGCTTTGTGACATTTCATTCGTTAAACTAGAAGTACACGTTCGCCCACCAAGAACTTGTCCAAGTGCGCCACCAAGCTAGATCAACAGAATTCATCTTATTAAGACGATCTGCAACTTTCGCTTCCTGGTTTTGGTTAAATTCTTGTAACATGGTGAGCCTTAAATTAGGTACTTCGTATTTGTGTACTAGTTAACTAGTGCAGAGATAAAAAGTCAACCCTAAAACAGCATTAAAACGACAAAAAAATGAGAATTGATTTACACAGCCACACCACTGCATCAGATGGTCGCTTTGCACCACATGATCTAGTAGACAGGGCATTGAGTTTTGATATCGAGGTTTTGGCGATCACGGATCATGATACGGTTGACGGCTTAGCTCCGGCCAAGCAATACGTTGAAGAAAATAATCTTCCGATAAAAATCATCAACGGTATCGAGATTTCCACGGTTTGGCAGAATAAAGATATTCATATTGTTGGGTTAAATATTGACCCGGACAGCCCAGCGTTGGTTGAGTTAATCGAGCAACAAAAAAAGCATCGCGTTACACGTGCAGAGCTTATTGCGGAACGTTTACAGAAGGCGACCCGTGAAGGTGTGCTGGAAGAAGTGCAGCAAATAGCTGGTAATGCGCCTATTACCCGTGCGCACTTTGCTAAGTGGTTGGTCGACAACGGTTACGCCAAGACCATGCAGATGGTGTTTAAGAAGTTTCTGACGCGCACCAATCCGGGTTATGTCCCACCAAACTGGTGTTCAATGAAAGATGCGGTAGATGCTATTCATGCCGCGGGTGGTCAAGCGGTACTCGCGCATCCGGGGCGTTACCAACTGACGGCAAAGTGGGTAAAACGCTTATTAGCCGCGTTTGTTGATGCTGGTGGAGACGCTATGGAAGTGGCGCAACCCCAACAAGCGCAACAAGAAAGACGCAACTTGGCGGATTATGCTATACAATACAAACTATTAGCGTCTCAAGGCAGTGATTTTCACTATCCATCACCGTGGATGGAGTTGGGAAGAAACCTTTGGTTACCTTCGGGCGTAGAGCCAGTTTGGAAAGATTGGGGAATTGACCCTTCTCTAGAAAGCGCTGAATAAGACGGAGTCTAGACTCCATAAAAAAATATAGAGCCGAGAGGTTCGATAATGAGGAATTACAATGAGCCAGTTTTTTTACGTTCATCCAGAAAACCCACAGGCTCGCTTGATCAATCAAGCAGTAGCAATCATTCGTAACGGCGGTGTTGTGGTGTATCCGACCGATTCCGGTTATGCACTAGGCTGTCAATTGGAGAACAAGCAGGCGTTAGAACGCATCTGTCAGATTCGTCGTCTGGATGACAAGCATAACTTTACTTTGTTATGTCGTGATTTGTCGGAGTTATCTCTGTATGCGCGTGTTGATAACGCCGCATTCCGACTTCTGAAAAATAACACTCCTGGTCCTTACACTTTTATCTTCAAAGGCACAAAAGAAGTGCCGCGTCGTTTGATGAACGCGAAACGTAAGACCATTGGTATCCGTGTTCCAGATAACCGTATCGCACTTGATCTGCTTGAAGCGTTAGGCGAGCCAATGATGTCGACGTCGCTGATCTTACCGGGTAGTGATGTTACTGAGTCAGATCCTGAAGACATCCGCGATAAGCTTGAGCATGCGGTAGATGTGATCCTTAATGGCGGTTATCTTGGTGAGCAACCAACGACAGTGATTGATTTCAGTGAAGGCGATGCTGTTGTAGCACGTGTTGGTTCGGGTGATCCTGCACCATTTGAATAGTTCGCTCTATTGGTAATGAAATAAGAAAGGGAGGCACAGAAGCCTCCCTTTTTATTTTTAATAAAGCCTATCGCTGAGCATTTAGCTTATGCGAAATCGAAGATATCAATGCCGTGGTGTTCGACGTAGTTCATGTATCCCGCATCAATGCCTTTTAGTGTGACTTCAACATTGAACTGATCGCTTGAGAAGACAGCCCAACCGAAATCATTGTAAGACAGAGTCAGATCGTCGGCGGAATCCAAGAATGTATCGCGAATGCCGTCGTCATTGGTGTCTAGACCCATATCAAAGACCAACTTGTCGTGGCAAATATTAAAGTCGAGAATTTCTGCTTTTACTTCAATGTCGTTTGATGAGACGGGTTGGTCTGGCACACCGATGGCAAGGCGATTGGTCATTACGAAAGTGTCATCACCGCAACCTCCAGCGATCACCGAATGACCGTCACCGACCACGACGGTATCATCGCCCCAACCAGCGTTGATAAAGTTGTTACCTGAGTAGTCAAAAATCGTATCGTCGCCACAACCACCAAACAACAGGTCGTTGCCTAGACCGCCAGACAGAAAATCATCACCAGAGCCACCTGAGATGAGATCATTACCTCGACCACCTAACAGGTGATCGTCACCACGACCCCCATAGACATAGTCATTACCGCCGTAACCAACAAACTTATCATCGCCGCCGAAGCCAACAAAAATATCGGTCGTGTTCGAACCTAATGTGCCCGTTAGATCGTCATCTGCTGCCGTACCAAATATCCAATTCAGGTCAAGATTTGTATGAGACATTTATTATTCCTTTGTTTTGTTTGAGGGAGCTAGCAAGCTATTGGGTTTTCTTTGTTACCACTCTGATAATTTTATCAGGTAGGTCAGGTTTTTAGAGGTGAAAGGCGACCTATAATAGTGCGGTTCTCGATGGTCTTTGTCTGGTACTAAGTTGGACAAATTGATGAGGGAAGTGTGAGTTTATGACCGATATTTTGCTACGCCAATGTCGACGATTTCGCTTACATTAAGTCGTAGAATCTCGTATAATGTCCGACCGAAAAAATCCCAATAGGTTGGGTAACTTGCACAATGAAGACCAATTCTGGTCTCGACGTCTGTGAAGACGACACATAGGTAGATAAATGAGCGAAAAGTTACAAAAAGTATTAGCACGTGCTGGACACGGTTCTCGTCGTGAGATCGAATCGTTAATTAAATCTGGTCGCGTTAGCGTGAACGGAATCGTAGCTAAACTTGGTGAAAGACTAGAAGATGAGAACAGCGTAGTTCGTATCGATGGTCACATTGTGTCTGCAAAGGCACAAGAAGAAGTGATCTGTCGTGTATTGGCTTACTACAAGCCAGAAGGTGAACTATGTACTCGTCACGATCCTGAAGGTCGTCGCACTGTTTTCGATCGTCTGCCAAAAATTCGTGGCTCTCGTTGGATTTCAGTTGGTCGTCTTGATGCGAACACATCTGGCCTACTGCTTTTCACAACTGATGGTGAATTGGCAAACCGCCTAATGCACCCAAGCCGTCAGGTTGAGCGTGAATACCTAGTGCGTGTGTTTGGTGAAGTGAACGAGAAAAAAGTTCGTAACCTAGTAAGTGGTGTAGAACTTGAAGATGGTATGGCTCGTTTTGAAGACGTAGTACACGCGGGTGGTGAAGGTATGAACCACACGTTCTACGTGGTAATTAACGAAGGTCGTAACCGTGAGGTTCGTCGTTTGTGGGAATCTCAAGAATGTACGGTTAGCCGTCTAAAACGTGTTCGTTACGGTGATATCTTCCTAGACAAGAAACTACCTCGTGGTGGTTGGATGGAACTTGACCTGAAAGAAGTGAACTACCTGCGTGAGCTTGTAGAACTTCGTCCAGAGAAAGAAACCATGCTTGATCTGAACAAAGACAACACATCACGTAAGCGTGACCGTGCTCGTAGCCAAAAAATCCGTCGCGCAGTTAAGCGTCACGAAGAGCGTGTTAACACACCAAAAGGTCGCAGCAACAATCCTTCTCGTCGTAAGCCGAAGAAGACTGCAGGTGACCAAGGTGCACGTAACAAGCATCGTTAATCGATAGCAGAAAATCAGAAAGGCTTGCCAAATCGGCAAGCCTTTTTCTTATCGAGCCTTTCGAGCTTATGAGCTTTCATGTCTTTCAATCATGCTTGTGCAATTAATAAACATAAAAAAACACCAGCATGAGGCTGGTGTTTTTGATCATGATAGGGAAAGCGTTAGTCACGTTTCCAAAGCATATGACAGAACTTATGTTCTGGGTCTCGACTGATTAGCATACGAGCAAAAACGTCATCAAGCACGTCATTTTCCTCGTTTACTAAGCCGATTCGAACTTCTGCATACACTTCTTTGTCGATATCGAAGCCAACGTGTTCAACCCAGTCATCACCAGTTTCAACAAGTTCTGCGGCACCACGATCTTCAAATTGCGCAGTAAACAGAATGACATCAGCGGGCTCTAGGTTATCTGGAGCCATCTCAAGGAAGATGTCGTACGCAGCGTCGATAACGTCGTCGTAAGAAATCAAATCAGACATGCTTATGCTCGGCTCATGTATTTACGTTCAGTCGTGTTAATGATAACACGGTCACCAGTTGCGATGTATTCAGGAACTTGGATTACAAGACCTGAAGCAAAGCGTGCTGGTTTAGTACGTGCAGATGCAGAAGCACCTTTGATTGAAGGGTCAGTTTCTTCAATCACTAGCTCAACAGAAGATGGTAGTTCGATACCCACAGCAGCACCGTTCACAAGGATAATGTGGATACCTTGTGTGTCTTCGTTGATGAACAGCATGTCGTCTTCAACTTCATTGTGCTTGAATGTGTATTGTGAGTAGTCTTCGTTGTCCATGAAGATGTGCTCATCGCCGTCAGCGTATGAGTACACAACTGCACGTTTGTTCATTTCTACTGTTTCAACAACATCATCAGACTTGTAACGCTCGTCTACACGAGCACCAGTGTTCAGATCTGTACAACGCATTTTGTAGATTTTAGCGCCGCCACGACCGCCAGGAGTCGTTACTTCGATGTCTTTAACTAGAAGAGTTTTACCATTAGACTCGATTGCGAAGCCTTTTTTGATTTCACTTGCCTTTGGCATTGTATTTTCCTATTACACTTATTAAGCAAAACTTGGTGATTATAGCGCTAAGTTCTTTGTCTGGCATTAAAATTCCACTCAGTAATTTGAACATTAATAAGGAGATGAATAGGCTTGATCCAAACGTAATGCTGGTGGATCATATAGCCCTTCGTCCGTTAAAAGCTTGAGATCGCGTTTTCTTCAATGTCTCTCCCTATTATCGATCCAAAACATCCTTTCCAACCTGAATTCGAACCTCTGCTCAGAGAAGTTCTCGCATGCCTAAAAGGTGGGCTTGGCGCCAACTTGCACAGTGTTTACGTCTACGGTAGCGTGGCCCGTAAGTCTGCGGTCGCAGGTAGATCGAATCTTGATATGGTGGTTGTGACAAAGGCGGACTTTGAAAACAACCGCGCCACGTTACTAAACACCATCAAATGGCGAGCACAGCAAGGGTATCCTCACGTGAAAGGGGTGTCGA
The DNA here is from genome assembly GCF_027587135.1 of Vibrio sp. MM46. Classification (NCBI taxonomy): domain Bacteria; kingdom Pseudomonadati; phylum Pseudomonadota; class Gammaproteobacteria; order Vibrionales; family Vibrionaceae; genus Vibrio; species Vibrio sp. MM46. The sequence continues at coordinate 37,414 of NZ_JAPPTO010000018.1, forward strand.
TTCGCACGGCGTTGGTCAATGAAGTAGCCAATCTCGATAGCATTTTTACTTGGGGTTTTATGCTCAAGCATTGCTGTGTGTGTGTTTATGGTGATGATCTGGCAGATTGCTTTGGTGATTATGTACCAAGTTGGGAGATTGCCAAGCACTGGAACATGGATGTGGAAGATTGGCTGTCGGTGTATCGTACCAAGATTGTACAAGCACAAAGTGTTGAAGAGCTGGTCAGTGCTCAAGTTATTATCGCCAAGAAACTGCTTCGCGCTTCGTATTCTTTAATCATGTATCGTGATAAACGTTGGTTTGACGACCCGCTTAAATGTGGCGAAGTGTTTTTGCAGTATCACCCAGAAAAGCAACTTGAGATAGAACGCCTTGGTATTCTGCTCTCTGGACGTCCTATCCCTAGACGCTCTGTGGTTGGGTTATTGGACGGTTTTGGCGATTGGTTAGTAAAGCAATATCAGAAAACCGAATTCCGCATTGGTTAACGCCAACTGCGTTAGCGCCTTTCCAATTTCGAATCTGATTTAGAACAGCCCCATCTGTGGTGCAGATAACTGCTCGAAGTCTGTGCCAATGAACGGCAAAATAGCGTCCGCGATCGGTTTTAGCTGTTTATCAATATAATGCTGATAGTCGATAGGGCTATTACGGTACTCATGCGGTTCTGGTCCGTTAACAGTGATCAAATATTCAATTCGACCACGGTTTTGATACTGCAGTGGTCTGCCTAATTTAGCATTGATGTCATCGGCTAAGCGCGCAGCGCGTACTTGTGGCGGAATGTTCTTTTGGTATTCGTGCAGCTTGCGACGTAAGCGCTTTTGATAAACCAATTGATCATCAAACTCGCCACTATTGGTTTTTTCAACCATCTCTCGTACGTAATCACTCGGATCTTCACCATGGAAAATCATTTGGTACAAGGTGTTTTGGAAACGCTGCGCCAGCGGTGTCCAGTCGGTGCGTGCGCTCTCTAACCCTTTAAAGATGATACGTTCTTTTTCACCTTCACCAATTAGACCAGCGTAGCGTTTCTTTGAGCCAGTTTCTGCGCCTCGAATGGTCGGCATCAAGAACTTGCGATAATGGGTTTCGTATTCTAGCTCAAGAATCGAATTGAGATTGTATTCATCACGAAGGTGATCACCCCACCATTGATTAATGTATTCGACCAGTTCAATACCAATCTTATCGGCATCTGCTTGGCTATACGGACCATTTAACGACACAAAAGTTGAATCGGTATCGCCATAAATCACTTGATAGCCTTTGGCTTCGATCAGCACCTTGGTTTGCTTCATAATTTCGTGCCCACGCATGGTGATGCTTGAAGCAAGGCGGGTATCAAAGAAACGACAACCGGAAGAACCAAGCACGCCATAGAAAGAGTTCATGATGATTTTGATAGCTTGCGAGAAGGCTTTCTCATTGTTCTTCTTTGCGACGTCGCGGGCTGCCCAGAGCTTTTCGATCATCTCGGGTAGAAAGTGTTTCGAGCGATGGAACTGACCACCACGAAATCCCGGTACCGCTTCATCTTCTGCTTTGCCGATTTCAAGCTGTAAGCCCTCGACCAAACCCATAGGGTCAATCAAGAATGAGCGAATAATAGAGGGGTAAAGACTCTTAAAATCGAGCACCAATACGGAATCGTAAAGGTTCGGGATAGAGTCCATCACATAGCCCCCTGGGCTGGCGATCCAGTTTTCTGGATTCAGGTTTGGGGCAACATAGCCTGCTCGGTGGATTTGCGGCAGATACAAATTGGTAAATGCGGCCACTGACCCCCCAACCCGGTCTAATTCCACACCTGTTAGGCGGGAGCGTTCTATCGCGAAGTCGAGTAGGTGAGTGTGGTCAAAAATCTTGTTAACCAACACACAATCTTGCAAGTTGTATTTAGCGAGAGACGGCTTGTCTGAACGGTACATGCGATTGATTTCATCCATTCTGTCATGCACGTTATGAATTTCTTTACCTTCGCCAAGGAGTTCTTGTGAAACAGACTCAAGTGACCAAGAACGGAAATGGTAGGTCGCGGTTTTGAGCGTATCGATACCATCCAGCACAACACGACCAGGAATAGAGATAAAGCCCTGTTGGCTTTGTGCTGAGCTGCGGAAGAAACTTGGCTGGTCTGCACGACCTAATATCAGCTTCATGTTATGCCACTCTGCGCGCTTATGCAGCAGACGGAAATCGAAGTCGATAACGTTCCAACCAACAATCACATCTGGGTCAAATTGCTTAAACCACGCAATTAAAGCATCGAGCAAAGCCTTCTCATCTTTTACCCATTGAATTGGCGTCTCTGCTTGTTCCGGTTCGCCAATCATAATCACGCGTGAATCAACAGGGCTATCTAAACCAATCGAGTAGAGAATGCCTTTCTCTGAGCATTCCAAATCTAGAGAGACCACATGCAGCTTAGGTTGGTATTCACCTGTGCGACACTTTGCATTTTGAATGCGTTGGAAGCCGTTTAGTGATTGTTGGTTACCGGTAAACTCCATACTGCCTTTGATAAAGCGTTCCATCAGATAACGATCGGCAAGTCGTACATCGCCCTCGAAATGGACGATGTCGTTTTGCTTCAGTTCATCTTGTAGAGCGAATGCGTCTTTCGTGGTCTGGGTATAACACGCGGCTAAAGGAGTTAGTTGGAAGTTCTTTAACTCAAGCGAGCGTATGTCGACAGCAATTTGCTTAGAAGTGGCAAATCGCTTCGTTTGCTCTATTTGTGCTTGCTCGATAAAGAAGACCGGTCTTTCTCCTTGAATCAACAATTGGGTCGGACCATTCTCGGTCGAAAGCCAAAGCTCAATTTGAGTTTGACCTTTGATGTCTCGGGCTTGTCGAGTGAGAAGGAAGCCTTGTTGGATATTCAATAGAGAAACCTTGTAAATCAATGAAGCACGTATTCTATCATTAAGAACTGTAAAAATAACCAGTGAAATAGAGTGGTTGTATTTCGCAGGTTAAAAGGACGTGTTGCGGGAGTACAAAAGCAGAGATAACCCGCTTATGGAATAACCATTTATAGGTGATATTGCGTTTCGCTGAGCAAAGTGAAATCTAGTTGCTTGATTTATTGGAGTTTATGTTGTTAATTAGCTTGTCTTAAAATTCGGCTTTGCACAGAGCACACTCAAATAATAGAGTGGTTTATGAATAAGTTCTTGCCAAACTTTGCGTTTAAGCACATATTCATAGAAAGCAATTTTTTGTCTTATGCGTTAGTATATAGGCACTCATACTGATATCCACATTGACCAAAGTTATGTGGGTGCAGAGCCAATAAAAGTGTGGAGATACAAGTTTGATAAATGTTTTCCTTGTAGATGATCACGAGCTGGTTCGCACAGGGATACGACGTATTATTGAAGACGTCCGTGGAATGAACGTAGCAGGAGAAGCTGACAGCGGTGAAGAAGCAGTAAAATGGTGTCGCAGTAATCATGCAGACGTCGTTTTAATGGATATGAACATGCCAGGAATTGGCGGCTTGGAAGCCACTAAAAAGATTCTTCGCGTGAATCCTGATGTAAAAATCATCGTATTAACCGTTCATACGGAAAATCCGTTCCCAACTAAAGTGATGCAGGCGGGTGCTTCTGGTTACCTAACCAAAGGTGCAGGTCCTGATGAAATGGTTAACGCAATTCGTGTGGTTAACAGTGGGCAGCGTTACATCTCGCCTGAGATCGCGCAACAGATGGCATTGAGTCAATTCTCACCAGCCTCAGAAAACCCATTCAAAGACCTATCTGAACGCGAACTGCAGATCATGATGATGATCACCAAAGGGCAGAAAGTTACGGATATTTCTGAACAACTGAATTTAAGTCCAAAAACAGTCAACAGCTACCGCTACCGTCTGTTTAGCAAATTGGACATCAATGGTGACGTTGAGTTAACACACTTAGCGATCCGCCACGGAATGCTGGACACCGAGACCCTTTAGTGTGAATCAACCCTTCGATTCGGCTTCCTTTCTCAAGACAGTAACTCATCAGCCCGGCGTTTACAGAATGTACAACGCCGAGGCTGTTGTTATTTATGTCGGCAAAGCCAAAGACCTCAAAAAGCGTCTCTCCAGTTATTTTCGCAAGAAAGTCGACAGTGAGAAGACACGTGCACTCGTCAGTAATATTGCCAAGATTGACGTCACGGTGACCCATACCGAGACGGAAGCGCTCATCCTTGAGCACAACTATATCAAGCAATATCTACCGAAATACAACGTACTTCTGCGTGACGATAAATCGTACCCGTACATTTTTATCAGCGGTCACAAACATCCGCGACTTTCTATGCATCGTGGTGCGAAAAAACGCAAAGGTGAATACTTTGGACCGTATCCGGATTCGGGCGCAGTACGAGAAACCTTGCACTTATTGCAGAAAACGCTTCCTGTTCGACAGTGTGAAGACACCGTGTATTCCAACCGAACGCGCCCATGTTTGATGTATCAAATTGGTCGCTGTGCAGGTCCGTGCGTGAGCACGATTATTTCTGATGAAGAATACGACGAGCTGGTGGGGTTTGTTCGTTTGTTTTTGCAGGGTAAAGATAAACAGGTACTTGAGCAGCTTATTGAAAAGATGGAAGTGGCAAGCCAACAGCTTCGTTTTGAAGACGCAGCCAAATTCCGTGACCAGATCCAAGCGATTCGACGTGTACAAGAACAACAGTACGTTTCAGAAGACAGCATGGATGATATGGATGTACTTGGCTTTGCCCAAGAAAACGGTATTGCTTGTATCCATATTTTGATGATTCGTCAGGGTAAGGTGCTAGGCAGTCGCAGCCATTTCCCAAAGATTCCACAAAATACAAGTCAACAAGAAGTGTTTGATAGCTTCCTTACTCAGTATTATCTGAGCCATAACGAGGCACGTACCATTCCTTCTCGTATTATTTTGAATCAAGAATTGGGTGGCGATATAGAGCCTATCCAACAAGCTCTGAGTGAAGTGGCAGGTCGTAAGGTTCAGTTCCATACCTCTCCGACGGGGTCACGGGGTCGTTATCTAAAACTTTCCAATACCAATGCGCTTACTGCCATTACGACCAAAATTAATCACAAGATGACCATTAACCAACGCTTCAAAGCGCTGCGGGAAGTTTTGGGGATGGAAACTATTGCTCGAATGGAGTGTTTCGATATCTCGCATACGATGGGTGAGAGCACTATTGCTTCCTGTGTGGTTTTCAACAGTGAAGGTCCAGTTAAGCAAGAGTATCGTCGTTACAACATCACCGGAATTACTGGTGGTGATGACTACGCAGCGATGGGGCAAGCATTGGAGCGTCGTTATTCGAAGCAACTCGATGTAGAGAAGATTCCTGACATTATCTTTATCGATGGTGGTAAAGGGCAGTTGAATCGAGCGCACGAAATCATTGCTCAATATTGGGGTGATTGGCCTAAGCGTCCGACCATGATCGGTATTGCGAAAGGGGTAACCCGTAAGCCAGGTCTTGAAACCTTAATTACCGTAGATGGTGATGAATTTAACTTGCCAAGCGATGCTCCAGCATTGCACCTCATTCAACACATCCGAGATGAGAGCCATAACCATGCCATTGCAGGGCACAGAGCGAAACGTGGAAAAACGCGTCGTACCAGTGCTTTAGAGGGAATTGAAGGGGTTGGACCAAAACGCCGTCAAGCTTTGCTCAAATACATGGGTGGTTTACAAGAATTAAAGCGTGCAAGTGTCGAAGAAATCGCCAAAGTACCGGGAATTAGTCACTCTTTGGCAGAAATTATTTTCCAAGCATTGAAACAATAAGGAAAATCCCGCAACATTAAGCCGCAATGTGTAAGAGAATAATAAAATGCGTTTGAATATCCCGAACATTCTATCTCTACTAAGACTGTTCCTAATCCCAGTTTTCGTGGTTGTTTTCTATCTACCTTACTCTTGGGCGCCGTTTGCAGCAGCAATGGTTTTCTGGGTCGCAGGTTTTACTGATTGGCTCGACGGTATGTTGGCTCGTAAGCTAGGTCAAACATCGCGTTTTGGCGCTTTCATTGACCCAGTAGCAGATAAGGTTCTGGTAGCAACAGCGTTGATTTTGATCACGGAGCATTACCACACCATTTGGGTGACTATCCCAGCTGTAACAATGATAGCGCGTGAAATCATTATCTCTGCATTGCGTGAATGGATGGCAGAAATCGGGAAACGAGCCAGCGTCGCAGTTTCTTGGGTTGGTAAAGTAAAAACGGTATCGCAAATGTTCGCTTTATGGGTACTGATTTGGCGTTACGATGATTGGATGGTGTGGCTTGGCTTTGGTGCTTTATATGTAGCAACCTTCCTGACGTACTGGTCAATGGTTCAGTACTTAGCTGCGGCGAAAGATGATCTCCTTAATGAAGAACATCATTAAAACAATCCATCACAAATAGCATTTTAAAAAGCAGGCTCTATCGCCTGCTTTTTTTCTATCTCGATTTTATGAGTGAATTTTATGTGATCTAAGTCTTGTTTTTGTTCTGTCAGCACTTGGCGATGGTTTATGGCTTTGATTATCAACACTTGAAATAGAAAATCCCCCAAAGAGATAGGGCGGTGGAGAAGCCCAATATTCATGATAAACAAGTGTATTTGGTGTGGTTTCAGTATCAAAACTAATCAATTTACCGTCTTTCGCACAAATTCTGGTCAAACGATTTAAAAAAATAAAAATAGTGTTGACTCGATCGCTCGAATCCGTAGAATGCATCCCGTACCCAAGAGAGCAAAGCTTGAAAGGGTGGTGAGAAAAGTTAAGCTTTCTTCACAAATGAGGCGCCTTGGCAGAGTGGCTATGCAGCGGATTGCAAATCCGTGGACCTCGGTTCGACTCCGGGAGGCGCCTCCATTATTCTTTTGAGAGTGAATGACTTTCGAGAATAAATGCGACACTAGCTCAGTTGGTAGAGCGCAACCTTGCCAAGGTTGAGGTCACGAGTTCGAACCTCGTGTGTCGCTCCAAATTAAAATGATATGGCAATTAGCGGTATCAGATGGTGTTTTACTTTTCTGTAAAGGCATCACAAAGAATATTTGTGTGCCCTGGTGGTGGAATTGGTAGACACAAGGGATTTAAAATCCCTCGACGTTCGCGTTGTGCCGGTTCAAGTCCGGCCCGGGGCACCATCTCAAATCTGCGACACTAGCTCAGTTGGTAGAGCGCAACCTTGCCAAGGTTGAGGTCACGAGTTCGAACCTCGTGTGTCGCTCCAGATTTTAAAGCCCAGCATAAATGCTGGGCTTTTTCATTTCTGTTGTTTTCTTTTCTCTGAGCTTCTTCTTTCCTTCCATGCTGGCATAGATACCTCTGCCGCGTACTTTATTTATCCTGAATTTCCTTGCTCTTTCTACGCACGAAATACAGCCTCAACTAATCACCTTCATGCGTTTACTTTTCTGTCGAGGTTAAGAAGACCTTCTGCGATGCACATCAATGTTGAGGTAAATTAGTCCAGTAAACGTTTGCTGTGATTGTGATCTCAGTCAATATGCAACCTGTGAAAAGATATTGCCAGAAGATTTTATTTTGTGATAAATTCGCGCGCAATCTCGGAGCGTATTATTACGACTTTGATTCTCTGGGGGATACGCGTAGTGACCATTCAAGCTGATTGTGACACTACGTAGGGTAGGTATCGGCAAAGCCATTTGTCGATAGACGGGATACTAGTGCTGTAAGAAACAGCATGTTAATGGGAAACCCAACATTGAAACCTTTAAACAAACACACACTAATCAGCTTCATACTGCCGAAATGTCCTGTTTTACAAAACGGGTGCATTACGGAACCTTGATTACTCTCCAATCAAAATAAAAAGTCGCGCTTGTCGTGACGGGTTATCTGTATTTGTCGTTTAGAAAATGACGAATGCGGAGGTGTATCTGTATATCCTGTTATTTAATACTAACGAGAATAAATACAGGAAAGAGAATCTTTATAATTCAAGGGATTATGTAGTATGAGCACTGCCTTTGAAGTCGATAACACTATCGCAAATTACTTTTCGTCTCAGGTTCCAGTTGTTGAAGGAACGTATGATTTAACGCCTGATCAAGTTCTTATCGAACAAGCAGAGCATGAATCGGAAGTACGTTCTTACCCACGTCGCTTGCCAATCGCAATTAAACAAGCTTACGGCTGTTTGGTTGAAGATACGCGTGGTCAAATCTTTCTAGACTGTCTTGCTGGGGCGGGTACGTTGGCTCTGGGTTACAATCACCCGGAAATCAACCAAGCGTTAAAAGAGCAGTTAGATTCTGGTTTGCCGTACCAGACTCTGGATATCGCAACGTCTGCGAAAACACATTTTATTAAGTCTGTTAAAGGCTTCCTTCCTCAAGAGCTAAGCGACAACTGCGTGATTCAGTTCTGTGGTCCTTCGGGTGCGGATGCCGTTGAAGCGGCTATTAAATTAGCGAAGCAAACCACGGGTCGTAACACCATGTTTGCTTTCCGCGGAGCCTACCACGGTATGACAAATGGCACCATGGGTATGATGGGGAACTTGAGTACCAAAGCTCGCCGTACTGGATTGATGTCAGATGTGCACTTTATGCCATTCCCATACAGCCTACGCTGCCCATTTGGGCTTGGCGGTGATGAGGGTGCGAAAGCGAGCATCCGCTATATCGAGCGTCTCTTGAACGACGATGAAGCGGGTATCATGAAGCCGGCAGCGATCATTGTGGAGCCAGTCCAAGGTGAGGGTGGTGTTATTCCTGCGCCTGCATTCTGGCTACGTGAACTACGCCGTATTTGTGATGATCACGGTATCTTGTTGATCTTCGATGAAATTCAATGCGGTGTTGGTAAGTCAGGTTACAACTTCGCATTCGAAGAAGCGGGCATTGTTCCTGATATTTTATGTTTGTCTAAAGCAATCGGTGGTGGCTTACCTATGTCACTACTGGTGATCAACAAACAACACGATACATGGAAGCCAGGTGAGCACACCGGTACTTTCCGTGGTAACCAATTGGCAATGGTCTCAGGTGCAAAAGCACTAGAAATCATCCAGCGCGACAACCTTGTTGAACATGCGAACGTCGCTGGTCAGTATTTACGCTTTGGTCTTGAGAGCATTCAAAAACGCGTTAACTGTATCGCGGATGTTCGTGGCAAAGGTTTGATGCTTGGTGTTGAGATTAAGCATCCAAATGGCGAGTTGAACAAATTTGGTGAGCCTCTAGCTGATGGTCAATTGACACTTGCTATTCAACGTGCGGCGCTTGAGCGCGGCTTGATGGTTGAAAAGGGCGGTCGTGAAGGCTCTGTAATTCGCTTCCTTCCACCTCTTATTATCTCTTTTGAGCAAATCGACTTTGCGCTTCGCGTACTCGAAGAAGCGATTATTGCAGCGGGTGGCAGTCATATTGAAACTGCACCACAAGAAGAATGGAAAAAGCACTTTATTCAAACTGGTGAACTTGGTGGTGCCGAATTCGCGTCGGTTATGAATCACACTACCGCTGTAATGAAATCGGTGTTCGAACAAGTGAACGCACCATACTCTGGTATGAACCCTCAGTTGCTGGAAGCGGCGATTAATGCAGTCGATCTAGACAACAAAAATGCGTCGTTAAAGTCTGTCATCGATGAAGCTGCTGAGCTTGTTGCGAAGAATGCGATTTTCACCCAGCACCCAGATTGTATTGCGCATCTACATACCCCTCCTCTCATGCCAGCGGTTGCGGCAGAAGCCATGATTGCGGCGCTAAACCAATCTATGGATTCATGGGATCAAGCTTCCTCTGCGACTTACGTAGAGCAAAAAGTGATTAATTGGTTGTGTGACAAGTATGAGTTGGGTGAGAAGGGCGACGGCATCTTCACCAGTGGTGGTACGCAAAGCAACCAAATGGGGCTAATGTTGGCGCGTGACTGGATTGCACACAAGCTAAGTGGTCACTCAATCCAAAAGCTGGGTCTTCCTGATTACGCAGACAAACTGCGCATTGTGTGTTCTAAGAAATCACACTTCACGGTTCAAAAGTCAGCATCTTGGATGGGACTGGGTGAGAAAGCAGTGATGACCGTCGCTGCGAACGCCGACGGTACAATGGACGTTACTCAGTTAGATCAGGTTCTAACACAGGCGAAATCAGAAGGTCTGATCCCATTCGCCATTGTTGGCACGGCGGGTACGACTGACCACGGCGCAATTGATGACCTTGATTTCATTGCTGATATGGCAGCGAAGCACGAGATGTGGATGCACGTTGATGGCGCTTACGGTGGCGCACTGATTCTAAGCAGTCACAAATCTCGCCTGAAAGGTGTAGAGCGTGCGCACTCTATTAGTGTCGATTTCCACAAATTGTTCTACCAAACAATCAGTTGTGGCGCGTTGCTGGTGAACGACAAGTCGAACTTTAAGTTCCTACTTCATCATGCTGACTATCTGAATCGAGAACACGATGAGCTACCAAACTTGGTAGACAAATCTATTGCAACCACGAAGCGCTTTGATGCATTGAAAGTGTTCATGACGATGCAAAACGTGGGTCCTAAAGCGCTGGGCGATATGTACGATCACCTGTTGGTACAAACTCAAGATGTTGCCGAGATGATTCGTGCACACGATCAGTTTGAGCTTTTGGCTGAGCCGGCACTTTCTACGGTTCTATTCCGCGCAACCAATGTACGCACAAACAACGCATCTGCAGATTTAGATGAACTAAACAAAGCGTTGCGTCTTGAAGCGTTGACTCGCGGTATCGCAGTTCTCGGTGAAACCATCGTTGATGGTAAGACCGCTCTTAAATTTACGATTTTGAATCCTTGTCTGACGACAGCGGACTTTGAATCTTTGCTCTTGAAAATCAACACGCTAGCAGTTGAGCTAGTTTAATAAAGGTAACGGAAAACTATGGCAGTTCTACAGATTGGTGCAGGCGGCGTTGGCTGGGTTGTTGCACATAAAGCAGCACAAAATAACGACGTTCTGGGTGATATCACAATCGCATCACGTACTATTGGTAAGTGTGAGAAGATCATCGAGTCGATTCAGAAGAAAAACAACCTGAAAGATTCAGCTAAGAAACTAGAAGCGCGTGCAGTGAACGCTGACGACGTAGATTCTCTGGTTGCTCTTATTGAAGAAGTAAAACCGGATCTTGTCATCAACGCGGGTCCTCCGTGGGTTAACATGCCAATCATGGAAGCGTGTTACCGAGCAAAAGTTTCATACCTAGACACATCAGTAGCGGTTGACCTATGTTCTGAAGGTCAGCAAGTACCACAAGCTTACGATTGGCAATGGGGTTACCGTGAGAAGTTCGAGGAAGCGGGCATCACAGGTATCCTGGGCGCTGGTTTCGATCCAGGTGTAGTCTCGGTATTTGCAGCGTACGCTGTGAAGCATCTGTTTGACGAAATCGATACGATTGATGTAATGGATGTTAACGCGGGTGACCACGGTAAGAAGTTCGCGACCAACTTTGACCCAGAAACGAACATGCTAGAGATCCAAGGTGATTCATTCTACTGGGAAAACGAAGAGTGGAAACAAGTACCTTGTCACTCTCGTATGCTAGAGTTCGATTTCCCGAACTGTGGTTCTCACAAAGTGTACTCAATGGCGCACGATGAAGTTCGTTCGATGAAAGAATTCATCCCAGCAAAACGCATTGAATTCTGGATGGGTTTCGGTGATCGTTACCTAAACTACTTCAATGTAATGCGAGATATTGGTCTACTAAGCCCAGATCCACTAACGCTGCACGATGGTACAGTCGTTCAACCTCTGCATGTACTAAAAGCGCTATTGCCAGACCCAACATCTCTAGCACCGGGCTACACAGGTCTAACGTGTATCGGTACTTGGGTTCAAGGTAAGAAAGATGGCAAAGAGCGTAGCGTGTTTATCTACAACAACGCAGATCATGAAGTCGCGTACGAAGACGTTGAACATCAAGCGATCTCTTACACGACGGGTGTTCCTGCGATTACAGCAGCGCTGCAGTTCTTCCGTGGTAAATGGGCTGACAAAGGCGTGTTCAACATGGAACAGCTAGACCCAGATCCGTTCCTAGAAACAATGCCAACAATTGGTCTAGATTGGCATGTTCAGGAATTAGAAGCAGGTCAGGGGCTTCCAGTTATCCACGAACTGAACAAGTAAGGCACTTACACTAACGATTTCTTTTTATCGTGTTTTGAGGTGTGCGCGTTAATTGTTACAAACAACGCGTGCATCCTAAACTCGATTAGAAGTTTCAGTGCAAGCTGCGCTTATTTTAATCATCAATCTAAGCCGGTGCGATCGCATCGGCTTTGTTCGGTTTTATAGTTCCTTCATTTTTATGAGGGGATCTAAGGTATTAACATGCAACAAAACGAACTTAAAACCCCATACTTCATGATCAATGAAGACAAATTGATTGAGAATCTAGAGAAGGCAAAACAGCTAAAAGATATCTCTGGTGTGAAGTTAGTGTTGGCACTGAAGTGTTTCTCGACATGGGGCGTATTCGACATTATCAAGCCTTACTTAGACGGTACAACCAGCTCTGGTCCTTTTGAAGTGAAGCTTGGTTATGAAACCTTTGGTGGAGAGACTCATGCTTACAGTGTTGGCTACAGCGAGGATGACGTACGTGAAGTAGCAGATATCTGCGACAAGATGATTTTTAACTCTCAGTCGCAGTTAGCAGCTTACCGCCATATTGTTGAAGGTAAAGCGTCGATTGGTTTGCGTCTAAACCCGGGTGTAAGCTATGCAGGTCAAGACTTGGCGAACCCTGCACGTCAGTTTTCTCGTCTAGGCGTACAAGCTGACCACATCAAGCCGGAAATTTTCGATGGCATTGATGGTGTGATGTTCCACATGAACTGTGAGAACAAAGATGTGGACGCATTCATCGGTCTGCTGGATTCGATCTCTGAGCAGTTTGGCGAGTATCTCGATAAGCTGGATTGGGTTAGCATGGGCGGCGGCGTGTTCTTTACGTGGCCGGGCTACGATATCGAAAAGCTGGGGCTTGCACTGAAAGCTTTCTCTGAAAAGCACGGCGTACAAATGTACCTAGAGCCGGGTGAGGCAATCATCACTAAAACGACGGATCTTGTCGTGACTGTGGTAGACATTGTTGAGAACGTGAAGAAGACTGCGATTGTGGATTCAGCAACTGAAGCACACCGCTTAGATACTTTGATTTATAACGAGCCAGCATCGATTCTTGAAGCAGCAGAAAATGGTGCACATGAATACGTCATTGGCTCGTGCTCTTGTTTAGCTGGTGATCAGTTCTGTGTGGCGAACTTTGAGCAACCACTGGAGATCGGACAGCGTCTGCACATTCTAGATAGTGCGGGTTACACCATGGTGAAACTGAACTGGTTTAACGGTCTACGTATGCCGTCGGTATACTGTGAACGTTCAAATGGTGAAATTCAAAAGCTGAACGAATTTGATTATTCAGACTTCAAACGTTCTCTGTCTCAATGGACAGTGAAGTAATCACCTTTTCATTTGATTGAACGTAAAAAGAGCAGCGATGAGCTGCTCTTTTTTATTATGCATTGCTTAGGTTTACCGAGTGCTTTGGGCTTAAGATCAGCTTTCGACAATCACACGAGTATCTTCGCTGAGCGATTCTAACTCATTCGCTACATCATCAATTTCCAGTTCACTCGGCAACTTGATTGCCATCTTAGCGCTAAACAAGCTTGAACTTACACCTCCGCCACCGGCGATAAACACTCGTTGACAATCCATGTCTAAAATCGAAATGCCTTGTCCATCGAGCACGTGGGTGATTTCGTTGACGATGCCTGCACGATCATTGGCGTCCAGACGAAGCTGAAAGACCGTATCTTCGCGGTGAGAGTGAGGCTCGGAATCAACGAATTTTACGATGAGGGTTTGGCAAGCAGAGAACGCCTCTTTCACTGTGTTGGCATTTTCCTCTGGTAGCTCGATTTTGATCACGCCGGCAACCTGATCCTCAATAAAGTTCACTTTACTGATCAGCCATTTGCCTTCGTTTTCATGGGTAACCGCTGCAAGCTGTTTGATGGTCGCTGGTGATGCCTGACCGACGAAATTAACGATAAACACAGTGTTCATAATGGTCCCCTCCCGGAATAAGGTTTGGACGCGGCACGGTTAGACGTATCGCTATAGTTATTTGAGCTTAAGGTTTAAAACTTAAGTTATTGGAATTAGTCCTTAAATTCAGTGTAGGTGCTGGAGGAGGGTTAGGTTTGATAAAGGTCAATTTTTGACGCTAATTCGTGATGCAAATAATAAAAACTATGCTTGGGGCACAAAAAAAGCAGCCCTCAGGCTGCTATTTAACAGTTTGGTTTTAGAAGGTGACCTTCATTTCAAAACCGTAGAAGACGTTATCGTAGCTTGCGCCGGAATCCATCGCAAACTTCGCTGCGTCTTGGTTGCCAAACCAAGGTGATGAACTGAATTGGAATTCTGCGCTACCGCCCCATGCATCTGATACCCAGTAGTGAATGTGTCCGACTGGATTGAGGAAGAATAGAGAAACGTCCCCAACGGTTTCTGAGCCCATTACTTCACCACCATTGGCAACGATGTCTTGTTCCGCTGTTAGCATCATTTCACCCACTACAGCACCAAAGAATGGAGTAATAAACAAGTCCTGCCATGATGGGATTTCAGCAAAAGCTTCTACACCGTATTCCCAGAAGAACGTCGACATGGTCGCAGAATACAAGAAGGATTCAAATTCGTTATAGCCAGCGTGGCGCGCAGCCGTATAGTAAACACCACCGAAGTAAGGGTGCATGACGTAGTTTAGAAAGTGCTCATCTCGGTCCCATACTGGACCGCTTGAAACGTTGTCTTTCCACTTGCTGCCTAGCTTACTCATGTCACGATCTTCTTCGTCCCATTTTGTAATGCTCTCAGGCAATAAAGTCATCAAACCTACCGTAGCCACACTCAAACCAAGAATGGTGTAAGTTTGACCCATAAGATAGTCCCAATCTTTGTCTTTTGGCACGATCATATGCTTCGGTTGAAGGCCTGCGTCGAGATTTAAAGAATCATCGTTATCAAGTCCCATCGCAAAGCGACGATTTTGTGGCTCGAAGCTATACAGAGTGGTCGTTTCGCAGTAACCTGACAGGCAATCAGGCGTGTAAGAGAACTCAATATGGTTACTCATATCGTACTGGCTTGCATTTGCGGTAGCAGATGCCGTCAGAACAAGACCACTTAGAGTTTTCTTGAACATGGATGATTTTGACACGAAGGTCTCCGAGTTGTTGGTTTGATGATCGGGCTCACAATTATCCCTTAAAAGAACAGCCATTTAAATACTTGACCTACATTTAATCTCAACAAATTAACTATGAGATTAGTCCAATAAAATGAAAACGATATAGGCACAATGTCGAAAAAATGTGGATTTTGCCTATTTTCAGGAGTCAGTTGTGAAAATTGCTATGCTAAGTACCGGTGAAGAGGTCCTTCACGGTGATATTGTTGATACAAATGCAGCTTGGCTGTCGAGCTTATTTTATCAACATGGATTTGGCTTAACGAAGCGCTCGACCGTTGGTGATAAACAATCGAGTTTGATTGAAGAGTTTTTGATGCTCAGCTTCAATAATGACGTGGTGATCGTGAATGGTGGTTTAGGACCAACCACAGATGACATGAGCGCAGCGGCAGCAGCGAAAGCAGCAGATTGCAAATTAGTGTTATTTAAAGACTGGTTAGCACACCTAGAGGCGATGTATGCCCGTCGTGGTATCCCAATGCCGGATAGCAATCTCAAGCAAGCTATGCTACCGGAAACGGCACAAATTGTTGATAATCCGATTGGCACGGCTTGTGGCTTTAAAATGCTGATCAATGATGCGGTGTTCTATTTCACCCCAGGTGTACCAAGTGAATTTAAGTTAATGGCAGAGACGCAAATTCTGCCAGATTTGAAAAAACTCTTCCCTGAAGTAGAAAGTGCATCTTGTAGCCGAATTTATACGTTTGGTCTGTCTGAATCTGGTATATCGGACAAGCTTGACCAAATGAAGCTTCCGCCTGGTTATGAGCTGGGTTATCGCTCTTACTTACCCTTTATCGAAGTGAAACTGTTTGGTCCATCTCAGCATATTGAGCAACGCATGAAGTTGATGCAGATGATCCATAAGCACCTTGAAACCAATTCTGTAAGTGTCGATGTACCTATGGTTGAACATGTCGGTCAGCTACTAACAGATAAAGCGCTGACACTATCGGTGTCGGAGAAAAGCAGTGCAGGGTATTTAACGTATTGGCTAAATAGTGATGAAAAAGTCGCTGAGCAATTCGGTCACGGTTGGTTTCTATCAGGAAACAATCAAACCATTGCAGATGAAGGGGACCCACTAGCAGCGACGTTTGCTCTAGCTGGTGCGACACGTGAAAAGTGCGCCACCGACTTGGCTTTAGTTACGGGAAAAATTGAAGAAGGCATTTTCTCTGTTGCTCTTTCCACGTCAACAGGAGAGTGGGGCGCCCTATACAAACTTTCAAGAAAATATCAGCAAGATGATCAGGTTAAAGTCATCAGTGCTGCGGCACTGGATATGCTACGCCGTTATCTAGAACGCAAGCCGATGTCGGCTCAATACGCATTCTTGGAAAAGATTAAAGAAATGCACATTCCGAGCAGTGCTCTTTAAAAGGATGTCGAGCTGTTTAGATAGTAAAAGTAGACAGTAAAAATAAATAGTAAAAAGCCAAGGCGATTGCCTTGGCTTTTTTGTACTGGCTGGTGGCGTTTATGCGCGTTTTTCTTTCATCGCGTAATTCACACCACTGAGCGAAATTTCGGATTTCGCTTTGCAAATACAAGGCAGAATTTCGTCTGGCTGAGTATACGCCATTGCAAAACCAACATACTCCACGTCACCTGATTCCAATTTACAGCGACATGCACCACAGTGTCCGTCACGGCAATTGTATTCAGGTAGTAAGCCCGCTTGCTCCATCGTCTCCAAAATTGTGTTAGATGGATTAGACTCAATGCTAACGAGTTTGTTGATTTTGATGCTTGGCATTACAGCTCAAATCCTTCGAAGTCGTCTGCACTTACTTCATTGTCAATCTGACCAACAAGGTAAGAAGAGATTTCTGCTTCCTGCGGTGCAACTTGAACGTTATCCGATGACAACCAAGCGTTAATCCATGGGATAGGGTTTGAAGTTGCTTCAGGGTATGCTGCTGGTAGACCTACCGCTTGCATACGAATGTTTGTAATGTATTCAACGTATTGGCTAAGGATATCTTTATTTAGACCAATCATTGAACCATCTTTAAATAGGTATTCAGCCCATTCTTTCTCTTGCTCTGCCGCTTCTTTGAATAGGTCAAAACAGTCTTGTTTTGCTTCTTCAGCGATTTGCATGAAAGAGAAGTCATCTTGACCGTTACGTAGCAGGTTGATCATATGCTGAGTACCGTTCAAGTGAAGCGCTTCATCACGAGCGATGAGCTTGATGATTTTCGCGTTACCTTCCATAAGCTCACGTTCAGCGAAAGCAAATGAACATGCGAAACTTACGTAGAAGCGGATTGCTTCTAGTGCGTTCACTGACATCAAACAGACGTACAATTTCTTCTTCAGATCGTACAGGCTAACTTTAACCGTTTCACCGTTAAGAACGTGTTCGCCTTCACCGTAGCGGTGATAGTCGTTTGTCGCTTGGATCAGGTCATCGTAGTAATGCGCGATGTCTTTCGCACGCTTAAGGATGTGCTCGTTTTCTACGATGTCATCGAATACAACACTTGGATCATTCACGATATTACGGATGATGTGCGTGTAAGAACGAGAGTGGATCGTCTCAGAGAACGACCAAGTCTCGATCCAAGTTTCTAGCTCAGGTAGAGAAACCAGAGGAAGTAGCGCAACGTTCGGGCTACGACCTTGAATTGAGTCAAGCAGCGTTTGGTACTTCAGGTTTGAGATGAAGATGTGCTTCTCATGGTCAGGTAGCTTGTTGTAATCAATACGGTCGCTAGATACATCAACTTCTTCTGGACGCCAGAAGAAAGACAATTGCTTTTCGATAAGCTTTTCGAAGATCTCGAATTTTTGCTGGTCGTAACGAGCTACGTTCACTGATTGACCAAGGAACATTGGTTCCTTCAGTTGGTCATTTTTGTTCTGGTTAAAAGTACTGTAAGCCATAATGCCTCAATTCCTTTTAGACCTCCCCAAGCGGGGAGGCGTTCGATTGTTTGTTACTACGAATTGTTTAAGTGGGGGAGATTAAATCTTACAACCGCCGCCTGCACAATCGTCATCTTGTGGTTGAACTGCGTCTTTCTGGTCGTCTTTCGCACCGTCACGGGTGTTATGGTAGTAAAGCGTCTTCACACCAAACTTGTAAGCAGTCAGAAGGTCTTGAAGAAGTTTCTTCATTGGCACCTTACCGCTCTCATAACCAGAAGGATCGTAGTTTGTGTTCGCAGAGATCGCTTGGTCAACGAACTTCTGCATAATGCCCACAAGGTGTAGGTAACCGTCGTTAGAACCGATGTTCCAAAGCAGTTCATAGTTGTCTTTAAGCTCAGCGAAATCTGGCACAACTTGTTTCAAGATACCGTCTTTCGACGCTTTAACAGACACGAAACCACGTGGCGGCTCAATACCGTTTGTTGCGTTAGAGATCTGAGAAGATGTCTCAGAAGGCATTAGCGCAGTCAGTGTTGAGTTACGCAGACCGTGTTCCATGATTTCTTGACGTAGGCTGTCCCAATCGTAGTGCAGCTCTTCGTCACAAATTAGGTCAACGTCTTTCTTGTAAGTGTCGATAGGCAGTAGACCTTTCGCGTAGTTCGTTTCGTTAAACGAAGGACACTTACCTTGCTCTTTCGCAAGCGCAACAGAGGCTTTCAATAGGTAGTATTGAATCGCTTCAAATGTACGGTGAGTTAGACCGTTTGCGCTGCCGTCAGAGTACTTAACGCCATTCTTCGCTAGGTAGTATGCGAAGTTGATAACACCAACACCCAGCGTACGACGGTTCATTGTCGATTTGTATGCAGCTGGTAGTGGGTAATCTTGGTAATCAAGCAGTGCATCTAGCGCACGAACAACAAGCTCAGACAGTTCTTCGAAGTCATCCAGAGACTTGATTGCACCAAGGTTAAACGCAGACAGTGTACATAGCGCGATTTCACCCGAGTCATCTTCAACGTTAGTTAATGGCTTGGTTGGCAGCGCGATTTCCAAACATAGGTTTGATTGACGAACTGGTGCTACTTCTGAATCGAACGGGCTGTGCGTATTACAGTGGTCTACGTTCTGAATGTAAATACGACCAGTTGATGCGCGCTCTTGCATTAGAAGAGTGAACATTTCAATCGCTTTAACGGTCTCTTTCTTGATTGAAGGATCGTTTTCGTATTTCACGTATAGACGCTCGAATTCTTCTTGATTTTCAAAGAATGCGTCGTACAGACCTGGTACGTCAGATGGCGAGAATAGCGTGATGTTGCCACCTTCCACTAGGCGTTGATACATCAGTTTGTTCAACTGAACACCGTAGTCCATATGACGAACACGGTTCTCTTCAACACCACGGTTGTTCTTAAGAACCATTAGCGAGCGCGCTTCACCGTGCCATAGTGGGTAGAACACAGTTGCTGCACCACCACGAACACCACCTTGAGAACAGCACTTAACTGCTGTTTGGAAGTATTTGTAGAACGGGATACAACCTGTATGGAATGCTTCACCACCACGGATCTCAGAACCTAGTGCACGGATACGACCAGCGTTGATACCGATACCAGCACGTTGAGAAACGTAACGTACGATTGAACTTGCTGTTGCGTTGATAGAATCTAGGCTATCACCACACTCAATCAGCACACATGAGCTGAACTGACGAGTAGGGGTACGTACACCAGACATGATTGGTGTAGGTAGAGAAATCTTAAATGTCGATGTCGCATCGTAGAAACGTTTGATGTAGTCAAGACGCGTTTCTTTCGGGTAGTTAGCGAACAAGCAAGCAGACACTAGAATGTAAAGGAACTGAGCACTTTCGTAGATTTCACCCGATACACGGTTTTGAACGAAGTACTTACCTTCTAGTTGTTTTACAGCAGCGTAAGAGAAATCAAGGTCGCGCTTGTGATCGATGTACGCATCAAGCTCGTCCAATTCAGCTTTTGTGTAGTCTTCTAGGATGTGTTGGTCGTACTTACCCATATCAACAAGACGAGCTACGTGGTTGTAAAGCGTTGGCGGCTCATATTGACCGTATGCTTTCTTACGTAGGTGGAATACCGCTAGGCGAGCAGCTAGGTATTGGTAATCCGGTGTTTCTTCTGAAATCAAATCTGCAGCAGACTTGATGATAGTCTCGTGGATATCTGTCGTCGTAATGCCGTCGTAAAACTGGATGTGAGCACGTAGTTCTACTTGTGATACCGATACGTTGTTCAGACCTTCTGCAGCCCAAGTAATAACGCGATGGATTTTCTCCAGATCGATAGTTTCTTTGCGGCCATCACGTTTAGTGACGGTAAGTTGTTGGTTCATTCTGCTTTATTTCCCTAAGAAAACTGATAAAAGCCGTATTTTTGTTTGTTTATGTGCAAAACTTGTAAAATTTGCGGCGGCTTTGTGATCAAAGTCTATCTATATATTGTAGTCGAAACACAAGATATAGGGGTTCATTTGTTTGCGAGTTACAAGATAGTGCTGTTACCCCAATTTTTCAAGGCACAGGTTTGGGATGACTTGTGGATAACTAACAAAATAAAAAAAAACAGTAAGTGAACACTAACCGATGAGAAAAGGGCTGACTTGAATGGGGAAAAATACGTTTTTTAAATCGGTTCATAAATAACCGCATGTAAAAATATTTTCCTTGATCTTTGACAGTTTTTGTTTGTTAAAAATAGTTTGGTCAAAATGGAATCTAGAGCACTTTTTTTCGACAGAAATTGACAAAAAAAGCGGCGCATCTATGCTACCGCTTTTTCTCAATCTTGATGCTCGTTTGTCGCTCAAGCGTCAATCGAACCATCAATATTTTGTAGTATGAACGATGTAGTTTACATCCACATTACGACCAAGTTTGTAGCTATCGTTGAGTGGGTTGTAATGTAAGCCTGTGATACCCATCTCGGTAAGGTCTGTCTGGTCAATCATCTTCATCATTTCACCAGGTTTGATGAACTTCTCATGATCGTGTGTACCTTCTGGCACAATCTTAAGTAACTTCTCTGCACCCACAATGGCAAATAGGTAAGATTTGATATTACGGTTCAAGGTAGAGAAGAAAACGTGACCGCCAGGTTTGACCAATGCAGCACAAGAACGAATCACTGAAAGTGGATCTGGAACGTGTTCAAGCATTTCCATGCAAGTGACAACGTCATAGGTTCCTGCATTTTCTGCTGCGTGGTCTTCAATCGTGCTTTGGATGTAAGTCAACTTAGTGCCAGTCTCAAGTGCATGCAGGCGAGCGACCTCAAGAGGCTCTTTACCCATATCCAAACCAGTAACTACTGCACCTTCTTTAGCCATGCTCTCAGCTAGGATGCCACCACCACAGCCAACATCGAGCACTTTTTTACCAAATAAGCCGTCTGCTTTCTCTAGGACATAGTTCAAGCGAAGCGGGTTAATTTGATGAAGTGGCTTGAACTCGCCTTCTAAATCCCACCAACGAGAAGCCATCTCTTCGAATTTCTTAATTTCACTTGGGTCGACGTTTTGTGCTTTAGTCATGATTGTTATATCGCTTCGCTAATAGTCCTTTGGAAGGCGAGATTATACTCCAATGGTACGATACGTTAAAACTGGTTCTTTTCTCACAATCGCTACAGGAGAGATTTTTGACTGATGTTGGTGGAAATATAGTCAGTTTTCATAAAGATATGGGATGAATGTGCAAATTCTCTTCATTTAACCCATAACCAAGCTCACAACCTGATAAAACGAGTGGGAAAGTGATGCCCCGTTGATGAATTGTGTGTTATATTTTTGCACCTTACACGTATCGTAATTACGATCAGATAATAGAGGGATAATGGCTCTATGAGCGATTTAGCTAAAGAGATCACGCCCGTAAACATTGAAGATGAGCTTAGAGGTTCATATCTAGACTACGCGATGTCTGTCATCGTGGGTCGTGCTCTTCCAGATGTGCGTGATGGCCTAAAACCAGTACACCGCCGCGTTTTATTCGCGATGAACGTACTAGGCAACGATTGGAACAAACCATATAAAAAATCAGCCCGTGTTGTCGGCGACGTAATCGGTAAATATCACCCACACGGTGATAGTGCTGTGTACGACACAATCGTACGTATGGCTCAGCCGTTCTCACTTCGTTACATGCTGGTCGATGGTCAAGGTAACTTTGGCTCGATCGATGGCGACTCTGCTGCGGCAATGCGTTATACCGAAGTACGTATGGCGAAAATGGCCCACGAACTTCTGGCTGACCTAGACAAAGAAACTGTGGACTACGTACCTAACTACGATGGTACGGAGCAAATTCCTGCAGTTCTTCCTACTAAAATTCCTAACCTATTGGTAAACGGTTCTTCCGGTATCGCGGTAGGTATGGCAACCAACATCCCGCCACATAACCTTGGCGAAGTGATCGATGGCTGTCTTGCATACATCAATAATGAAGAAATCACTATTGATGAGCTAATGGATTACATTCCTGGTCCTGATTTCCCAACTGCGGCGCTTATCAGCGGTCGTAAAGGTATTGTAGACGCGTACAAAACAGGTCGCGGCAAAATCTACATGCGTTCAAAAGCGGAAATCGAAGTGGAGAAGAATGGTAAAGAAACCATCATCGTCACTGAAATCCCTTACCAGGTGAACAAAGCTCGTTTGATCGAGAAGATCGCTGAGCTAGTAAAAGATAAGAAAGTAGAAGGCATTAGTGCGCTACGTGACGAGTCTGATAAAGATGGTATGCGTATCGTAATTGAATGTAAGCGCGATGCAGTGGGTGAAGTTGTTCTAAACAACCTTTACGCGCAAACTCAGCTTCAAACCACTTTCGGTATCAACATGGTTGCGCTAAACAACGGCCAACCTCAGCTATTCAACCTAAAAGACATGTTGAAGTGCTTCGTTGATCACCGTCGTGAAGTTGTGACTCGTCGTACTATTTTCGAATTGCGTAAAGCGCGTGAACGTGCGCATATCCTTGAAGCACTTTCTCTTGCTCTTGCGAACATTGACGAAGTTATCGAACTCATCAAAAACGCACCAACTCCAGCTGAAGCAAAAGTTGGCTTGGTATCGCGTGGTTGGGATCTTGGTAACGTAGCATCAATGCTAGAGCGTGCTGGTACTGACGCTGCACGTCCTGAATGGCTAGAAGATCAATACGGTATCCGTGATGGTCTGTACTACCTAACAGAAACTCAAGCTCAAGCGATTCTAGAACTTCGCCTACACCGTCTAACTGGTCTAGAGCATGAGAAGATTCTTGATGAATACAAAGCGCTATTGGACGAAATTGCAGAGCTAATGCACATCCTTGCAAGCACTGAGCGTTTGATGGAAGTGATCCGTGAAGAACTTGAAGCGGTTCGCGATGGTTACGGCGATGAGCGTCGTACAGAAATTACAGCAGCTAGCCATGACATTGACATGGAAGAGCTGATCGCTCGTGAAGACGTAGTAGTAACTCTGTCTCACGAAGGTTATGTTAAGTACCAAATCCTAAGCGACTACGAAGCTCAGCGTCGTGGTGGTAAAGGTAAGAGTGCAACGAAGATGAAAGATGAAGACTTCATCGAGCGTCTACTTGTTGCAAATACTCACGATAACATTCTGTGTTTCTCAACTCGTGGTAAGACTTACCGTCTGAAAGTTTACCAATTACCTCATGCAACTCGTACTGCACGTGGTAAGCCAATCGTAAACATCCTTCCACTTGAGGAAGGTGAACGTATCACGGCAATCCTTCCGGTAGATGAGTTCTCTCCAGAGAAGTTTATCTTCATGGCTACGGGTGACGGTACGGTTAAGAAGACTCCTCTGAACCAGTTTGCTAACGTACGTTCAAACGGTCTGATCGCAGTTAACCTACGTGATGATGACTCTTTGATCGGCGTTGATATCACTACAGGTTCCAGCGATATCATGCTGTTCTCTAAAGCAGGTAAAGTGGTTCGCTTTAGCGAAGACAAAGTACGTGCAATGGGTCGTACAGCGGCAGGTGTTCGCGGTATGAAGCTAGCAGATGATGATCAAGTGGTTTCTTTGATCGTTCCATCAAACGAAGGCGATATCCTAACGGTTACTCAAAACGGTTATGGTAAACGTACTGAACTAGCAGAATACCCAACGAAAGGTCGTGCAACTCAGGGCGTTGTGTCTATCAAGGTTTCTGAGCGTAACGGTCCAGTAGTTGGCGCGGTACAAGTAGAAGAAGGCGACGAGATGATGATGATCACCGACGCTGGTACTCTAGTACGTACACGTGTTGCGGAAGTTAGCCAAGTTGGTCGTAACACTCAAGGTGTAACGCTTATCCGTACAGCTGAAGATGAGTCAGTGGTTGGTTTGCAGCGCATTGATGAAGTTGAAGAAGTAGAACTGCCAGAAGGCGAAGAAGCGGAAGCAACAGAGGCAAATGCAGAAGGTCAAACGCCTGAAGCACCAGCAGCAGATGATGCAGCAGAAGGTTCTGAAGAAGAGTAATCTTTTCCTTTACATCTAAGTTTGAAAGCCGAGCATTACGCTCGGCTTTTTTGTATCTGTATCAACGCAATATTGAGAGGAAGTCAGTAAACTAAACCAATATTTGCTTGTGGGGTACATTATGTCTGCTTGGTTCTTCGTTGCTATCACTCTGATGGGATTATTCGTCGTGGTGTTATCGCTCAGCGCTTCAAAGGTCAAACCGGCTCAATGGTTTGGGCTTTGTACTTTAGTTTTGGTTGTTACTAGTGCAAGCTTTTTACTCTTGCGACAAACGCCACCGCCAACAATGCAAGCCGAGATGTCACGTATGACCAATGCACGGGATATCATGCAAGAGATCCAAGACCAGTTGCGCGAAGACCCAAATAATGCAGCATTGTGGTTTCAATTAGGGCAGGGCTATCTTGTTGAAGGGGAGCTTGATGGAGCATTGATTTGTTTTGATTATGCTATTCAACTTAGTGACGTTGTTAGTGCCACCCAACTTGCCGCGAAAGCCACC
This sequence comes from Vibrio sp. MM46, assembly GCF_027587135.1. Classification (NCBI taxonomy): domain Bacteria; kingdom Pseudomonadati; phylum Pseudomonadota; class Gammaproteobacteria; order Vibrionales; family Vibrionaceae; genus Vibrio; species Vibrio sp. MM46. The sequence goes on from NZ_JAPPTO010000018.1 coordinate 62,620, forward strand.
ACACTATATTACCTCCACCAACAATCCATGACGGAAGAAGTCACTCTGCTACTTGAGCAAGCCTTACAGCTCGAGCCGCACAATGAAGCCGCTTTGTCTTTGATTGCAAATGACCACTTTTTGTCATTTCGTTTTCAAGAAGCCATTGATACCTGGGTACTATTATTAGATTCCAATGATCCTAATTTGGATCGTGTACAAATCATAAACTCAATCAACAAAGCGAAAGAGTTGTTGTAAGCATATAATTAGGGGGCTGTTGACCCTTCGTGCTGATTTCTGCAGCGAATTGTTGGGCCTTTACACAAAGGAGAGGTTTTGATGTGCAGTTCGTCTTTATGAGAAGCCAAAAACGCAGTAGAAGTGACCAATAAACGCTACCACAAAGGGGCGTCTAAAATTAACCGCGAAAGATAAACAGCCTCTGGAGCAGTAAAAGGAAAGTGGGTGATGAATGAACAATAAAGCGTTAGGGATATTAGCGGTGCTATGCGGTTCCGTGTTGGCGGGTTGTACCTCTTCCGATCATTCCGGTTCCTCATCTTCGGCTTATTACGCTTCTGGTTACTACGACCCATGGTGGTACGATCATGATGATTATTGGATTTACTACTACCCAGGTTGTTGTGATAACGATGACGAGTATAAAGAGAAGTTGGAAGCGTGGTGGAACGGTTTGGATGAAGAACAACAACAATCCATCAAAGACAAAGTTGAAGATTGGAAAGACGATGATATGTCCGCCAACATCGGCACCATGAAACGTCAGCTTGACGATCACTGGCAATCGCTACCAGAAGAACAAAAGCAGGAGATTCAAACTAAATGGGAGAATCGTCCGGAACGCATCGAACCAGCGTTGATGCAAGACAAAGCATTGAAAGAAAAAGTGCAACAAAGAGAAACGCGACCAGAGACAAAAGTTCAACGCCCGGTAGCAAAACCTAGCATTCAAATGCCTAAAACACGTCCAAATATACAGCCCAGACCGAGACTTCCTCGCCGTTAATTATAAGGCGAGCTGGGTTTAGTTCGTCTTTTCCTACGATCAAACAAAAAGGGCGCATTGTGCGCCCTGTACTTTGCATGGTGTTATCTTAGTTGATTAGTACGTTGCTTCGCGCTCCGCTGCTGCTTTATCCCAATCTGGAACCACGGTCTCTAAGAAGTGTTTCTTGTCCGCGTTCATTTTTTCCATATCCATCCCAAGAGCTTGTTGTGCTTTGGCCTTAGTTGAAATATCAGGGATCTGTACTGGGTCAGTAATGCCTTTCGTCGCTAGTAAACGAACCAGCTTAGTACGGGCGTCTGCTGCGCGGTCGACTGCAGTACCCAGTACTTCAAGTGCCACTTCAGGCGCGTGCATATGAACGCCATGAGAGGCAATTGCGTAATCCCAACGCCATTGTGCATGGCGGATATCTTGAAGGATAGGTTGCATCTCTTCTTCTGTTGCCCCGGCTTTCCATGCAGCTCCTGCCTCAAAGTGCGCTGCCACGATTTGCTTCTCGGCAGTGAGCTTCATGTTCAGTACTTGCGCTTTGCGAGTCGAAACGATGCCTTGCAGCTGTTCTTTGGTTTGGGTATGACATTGCGCACACGTGTCTTCGAAACGATCAAATGGGTTACCCACTTTGTGATCGGTGTAAACTGTGCCGTCTTCTTTGGTTACTTTAGGCATGTGACAGTCCACGCAGACCACTTTGTTTTTGCCATGGATACCATCACGCCACGTTTCGTAACCCGGGTGCTGTGCTTTCAACATTGGTGCCTTGGAGACTGCATGCGTCCAATCTTTGAAATTTAGCGCGTCGTAGTATTTCTCCATGTCATTAACGGTAGTGCCCATGTCCCATGGGAATTTGACGGCTTTCGTCGGACCCGTAAAGTAGTACTCTACGTGACATTGCGCACATACTGATGCTTGTTTATCTAGGCGAGATTGCTGATCAAAGTTTTTGCCTATTGTATCGAATGCACGTTCTACGTATGGACGGGTCAATGCTAAAGCAGGCTCACCTTTCTTAAACTCTTCAGAGCGTGTGTCATGACAGTCAGAACAACCGATCGGGTTGACGATTTCTGAGCCTAAACGTGCCCATTTCCCTTCGAAATAACCGTCTTCACCTCGCTCTTCAATCACACGCGCCACATCTGGGCTTTTACAGCTCCAACACGCCATTGGCATGGGACCGGACTTCTCATCGCTAGGTGCACCGGTACGTAGAGTTTGGCGAACATCATCGAGTGCGTAAAAGTGACCGCGTGCCTTGTTGTAGTCTTTCGCGAATCCATAGCCTGCCCATAAGATTACCATGTTCGGATCTTCGCCTAGGGCATCTTCAATATGTTCGCTCTCAGAGGTGGCTTTCCATGAGTGGTATTGGTCAGGGTGTTGTTGCTCAAAGGCATCATTGCGAGGGTCCATGAGACCTTTCTCTTCTGCTGCCAACGGAGCGCCGGCCAAAAATAATTGGCTGGCGAATAAGGTCGCAACCGCGATTGGTGCGCTCATCCAGTGTTTTATGCTCACGGTGTTATCTCCATATTCGTTTTTATTAGCAGCGTTGTGAGGAGCTATTCCAAATAAGAATCGGAGATCTAAAGTTAATATTATTAGTTAATTAAGGAGATGAAATAGTGAGCGAAACTTGTCTTGTTTTAGATCAATTTACACCAGTGATCTCAATCATATTTAGATTTATATACCCCTAAAGGGGTAGTGGTTAATGTCTTGTTTGATAAGGGGTTGGCTTTTTAACCATTTTAAAAATAGGGTGATTTAGTTCGCTTTTTGAACAGGTGTTTCTACCCCTTATGAATAATAGAGGTATTATAAATATAGGTTTAGCGTTGTGGCTTTCCGAAATAAGAATTGATGTCATTTGAAGATTTGGAAAATATCTTCAGAGGAAATTAATTGTCGCTCAAATAAATAGTTGAGAATAGTTATCAATTATTATCGAGCTAAGGAAAGAAAAATATGGGCAATATAAAATTGACCATAGAGACAATGCTGAAATTTCTCTTCATCCTTGCCATCTATGGTTTTACCATCGCCGCCCATGCGACTTCTTCAGAGCCAATTGATGGAGCTCAATCTGAGCGTCATCAAGTCGAGTTGATCCGTGACAGAGACTATAAATGTCTGCAATGTCACAAGGATGCCAAAGAGACTCTGAACCTTTCGCATGATCCTCAAGCGTTGCTCAGTCAGGGTAAACAGCTTAATTGCACCAACTGCCATAGTAATATCGGTCCTGACCATCGAGAAGGCGCGCCTAATGTAATCAAGTTTTCAGCGGCTCAATCGAAAGCGGTGCACGACAAAGTGTTCCTAGACCCAAGCTTGATCCTCAAAGCGAACAGCCAGTGTGTGGATTGTCATACACCAACAAAGCTAAGAGAAAGCCACTGGACACATGATGTGCATGCTAAAAATCTCACTTGTTCAAATTGTCATGATGTACACGCCGCCAAAACTAAAGCGCTGTCGTACGACAGAAAGCAACTGATCAAACAGTGTGTGGATTGTCACTCTGAATTTGCCGTCAAACCTGAGCTCGCAAAAGAAGAGGAGAGATAGCATGAAATGTTCGAGAAGAAACTTTTTAGCCGGCAGCGGCGCATTGATATTGACCACGGGCGTTGCAGGCACCTCTGTTGTGAGCTCCTCTCTTTATGCCAGCGACAGTGAACAAGGTAAACGTTTAGGTATGGTGCATGATGAGAACGCTTGTATTGGGTGTACCGCCTGTACTGATGCCTGTAGAGAAGTAAATAAGGTGCCTGATGGCGTGACACGCCTTAAAATTCACCGTGGTGAACCGATTGGTGAATTTCCTGACGTGGAGTATCAGTTCACTCGAGAGTCCTGCCAGCATTGTGATAACCCTCCTTGTGTATATGTATGCCCAACAGGGGCTGCCTATAAAGATGAAGCGACTGGTATTGTCGATGTACACAAGGAAAAGTGTGTCGGTTGTGGTTACTGTCTTGCTGCTTGTCCTTATCAAGTGCGTTTCTTTAATCCCGTCGACCATTCTGCGGACAAATGTAACTTCTGTAGAGACACCAATTTAGCGCAAGGTAAACAACCAGCTTGTGTTGAATCTTGCCCAACTAAAGCGCTGATATTTGGCGATCTGAACGATCCAACGAGTGACGTGAGTAAAGCGATAGAAAGCCACGTGGTGTACCGCGATAAATCACATTTGGGTACGCAACCTAAGCTGTACAAAATTCCGCATAGTAAAGGGGAGGTATCATCATGAACGGCTTTGAAAGTGCTTTCCATTTTGACTCGTTAGTCTGGGATTGGATCATCGCGATTTACTTATTCTTAGCGGGCATGTCGGCAGGAGCTGTGATGATCGCGCTCTATCTTAAGCGCAAAGTCATTGAAGGTGATCCGGCGAATAATGGCATCATGAAAGCAATGGCTTGGCTAGCACCATTTGGCATTATCTCGGGCTTAGTGATTTTGATTTTCCACTTAACCAAACCTCTCGAGTTTTGGAAGATCATGATTTACTACAACCCGACGTCAGTTATGTCGATGGGCGTCATCCTGTTCCAAGTCTATATGATTGTTTTGTTCGTGTGGATTGGCACTATTTTCCGTCATCAAATCATCCGTTTTTGTGAAGGAAAATTGCCGAGCAAATTGCTCGATTTGGCGGATACTGTCTTGATCAAAGCAGGTAAAGCGAATAATGCCGTAGAATTGTTCTTAGGTTTCTTGGCGATTGTACTCGCTGCATACACAGGCTTCTTATTGTCTGCACTCAAGACTTACCCAATGCTCAACAACCCAGTGCTACCAATCTTGTTCCTATTTTCAAGTTTGTCTTCCGGTGCTGCGGCCAGTTTGATGTTTGGTATCTTGGTATTTAAAGAACCAACCAGCAGTCCTAGTGTGTCATGGGTACACGGATTTGAACGCCCAGTAGTATTGTTTGAGTTGTTTGTCCTAGTTACCTTCTTTACCGGACTGATCTTCAGCGGTGGTCAGAACGAAGTCGCGGCTTGGAATGCGATATCGACGGGTTTTTGGGCACAATGGTTCTGGGGAGGCGTGATCCTCATCGGCATGTTAATGCCTTTGACGCTCAATTGGTTGACGCCTGCCGAAGTTCGTCACAAAGGTGGCTATGTGTTCGTGGTGACTTCTTTGAGTTTGGTTGGGGTATTGATGCTTCGTACCTTCATTCTCTATGCCGGTCAAATGACCATCGTATAAAGGAGGAAAAATGGAGGCTGAGCTGGGATTTTTCTTATTGATACTGGTCGGTGTCGCATCGACTTGTACGGCATTATTGCATTGGATGAGGCGCGCCATGAATAAGAAGGTGGTATTGCCCCATCAAATAGCGATGTCACACATCATCAGCTTAGCCTCTTTAGTTTGTTTAACCCTATTGATCATCAGTTTTATTCAGGACAACTTCGCCTTAGAGTACGTGGTCACTCATTCTAATAGCCAATTGCCCATGGCGTTTAAAATTGCTGCCGCATGGGGAGGACACCAAGGCTCGATGTTGTTTTGGGTGGTCACGTTAAGTCTTTGGGCTTCCTACATAGCACGCAAGTTACCTATTAGTGGGCAATACACCGCTGATTGTTTAGGTATTATGAATATTCTGATTGCGGTGTTTGCGTGGTTTACACTCCTTACTTCTAATCCATTTGAATACGCGCAAGAGTTGGCTACACAAGGGCGGGATTTGAATCCGATGTTGCAAGACGTAGGGCTGATTATTCATCCACCTTTGCTGTATTTGGGCTACGTTGGTTATGCGGCAATTTTGGCATTTGCTCTAGCGGCGCTGTTAGGCCCGCGACCAATTCATGAATGGTATAACGCAGCACGTGGTCCAGTACTTTTTGCTTGGGGCACTCTCACGTTGGGTATCATCGTTGGGTCTTGGTGGGCTTATAACGAACTTGGATGGGGTGGCTGGTGGTTCTGGGACCCAGTAGAAAATGCGTCGTTGCTTCCTTGGCTAACTGGTAGTGCGTTACTTCATAGTGGGGTCATTGCGACGAGAAACAAGGGGGCAATTTGGAGCACTTATGCGTTAGCTTTTGCAACATTCAGCTTGAGTATTCTCGGCACATTTGTGGTGCGTTCTGGTGTGCTCACTTCGGTGCATGCATTTGCTGTAGATCCAACCAAAGGTCTTGTACTGCTTAGCGTGCTGTGTCTGCTAGTGATTGTGACTTTTGCTTTGCTTATCACCAAAGGCGAACATATCGCCCGTTTTCAACTTCGCACATTAACCAGCCGAGCCTACACCGTTTATTTTGCAATTGGATTGCTCGTTATGACGACAGCAATCGTCTTTCTCGGCACCTTTTACCCTATGCTTTATCAACTCTTGGGGTTGGGGAATATTTCAGTAGGAGCACCGTATTTTAACAGCCTTATCTTCCCTTTAAGCCTGCTAGCGCTCGTTGCTCTTGTGCTAATGCCCATCCTGAAATGGAGTAAAGGCATCAATCAGACGATGGCTTCCCAAACCGGAACTGCAGGCGCGATCTCGTTTGTTGTCGGGTGTGCTTTTATCTTTACTGTCGACGTTATTCATCTGACAAGCCTTATCACGCTAGTATTGTCAACGTGGGTCGGAGTGTCACATGCCTTAATGCTATTTAAAACAGAAAATAGACGTTTGCGGTTACCAATGGTGTTTGCGCATATTGGCTTTGCGGTAGCATGTTGTGGAGCTGTGTTTAATAGTGACTATTCATATGAATATAATCTGCGTGTAGAACCGGGTACTACGTCTCAAAGAGCTGATATTAGCATCGACTATCATGGGATAGAGTGGCGAGTAGGTCCAAACTACACTGCCGAGCAAGGAATGATCGAGCTGCATCTTGAGGACGGTAGCCGTCTCAACTTTACGCCAGAGAAACGCCATTACCCTGTGCGAGTGATGAATATGACCGAACCAGCGATTCGCTCGCGGTGGTATGGGGATTACTATGTGACGTTAGGTGATAAAGTCGATATTCATGCTTATGCGATTAAAGTGCAGTATCGGGCTGGGATCTGGTGGATCTGGATCGGCGGCATTCTAGCGGTGCTAGGTATGTGCACGACATTAATGACGAAAAGAAAAGAGGCATTCAATGCGACCGAGAAATACGCTTAAACTAGCAGGGTTAGTCGCGAGTGTGATTGCATTTGCTGTTGTAGCGACTATCGCGTTATCAGATAGACCGAATGTCGAATTGTCTCAGCAGCGCAATTTATCCATCCCTGAATTTACCGCCACGTCTTTGCTTTCGGGTAATGACGTCACTCAGCAAGTTTTTAAAAAGGAACAGTATAAATTACTGAATGTTTGGGCATCTTGGTGCGGCATATGCAAGCGTGAACATGAAGAATTATTGCAACTTGCTGAGCTTGGTGTCGTTATTATTGGACTGAATTATCGAGACAACGATCAAGCTGCTCGTGAATATTTGAGCTCTAAACGAAATCCATACACAGAGGTGATCAGTGATCCAAATGGTAGGCTTGCAGTTGAGCTAGGGGTTATTGGAACACCAGAAACGTATTTGATTGATCAAAATGGCAGGGTGTTGATCAAATATCGAGGTGAGTTAACTTCGGATAAATGGAACGATATATTTTCAGGTTATTTGAATGTTTCGATTTAATTATCTATTTCTCATGCTAGTCACGTTTGCGTTATTTTCTTCTTCGCTAAAGAGTGAAGAAATTGTGCAGAATGTTGATCTGTTTGAGTTTCATTCTATTGAACTGCAACAACGCGCAACGAGATTAGCCAAGACATTACGCTGTCCGCAGTGTCAGAACCAAAACTTAGTTGAGTCAAACGCGCAGGCTGCAAAAGACCTGCGTTTGAAAGTGTATACCATGGTGAATGAAGGCCATTCAGATCAAGAAGTGAAAGATTATTTGGTGACTCGTTATGGGAATATCGTTCTATATAAACCACCATTTAATTATTATACTGCCATGCTGTGGATCCTTCCGGCGTTATTTTTGATCTTTTTTGTCCTATATTCGATCCGAATGATAAGGCGTGATTAATGTGACCGTTATTCCACTATTAAAAATAAATTGTGCACATAACAAACAGAATGTTATCATTTTCTCGAATTTATGAATGCTTCAGCGAATAGCAAACGATATAAATTGAGCTGGAAGAGTAATAAAGAATGAATAGGTGTACGCAGTGGATTCAGTTATAACGCAATTAAAAAAGGACTTTTATTCGCAGATTCGTGCATTGCAGTCACCGAAACTGCCTCAAGTCACTTCATCTCTCGCGGTGTTGACCGACGAGGAAATTCAAGAACTCGAAGCGGTCTGGATTGAGCTCGCCGTGTGGAAGCGAAGCCAAACGCATTGAATGCCAGATTTTAATAACTCTTTCTAAACCCCGGCAAATATGTCTGGGGTTTTTTTATTGTAGTTCGTCATAAATGTTATATTATAACAATTGTAAAGTCGGCTAGCGGGTGTTATTCCGATAGGATTTCCAAGCTTGTCACACATAAGAATAGGGCTCGTTGTGATCTCAACATTGAAAAATGCGGTATCAATCCCCATAGTTGAAGAGCAAATGAGAACAATCCCATGAATGCAATAACGAACATGCATCAAGCAATAAATCGAGTGAGTGTAGATATGGCGGAAGTACGTGCCAGAGTAGATTTTAAAGTCGGGGCTAACAGTAACATTGATGCCGAAATCCTGTCTTTTCGCGGTCTGAAGACGGATAAAGAGCATGTAGCAATTATCTTTAAGCAAGCAGACCAAACACAAGACATGCCTTTAGTGCGCATGCACTCTGAGTGTCTGACTGGTGATGTGTTCCACTCTTCACGCTGTGACTGTGGCGAGCAATTGGAAGAAACCATCAACCGAATGGGTGAGTCAGGTGGCATTATCTTATATCTTCGCCAAGAAGGTCGCGGGATCGGTTTGTACAACAAAATTGATGCGTACCGTTTACAAAGCCAGGGTATGAACACATATGAAGCAAACAACCATCTAGGCTTTGATGATGACTTGCGCGATTTCACCGAGGCGGCACAAATGCTTGAGGCGTTAGGGGTTGGAAAAATCCGTCTCGTAACTAATAACCCTAAAAAAATCCGTGAGTTATCGGAATACGGAATTGAAATTACAGAGGTTGTCAACACTTCAGCGCACATTAAAGATGGCAATGAAAATTATCTTAAAGCAAAGGTTTCACACGGGAAACACCACCTAAAGGTTTAATCTTAAAGATAAATTTGACAATAATGACTGTTAAAGGCCTCATTTTTATGAGGCTTTTTTTGTATCTGGAGTTGCAAATAAATTGTAAATTTGTATTATCTCGGGACAAAAGTGCAAATAAGAATAATTAGCACTACCAATACGATAATTAAAATGCTCAACAAGGATGCTTCAGATGAATGCAAAAACAGTATTAGTCCAATCTATTGCTGCATCACTCCTCATTGCCAGTGGTTCTACGGTTGCTGCGACAGTAACTAAACAACAAGTGGTCGAACATTATGCTGACGTGGCACACGCCGTGTTCGCTGATTCTGTGACTACAGCGAAAACACTCGACGTAAAAATCGATGAGTTTCTTGAATCCCCATCAGCGAAAAAGCTTGAAGAAGTTAAACAAGCTTGGCTTGACGCTCGCGTACCATACCAACAGTCTGAAGTTTTCCGTTTTGGTAACGCAATCGTCGATGATTGGGAAGGTCAGCTTAACGCATGGCCGCTCGATGAAGGTCTGATTGACTATGTCGCTTCTGATTACCAATATGAGCTTGGTAACGAAGGTGCTGCAGCAAATATCATCGCAAACACAAGCCTACAAATTGGTGCGTCTAAGCTAGACGTTTCAAAAATTACACCAGAGTTGCTAGCGGATCTAAACGAAGTGGGTGGCTCTGAAGCAAACGTTGCTTCTGGTTACCACGCGATTGAATTCCTACTTTGGGGCCAAGATCTAAATGGCACAAATGCGGGTGCGGGTCAGCGTGCTTATACTGACTTTGTGGTTGGTTCTGAATGTACGAATGATCATTGTGACCGTCGTGGTGAGTACCTAAAAGCGGCTGCAGATCTGTTGGTTCAGGATCTTGAGTGGATGGAGAAGCAGTGGTCTTCGGAAGTAAAAGGTAATTACCGTGAAGAGCTTCTAAGCGAATCTGCAGATAATGGTCTTCGTAAGATGTTGTTCGGCATGGGCTCTCTGTCTCTAGGTGAACTAGCGGGCGAACGTATGAAAGTAGCGCTAGAGGCAAACTCTACTGAAGATGAGCACGATTGTTTCTCAGACAACACGCATAACTCTCATTACTACAATGAGCAAGGCATCTACAACGTTTACACAGGTACGTACAAAGGTGTTGACGGAAAAGAACTGTCTGGTCCAAGTATTGCGGATTTAGTCGCTCAAAAAGACAAACAAGCGGCAAAAGAGATCCAAAAGCAGTTTGATACAACACGTAGCCAAGTGGGCGAGCTGGTTACTTCTGCAGAGAAGAATAACCAACACTTTGACCAGTTGATCGCAGCTGGTAATACGCAAGGCAATGCGCTAGTCAATGACACGATCATGTCATTGGTAGCTCAAACAGGTGCGATTGAGCGAGCGGCGAACATCGTCGGTATCGACAGCTTAAGCCCTGATACTGCTGATCACGAGTTTTAATAAGAAAACCATAATAAATAAGGGCTCTTTGTGAGCCCTTTTGCCGTTTGAGCTCGTTGTTATCACACCTGTCGTATTAGTAGAGCAATGATATGAAGCCATACCTATATTCTGCGCTAGTCGCGCTCCTTTCTTCTTCTGCCATGGCTTATGATGTTAAGTCTGGTGGCAAAACCAGCGTCAAAAAAGACGGCGCTAACGCGTATTCTCTTCCTGCTGCCAACCTGCCGATGAGCAAACGGCTGGACTTTAGTGTCGGCAACAGTTTCTTCCGTAACCCTTGGGTACAAGCGCCTGCATCAACAGACGCTCGCGATGGACTGGGACCTTTGTTTAACACGAATGGTTGCCAAAACTGCCATATCAAAGATGGGCGTGGTCATCCGCCGGAAAAAGACGATTTGCATGCGGTCTCTATGCTAGTGCGCCTCAGTATTCCAGCAATGACTCCGGAGCAGAAAAAAGCGTACATCAAAGATGGCGGTATCCCTGAGCCAACTTACGGTGGGCAGCTACAAGATTTTGCACTGCAAGATCAAACGCCGGAAGGCAAAATCAATATCAGTTACACCGACGTGCCAGTTACTTTTAAAGATGGCACCAAGGTCGTACTCAGAAAGCCAGTGCTGCAAATTACGGATTTAGGTTATGGGGCGATGCACCCTGATACAGAGTTCTCTGCGCGTGTTGCTCCGCCAATGATCGGTCTTGGTTTGCTGGAGAGCATTCCCGATAAAACGTTGCTGGCTTGGGCTGACGAGCAAGATACAAACAAAGATGGTATCTCTGGCAAAGTGAATAAAGTGTGGGACATCGAAAAAGACGATTTCTCAATTGGTCGATTTGGCTGGAAAGCAGGGCAACCGACGCTCATGCAACAAAACGCCGCTGCATTTAACGGCGATGTGGGTCTGACTAGTCATTTGTTCCCGAACGAAAACTGCACTTCTAAGCAGACGATTTGTGATGACATGCCTAATGGCGGCAAACCAGAGGTGAGTAAAAATATCCTCGATTTTGTTGAGTTCTATAGTCAACATCTCGCAGTACCGGCACGTCGAAATATCAATGATCCCGAGGTTCAGCTTGGTCAGCAGATTTTTGCGTCTTCTGGCTGCGAAAGTTGCCACAAGACGAGCGTAAAAACCGCTAAGCGACCGGAATTACCGGCTCTTTCTGAGCAACTTATTCACCCTTATACCGATATGCTTCTGCATGACATGGGTGATGGCTTGGCAGATAACCGTCCTGAGTACCTAGCGAATGGCCGTGAATGGCGAACCGCGCCGTTATGGGGAATTGGTTATACCGAAGAGGTAAATGGTCATACTTACTTCTTACATGACGGTCGTGCACGTAACTTAATGGAAGCCGTATTGTGGCACGGCGGCGAGGCAGAAACGGCTAAGCAAAACGTTTTAGCGCTCAACAAGAAAGAACGCGACGCATTGATCGCATTCCTGAATTCTCTATAAGGAGCCAACCATGAAAAAAACTTTGTTAGTGAGTGCGATTGCCGCAACGTTAAGTTTGGCTGGCTGCCAATCGACAAACGGGTCAAGCTCTGTTGAGCCCGAGAGTACAAGCCATATTTCACAAAACGTATACGAGGTGGAGTTTAACGCGGCACAGGCGTTTGTAACTCAGACAACCAAGTTAGAGCTGAGCCTCACAGAATACTGTGCTTCACATATGAAAGCCGACGCACAAATTAAGCAACAATGGCATCAAACCATGTTGGCGTGGATGGCATTACAAGGGCAAGAGCGTGGACCTGCGACTGCATTAGAGCAGAGCTGGAATGTGCAATTTTGGCCAGACAAGAAGAACACGACTGGACGAAAAATGTCGGTCTTAACGAAGTCTGACCAAATTTGGAGCGCAGAGGATATTTCGACTCAAAGCGTAACAGTACAAGGGTTGGGTGCGCTGGAATGGTTGCTTTACGACAAGGCGTCGAGTTTATCTACTAATAGCAATACGTGTGCTACCAGTGTTGCGATTGCAGAAAACCTTAATAACAAAGCAAGCATCATTGCAGATTCATGGGCACAAAACCCATGGAAGTCATTAGACATGACGGAGTGGGAGTCTGAGTACATTTCGTTGCTGTCTAATCAATTAGAATACAGCATGAAGAAGCTGAGCCGCCCATTGGCCAAAATAGGCAAACCGCGTCCTTATTTCTCAGAATCATGGCGTTCACAAACTTCATTGTCTAACTTGAAGGCTAACCTTGAAGCGTTACAGGCTCTCTATCTTGCTAACGGCTCTGGTTTAGATGCATTGCTTCGTGATCAGGGGCATAGTGAATTAGCTGATCGTGTTGTTCATCAATTTGATATGGCATTGGATACGTGGCCTGAAGATAAAAGTTTGTTTGCCGCGCTGCAAACCAAAGACGGTTATCGAATGGTTCTCGCACAATACAACAAGCTTGAGCAACTGAAGTATCTGATCCACGAAGAGGTGGCTATCGAACTTGGTGTCGTTATAGGATTCAATGCAACCGATGGTGACTGATCAAACTCGCCGAACCTTACTGAAAGCCGCTTTGTTTGGAGCGGCTGCCCCTGTTCTGCCGTTCGGTTGCACTTCAACAAACACACGCGAGCCAGCTTTGATTGGCTGCTCTATCATTGGACGCGACAAATACGCTGCCGTAGTTGCCGATGAACATGGCATGCCGCTGTCTTCGCTGCCAATCCCTGAACGGGGTCATGGCGTGGCGACCAACCCGCAAGGTCATGCGGTTGTCTTTGGTCGTCGTCCCGGCACCTTTTTTATGGTGTTTGACTATCGTTCGGAGCAAATGGTCAAACTGGAGTTAGCAAAAGCGGACCGCCATTTCTATGGGCATGGTGTTTACTCCCATGATGGTCATTACTTATTTGCTACTGAGGGGGAAAGGGGAACAAGCCGAGGGATCATCGGAGTTTATGATGCGCAAAGGCAGTATCAAAAAATTGATGAATTGAGCGGATTTGGTCTCGGACCTCATGAAGTCATCATGATGCCTGACGGCGCTTTAGCCATTGGTGTTGGTGGCGTCCACACGAATGGACGCGAGCCGCTTAATCTAAATACCATGACGCCAAGTCTGAGCTATCTTTCGCAAGAAGGAAAATTGTTAGACCAAGTGTCTTTACCCGATCATAAGCTGAGTATTCGTCACCTTGCACATGATGGTGTTGAGACAGTGCTTTGCGGTCAGCAATATCGTGGTGAGCCGGATGAATACCCAGCTTTGATCGCCATGCATACGCGTGGTGGTGAGATGCAAGATTTGCAAGCTGAACCGGAGCAGTGGGCGCGTTTTAATCATTATGTGGCAAGCATTGCTGCGACAGAAGATTGGATATTAGCAACATCACCTCCGGGAAGTTGTTACGGTATTTGGTCGAAATCCACCGGACAGTTGGTTGAATTGAATGCACTACCAGATGCTTCTGGTGTCGTCACTTACGGTGATGAGTTTCGCGTCAGCTCTGGCGCAGGGAGAGTGGTCGAACAAAGACCTACAGAGTCAAAGAATACTTTTGCTAGCGGCGTTCAATGGGATAACCACTGGGCGAGAATTGTCTAGAAAGATCATTAAGTAACATCTTATTGAGGATCTTGTTGGCATTTTCGTTTGCAGATTCTTAATTTTAAAGCGGCAACCCGTGAGATATTTGCCATACTTTTTTTATGGCACGTAACGAAGGGATCGTTTCAGTGATTGCTAGACTCATAATGATAACGGCACTTTTGGTGCCGTTTTGCAGCTTTTCAACCGTGGTTTCTCCCGATGCATCTGCACAAACAGAGCAAGAGGGCGCGGTTGATCAGTTGTCTGTGGAGAAGATGATCCACTATCCAGATGTCATCGATCAGCTCTACCAAAGCACCAACTACCGTCTCAACTGGGAAAATGAAACTGATGTTGATCAACTCATCTTTCAAATTGAGCTGGTGGCATTGGCGGATGTGACCTCTGAATTTGATGACCAACTGCGACGTATTGAACAAGTACGCGAACAAGGTGATGAGCTTGACTTTGATCTGGTGATGAGTGATTCACTCCTCATGTATTTGTCCTACCTTGAACAAGTTCCACAAGAAGGCATCAATTGGCTATTTGCAAATAAAGTTCACGTTAAACTGCCTGCGCCAAGTATCGAAACGCTGTCGTTGTTGAGTAATGAAATCACGGTAGGCAAACTTGACCAGTTTCTTGCCGAACTTCGCTCCCCCCTACAAATGGATGCATCATTTAATACCGCCTTTGCTTCATTATCGACTTACGCGCAGTTTGAGTTCCCTTTGTATCAGCAAGAGCAGAGATTGGCGAGAGTCGGAGACGAGCTATTTGATAAATCGAGCCTGATAGCGCGGATGCAAATCGTGGGCGTTGAAGTCGGTCATTTAGACACAGAGACCACACGTTATGATGAAAACCTAGAACTGGCGGTGATGGAGTTTCAACGTATTCATGGCTTGAAGCAAGACGGTATCATCGGCCCCAATACGATTCGCTGGATCAACTTCTCTCCTGAGCAACGATTGCACTCTCTAGCACTTAACGCAGAGCGCTCGCGGATTTGGGCAAAAGAGCGTGACAACGTGGTGTTTGTCAATGTCCCCGGCTACGAAGTGACCTACTGGCATCAAGGACAAGCACTGTTTGAATCCAAGGTAGTGGTAGGGAGAGCATCACGCAAGACCCCAATCATGACGGGCACGCTCGATTCCGTTATCTTAAACCCAACTTGGAATGTTCCTTGGAAGATCATGGTTAAGGACATCATCCCTAAGGTGAAGCGTAATCCCATGTATCTGATCGAGCATAATATCCAGATCATCCGATCATGGACCTCGCAAGAGATCATTGACCCAACCACAATTAACTGGGCAACGGTCAACCCAAGAAGCTTTCCTTACCGGATGAGACAGTCATCGGGTTCGCACAATGCTTTAGGGTTGTACAAGTTTAATATGCCGAACCCACAAGCAATCTATCTACACGATACTCCAAGCAAAAACTTGTTCGATCAAGATCGGAGAGCGTTCAGCTCAGGGTGTGTTCGCGTTGAGCATGCTGATCAACTTGCTGAGTTGCTCTTTAAAACGCAAGGTCTTGAAGAACGGTTAGCGAAAAAACGTCAAAGTGGACGTCGCTCCAACACCTCAGTCCCTTTGAGTGAGCGAATTCAAGTGCACATCATTTATCAAACCGCGTGGTTAGAAGAAGGCACGCTCTACTACCGTGATGATATTTATCAATACGACGACCAAGGGTAAAGGGCACACTTAATTTAAGAAAATTTACAATTAAGAAAATCTGTTTTTTGTTCAATAAGTAAGCAAAAAATCCAGCCTAAAAGCGACAAGCCGGACCGGTTTATGCATTTGACGCGTTAAATAGGTTTCGGTAATGTCCGCTGCTCGTACAGTAATTGAGCAGTATATTTGTCATGGTAAGTCGTAATTTTTCCCGTCGTGATTTTCTTAAAATGACCGCTGGTGGTGTTGTGGTCGCCTCGGCGATGCCAAGTTTGTCTTGGGCTTCATTGCCTGATGAACCTCGTGTGCTTGCGATGAATAATCTCAATACTGGTGAGCTTTTGGAGTCATGCTACTTCAACGGTAGTACTTATGTGGACGAGGAACTTAAACGGCTTGATAAGTTTTGTCGTGACCATCGTCGCAACGAAATCCATCCAATGGACCGCCGCTTATTTGATCAAATCAGTCAGATCCAAGCACTGATAGGTACCGATGCAGAGGTAATTGTGATTTCAGGGTACCGTTCGCCTCTAACGAATGCATCGCTACGCAACAACTCTTCTGGCGTGGCAAAGAAAAGCATGCACATGGAAGGCAAAGCGATCGATTTTCGCTTAGATGGCGTCAAGCTTTCGACCGTGCGTGATGCCGCATTAAGTTTAAAAGCGGGTGGTGTTGGCTATTACCCACGCAGTAACTTTGTACATATCGATACCGGCGCAGTACGTTCTTGGTAATGCCTGCCTAAGACTTAATTTATTGACGTAGAAAGTCGTTAATTACCCATGGCTCAGCGCTTGAAGTCACTCAGGCTTAGTGTCATAGTTGCCGCAGTTTTCACGAAAATTTATTCGGTATAGGTTATCTATGGCTCTGAAGTACCAAGTTGTTCCCGTAACATCTTTCTCTCAAAACTGTTCTATTGTCTGGTGTGATGAAACCATGAAGGGCATTGTGGTTGACCCGGGTGGTGATGAAAAGCAACTGGCAATGCTGATCAAAGAGTTGGGTGTTGAGGTTGTAAACCTAGTTCTGACACACGGTCACTTAGACCATGTGGGCGGCACTGAACCATTATCTGCTCTTCTTGGTGGTACTGAAATTGTTGGGCCACACAAAGCGGATAACTTCTGGTTGCAAGGCTTGGAAGGTCAGAGTCAAATGTTTGGGTTCCCATTGACTGAAGCGTTTGAACCACATCAATGGCTAAATGAGGGCGATAAGGTCTCTTTTGGCAACCAAACTTTAGATGTTATTCATACGCCTGGACATACGCCTGGTCACGTTGTGCTTTACAGTGAAGAAGCTCGTCTTGCTTTCGTTGGTGATGTTTTGTTTAACGGCAGTGTAGGTCGTACAGATTTCCCTCAAGGGGACTTCAATACATTGATAAGTTCGATCAAAGAAAAGCTGTGGCCACTCGGCAACGATGTAACTTTCGTTCCTGGGCATGGCCCACAATCGACGTTTGGTCATGAACGCAAGACAAACCCATTCGTTGCCGACGAAATGCCTCTATATTAAGGCGCATTGAATTAAGCATCTGGCTCGGCGGCAGCTAAGTAACGTCGAGCCAATCCCACAAACTCTTCAGCTTCTCGGTCTAAGTCACTGGCTGAAATAAACACGTCATAGCCGTAAAACTGCCTCTGATACTTCATTCTATTCGCCAGCATGGCTTGTAGACCTTCGTAATGCATGCCTTCTTGATTAATGTATGGAGCGGGGTCTAACACCATATCTTCAAATTTTGTTTCGCAATTATTTTGTCTTGCGCCTAAGTAAAGCAAAGCTCGTTGCCCTAATAAAATTTCCGTTGCGATTCGAGGACAGATCGAGTTGAGATAAGGGGAATAGTGCTTCAAGCGAATACCAATCCAAGGTAAAGGTTGATGCCAACCTTCTTGCTCGTAGGTGCAAATACCGATTGAATCAATGTCTTTCCAACGTAGTACCCAGCCGCCTTTGAAAAGATGTTGCTGGAAATGAGAAGCGGTGAGCGTGAAAGAGACCTGGCTCTTTTTGATCATTACAATGGCAAAGCCAACGATGAGTGCCATCAAGATCACCGACAACATGGCTTGTTTCCATCCTGGAGCAATTAAAACCAGAAATAAGGTAATCGTGACAACCATAAACATGATCAATTTGTTGATGGGGGAGTCAGATTTGAAATGTGAGTTGCTGAGATGCCGCGTTTCCATGCTTTTAGCCTCATTGAACAATGGTGTTGAGGCTCTTGTTTTTGATATTCATTTACTTGCTTATCAGAAACAAAGAACCTCTGTTTTTATACCCAGTATTCAATAAATCCGTTCACAATTTATCTGATTAAATAGTAGACGTTCTATGCAATGAGCGCATTTTTCATCGCGTTTCGCCGCTAAAACCTACAAATCGTTTGTGATTTTTGGTATAAAACGCGCTTCAAATTTTCATCCCTGCTGAGATGCAGTGAACTGGAGAAATATTCAATGAGACTTGCTCATAAGCGTAAAGTGCAGATGAAACTGCAAAAACGCATTAAAGCGACAGTAGCAAACGTAGTTGCAGCACCGAAGGCGGCTAAACCTGTTGTTGAGAAAGCAGCAGCACCTTCCGTTGCTAAAAAAGCTGTTGCTGAAAAAGCAGTAGCTGAGAAGAAAGTAGCTGCAGCAAAAACGGTTGAGGTTGCACTTACTCCTAAGCAGCAACAAGTACTAGATATCGTTGTAGCAAACGCAGAAGGTATCAACCCTAAAGGTATCGGTCTGGCTGCTGGTCAAGAAGACACTAAAGCGGCATCATGGGCTACTGGCGCACTGAAGAAGCTTCTTGAAGAAAACCTAGTTCAAAAAGAGCAGTTAGCAGGTAACAAAGTTATCTATAAAGCAGTTTAATTACCGCTGTAATTCTGTTTTTTGCATTAAATACCTCGGCATTGACCGGGGTATTTTTTTACCTTAAGAGCGGCTTTTTCCCTTCCATAATTGAGCATTCTAACGATACAAATCCGTCATTTGTCACAATTTATTAAATACTGTGTAAATTCTTTCGCAGTTAACCACGTACGTGGTTTCTATGCTGCTTTCTCCAAATGAAATAGATAACATTCTGATTTTACGACTTTGTTTCATGATGATCGCTCATCGCCTACGCAGAAATACGTAATACTAACGACTAGGCCTAGCTTATAGACACCGATTTGTTGCGTGTTCATGCCCATTTCTTACTTCCAAGTAATGTCCCATCTTCTATATCGAATCCTTATGTAATGGATGACAACAATAACCTTGGTGACAAAGGACGTGAACGATGAGTCTTATCCAAAAATCTTTGAAACGAGTACTCAAAGCGACAGCGATGGTAGCAACCATGGCATTTGTAGCGACTTCTGCTAACGCTGCTGACGATAAAGTGTATCGCTTGAAACTAGCGGAGACTTGGGGACCGAATTTCCCTATCTTCGGTGATGCAACAAAGAACATGGCGAAAATGGCAGAAGAAATGTCAAACGGACGCCTACAAATTCGTATTGATTCCGCAAACAAGCATAAAGCGCCGCTTGGCGTGTTTGATATGGTGAAATCCGGTCAGTACGACATGGGACATTCCGCTTCTTATTACTGGAAAGGCAAAGTACCAAACACCCTTTACTTCACCTCTATGCCTTTCGGTATGTTGCCAACAGAACAGTACGCATGGTTTTACTACGGTGGTGGCATGGAGTTGATGGAGAAGGTTTATTCTCCGCATAACTTGCTGTCTTTCCCTGGTGGTAACACCGATACCCAGATGGGCGGTTGGTTCCAGAAAGAAATCAAATCAGTAGATGATCTAAAAGGTCTGAAAATGCGTATTCCGGGTTTCGCTGGGGAAATTCTCGCAGAGCTGGGTGCAAAACCAACAAACATCGCACCGGGTGAGCTATACACTTCTCTTGAACGACGCACGATTGATGCATTGGAGTGGGTAGGACCATCTCTGGATTTGCGTATGGGCTTCCACAAAATTGCTCCTTACTACTATACAGGTTGGCATGAGCCAGGTACCGAACTGCAGTTCCTAGTGAACAAACGTACTTGGGAACGCCTACCGGATGATCTAAAAGCGATCTTGCAAGTAGCGATGAAAGCGGCAGCTTACGATATGTACACGCAGTCTAAACATGAAAGTGGTAAGAACTGGGCATCTATCCAATCAGAATACCCAGACGTACAAGTTAAAGACTTCCCACCAGAGGTGATTTCAGCGCTGCGAGAAGCGAACGAGCGTTTGCTAAAACAGCATGCTGAGAAAGACGCGCTAGCGAAAGAAATCCAAGAGTCACAAGCAAGCTACATCGAGCAAGTACGCCCTTGGTCTGACATTTCACACCGAGCTTACCTAAACAGCCAAGCTCAGCAATAACTTCGTATCGCAGGCTATTTCGAGTGATTTAGCCTGCCAATGAAGCCCAAGAAAACTTCTCTTAGAGAAGGTCATAACAAGTGCTCCGCGAACCAGCGGAGCCAATATCCCCCACGTTCCATGGAGTTCGGAATGAGAAGCCTTATTTATATTGAGCGAATCTTTAACCGCTTCGGTGATTTTCTAGGCTGGTTATCCAGCATCTTATTTATTTTGTTGCTAGCGAATGTGGTGTACGACGTTGTCATGCGCTACGTGTTCAATGACGTCTCGATCGCCTTTCAAGAAATGGAATGGCACCTTTTCTCTGCCGTGTTTTTACTTGGTGTACCTTACGCAATTAAATCCGGCGGGCACGTACGCGTAGATATTTTCTATGAGCGCTTGTCATACAAAGCGCAGTCCATAATCGACATTTTAGGCACCTTACTTTTTTTGTTTCCCTTTTGCCTATTGGTTGCTTGGTTTGGTGTCGACTTTGCCAAAGAGAGTTACGCGCTGGGCGAGACATCTGGAGATCCGGGTGGTTTGCCATACCGATGGATCATTAAAGGTATGATTCCACTTTCGTTTTTGTTTATGGCGGTAAGCGGAGTTGGTTTACTGCTTCATTCCATCAACAAAATTGTTAACCCTCATCTTATCTATGCCGGTAACAACGGTAAGTCGTAAAAGGAATTCAGTATGATCGGTATAGTGATGTTTTTTGTGGCGTTATTTGCGCTACTGCTTGGTTTTCCTGTTGCCTTCACCTTTGGCGGCATCGCATTAATTTTTGGCGTATGGGCAGAAGGCATTGAGATGTTTGCTTTCATGCCTTATCGCATTCAATCCATCATGGAGAATACGGTACTGATGGCAGTACCTCTGTTTGTCTTCATGGGATTAGTGTTGCAAAAGACCCGATTGGCTGAGCAATTGCTTGAGTCGATGGGGCGTTTGTTTGGTGGTATTCGCGGTGGTATTGCCATTTCAACCGTGTTGGTGGGTGCCTTGCTTGCCGCATCCACGGGGGTAGTCGGTGCATCGGTAGTGGCAATGGGGTTGATCTCCTTGCCAGTGATGCTTAAGTACAATTACGACAAAGGATTGGCTTGTGGCACCATCTGTGCGTCGGGCACGTTAGGTCAAATCATTCCGCCTTCCATAGTTTTGATTCTTCTGGGGGATGTTCTCGGTGTACCAGTCGGGGATTTGTTCCAAGCCGCAGTGTGGCCGGGATTGGTGCTGGTGGGCGCGTATGTGATCTACATTTTGATTTACGCCAAACTGAACCCTGAAGCAGCCCAGCCTATCGAGCGTGATGAGTCTATCAGTCGTAAAGAAGAAGTGATTACTGCGTTGAAAGCCGTACTGCCACCGTTGGCGCTGATTATTGTTGTTCTCGGCTCTATCTTTGCGGGTATTGCTACCCCAACAGAGTCCGCAGCACTGGGTGGGGCTGGTGCAATTGTATTGTCGTTGCTTTACAAACAGTTTAGTTGGTCGATGGTGTATGAAGCTTCGAAAGAGACCGTAAAAGTGACCGCGATGGTCTTTGCGATTTTGCTCGGGGCAACGGCATTCTCAATGGCGTTTACGTACACTGGGGGGGATTATCTTGTTGAAGAGTGGATGTTGGAACTTCCGGGTGAAAAATGGGGCTTCTTGATCATTACCATGTTAGTCATCCTTATCCTTGGGTTCTTCATCGACTTCGTAGAAATCTGTTTCATTATCGTGCCAATCATTGCACCTGTTGCCGAGTTGATGGGTATCAACATGACTTGGTTTGCGATTTTGATTGCGATGAACCTGCAGACCTCATTCCTAACACCGCCTTTTGGTTTTAGTTTGTTCTACCTAAAAGGTGTGGCTCCAGCAGGCGTGACCACTCGGGATGTCTACCGTGGTGTGATGCCATTCATTGCGATTCAGATTGTGGTACTTGCTTCATTGTTATTTTTCCCAGGATTCTATGGCATGTCCTAATGCAAGTAAGAAGCAAGGAATTGTGATGTGAAAATTTTCACCTTTTGAGACAAGTTGTTAAGCTGATTAACTATCAGGGGCTGTTGATGTTTCGAACCGATTTTAATCGCGAAAGGTCAACAGCCCCAAGCCTAATCAGCGTTTCATTGGAGGGAAAGGATGCCTCTCAAAGCCAAGTTAATCTTGTTGGCACTGATCCCTGTGGTTTTGGTGTCAGCCAGTATCAGTTGGATTTCCATTTACCAAGCGAAAACCTTGGGGCAGCGTGAGGTGGAAATCTTTCATCAGAACTTAATTCAATCCAAAGAAGCGGCACTAAAAGATACCGTAGATCTCGCCTTTGATGCCATTTCTCATATCTATAACGATCCTATGCTTGAAGAGGCTGACGCGAAAGCGCGCGTAAAAGCGATCCTAAACCGCTTACGTTACGGTTCAGACGGGTATTTCTTTGCCTACGATAAGCACGGCACGAACCTTGTTCATCCCATTCTCCCGGACTTAGTCGGACAAAATTTACTGCATATTCAAGATGAAAATGGCGATCACCTGATTGAGGCTCTGCTTTATCAAGCGCAGCTTGGGGGCGGGTTCCATCAATATCTATGGCAAAAGCCCTCTACG
Organism: Vibrio sp. MM46; assembly: GCF_027587135.1. Lineage (NCBI taxonomy): Bacteria > Pseudomonadati > Pseudomonadota > Gammaproteobacteria > Vibrionales > Vibrionaceae > Vibrio > Vibrio sp. MM46. Next base: position 85,575 of record NZ_JAPPTO010000018.1, read on the forward strand.
GGGGAGGTGGTACCAAAGCTGAGCTATGCGGCATGGCTTGATAAATGGGATTGGATGATTGGCACTGGGTTGTATATTGAAGATGTGAGCCGTGAAGTCGCCAATATGCGTGCGGCAATCAATCAAAATATCGAGACTACCTTTTTCACCGTGGTGATTATTCTGGTGGTTACGGTGGCGGTGATCATCGTATTGACACTTGCCATCAATTTACACGAGCATCGTTTAGCGGATAAGAACCTAAAAGAGCTTGCCCACAAAACGGTGATGTTCCAAGAAGATGAGAAAAAACATCTGGCGAGAGAGCTCCATGATGGCATCAATCAATTGCTGGTTTCGAGCAAATGTCACCTTGATTTGATGGCGCATCGTATTGAAGATGAAAAGCTCAAAGCTCACCTAGATAAATCTCAACGCTCGTTGATCACTGCGATTAATGAAGTACGCCATATTTCTCACCAACTGAGACCAAGTGCCTTGGATGATATTGGCTTAGAAGCCGCGCTTTCTACATTATTGCAAGATTTTCATTCGCACTCTGGTATGGACATCGATAGCCATTTTGATACCGAGCAAGTGAAGTTGAAATCTGAAGTGGCTACAACCTTGTATCGTGTGGCTCAGGAATCTTTAAACAACATTGAGAAGCACGCCAAAGCAAAAAAGGTCACAGTAATTTTGCAAAAAATGGGCAATATGCTGCAATTACTGATACGAGACGACGGTACGGGTTTTATGGTCAACCCTTCAGTGCACCGACAAGGAATTGGATTGCGGAACATGCGTGAGCGTGTTGAGTTTATCGGAGGCGAGTTTGAACTCATGAGCGAGCCCGGTTTGGGGACGGAAATCACCGTATTGTTAGATTTGGATGGATTAGTTTATGGATAAACCAATTAGCGTGGTGATAGTTGATGACCATCAGGTGGTGCTTGATGGTTTTATGGCGCGTTTGGAACTGGAACCTGATATTGATGTGATTGGTACGGCGAGTAATGGGCTTGAGGCAATTGAAGTATCAAAGCTTCTCAATCCAGATGTCATCTTGATGGATATCAGTATGCCAATCATGAATGGCATTGAAGCTACTGGCGTAATTAAGGAAGAGCGTCCAGAGAGCAAAATTTTAATGCTCACCATGCACGACAACCGTGAATACATCATGAAGGTGATGCAAGCTGGTGCGGTAGGTTACATGCTGAAAGAAATTTCAGCAGAGAAAATGGTGCAAGCAATAAAAACGGTGAACCAAGGATCGACTTACTTTTGCGAATCCGTTACCCAGACCTTATTTACGCAGGATGTTGTCCCGGCAGCGCAAAAGCCGAACCCACTTAGCCGCAGGGAAGAAGCGGTGCTTAAGTTAGTGGCACAAGGAAACAGCAGCAAAAAGATTGCGACGCTGTTGGACATTAGCTATCGAACGGTAGAAACGCACCGCCATAACATCAAACACAAACTGGATTTGCACTCGACGGCTGAGTTGGCGAAATACGCTTTTGAAATAGGATTGATAGAGTAGGCAGGGGCGCCCTCATGCTTTCATACATCAGAGCGCTCGAAGGGATACTTATTCAGGCTTGGTAATACTGCCAAGTTCAAGCATAGGGGCAACATCAATATCTTCTGCATTCATCATGGTCGAGATGCGCTGCACAGAAGACAAAAGCAAGCTCTGTTCCCACTCTTCCAGCTTTTGGAAGCGGCTAATAAAATGCTCTTGCAATGGCGTCGGGGCCTGTTTTAAGGCTTCTTGTCCTTTCTCCGTCAATACCGCGTGAACTTTACGCTTGTCTTCGACACTGCGGCGGCGCTCAACAAGTTGGTTGCGCTCTAAGCGGTCAAGGATAGTGGTTGCCGTTGCCTGACTCATGTTGGTATGGCTAGACAATTGTTTGATAGTGACGTTATTTAATTCACTAATGGCACGCATCAGGATCAGCTGAGGAGCCGTCAAACCAGACTCTTTGCTTAACTTCTTAGAATGTAAATCAATAGCGCGGATGATCTGACGAATCGAGACCAAAACTTCTTCGTACTTTTCCAATTTCGTAATCCAGTCATTAAGGGATCATGTAACGAGGCGACACTAACTCAAATGCGCTGTTATTTAAAGGGCTTCGTTAGGGATCGCGACACCAATTTTCAATAATTTGCCTTGGCTCTCCTTATTGTTTTTAAGGTCATTGAGCGAGGAAAAAAGCAACGACTAGAATTATTATAGTAAGAAATGTTTGTGGTCTAAGTATTGCTGTGGTTGTTTCCGCTTTTTTAGCTACACTTTTCTGATTGAAATGTAAGTTATTGGATTTTTTATCAGCAAAAGATAGACAAAAACGCCTCAAATGGTAGGATCTTCCACTTTCATGGAAAATAAAATGTATCGTGTTCAAATGATTTTTAATGCCTTGTTAAGAAGATTGAACATAAAAAGAGAGGAATAATGACAAAAGGTATAGATAAGTACAGTATCGACAGTACCGACTATACGGTTGGTCAAGACAACGTCCAGAAATGGGGTTTTGACGTACATAATCCTGTTTTTGGTATCAGTGCTGGTTTCATTGCACTGTTTCTTATTGCTGCACTTGTGCTGGACGCACACACCGCTAAGACCGCACTCGACGGCATTAAGTGGAAAATCATCGGTTCTTTTGACTGGCTGTTTATTATCTCTGGTAACATCTTCGTTATCTTCTGTTTAGCTCTCATCGTTTCACCAATGGGTAAGATTCGCCTTGGTGGTAAAGATGCTGTCGCTGATTACTCATTCATGTCCTGGCTGGCAATGTTGTTTGCTGCTGGTATGGGTATCGGTTTGATGTTCTGGAGTGTGGCAGAGCCAGTAGCGTACTTCACTGGTTGGTATGAAACCCCGTTGGGTGTAGAAGCAAACACACCAGAAGCCGCGAAGCTAGCACTAGGTGCGACCATGTTCCACTGGGGTCTACACCCATGGGCGATTTACGGTGTCGTGGCACTATCTCTTGCTTTCTTTACTTACAACAAAGGTCTGCCGCTTTCAATGCGCTCGATTTTCTACCCGTTATTGGGCGATCGCGCATGGGGTTGGGCTGGTCACATCGTGGATATTCTTGCGGTATTGGCAACCTTGTTTGGTCTGGCGACTTCTCTAGGTCTAGGTGCACAACAAGCGGCAAGTGGTATTCACCATGTCTTTGGCGTTGAACCAGGACTAGGACTGCAAATTGTCGTTATCACCGTTGTTACGCTATTGGCGGTTGTTTCTGTTGTTCGTGGTATTGATGGCGGGGTAAAAGTCATCAGTAACATCAACATGGTGATTGCTTTCTTATTGCTTATCCTTGTTGGTTTGATCGGCTGGGCGGTAACACTAGGCTCTGTGCCAACCACATTGATGGCTTATGTTGAGAATATTATTCCACTGAGTAATCCGTTTGATCGTACTGATGAAGCTTGGTTCCAAGGTTGGACAGTATTCTACTGGGCTTGGTGGATCTCATGGTCACCATTTGTAGGTATGTTTATCGCTCGAGTTTCACGCGGTCGTACCGTTCGTGAATTCATCACTGCGGTTCTAATTGTACCGACAGCAGTTACCTTGATTTGGATGTCGACATTCGGTGGTCTTGCTATCGACCAAGTGATCAATAATGTGGGCGAGCTAGGTGCAAATGGTTTGACTGATGTTTCCCTTGCGATGTTCCAAATGTTTGATGTATTGCCATTCGGTAACATGCTATCCATCATTGCAGTCGTACTCGTATTGGTATTCTTTATTACTTCTTCAGACTCAGGCTCATTGGTTATCGACAGCATCACCGCTGGTGGTAAAGTCGACGCACCAGTGTTACAGCGTGTATTCTGGGCATTCATGGAAGGTGCGATTGCGGTTGCATTACTGTGGATCGGTGGTTCTGAAGCTGTTCAAGCGCTGCAAGCGGGTGCAATCTCTACTGCACTGCCATTTACCGTCGTTTTATTGGCGATGTGTGTCAGCCTGCTTATGGGTATGAGAACCGAACGTCAATAATTGATAAGATTTATAAATATTACTTAAATATTAGTAAGTTAAAAAAGCCAGCGTTTTGCTGGCTTTTTTTGTGTGATTTTTCTGACGGTAGACAAAATAATGACGAAATAAGTCATTAATTTACAATGAGTTAATGTTTTATTTTTATTAGTAAAATCTCGTGATTAGTGATTAAAAAATGTGTAATATTCACCCACCTTAACTGTTCTCCCAACCTCTATAATAATTATGAAATTATCATTAAAACAAAAGCTAATTGGCGCAAGCCTCTCTGCTGTTGTTGTGATGGCAACAGCACTGACTTGGTTGTCGGCTGGTCAACTTCTTGATCAGACGCGTTCAGGTGTCTATTCACGAGCACAAAGCCTAAGTAACGCCGCTTCAGAAGGTATTTCTGACTGGGTGGCAATTCGTAAAGATATTGCGACGGCTTTCAACGACTACTCAACTGAGCAAGACGTTGTGCCTTTCCTACAACAAGCACGTAAAGCTGGTGGCTTTGACGATATCTTCTTAGGTACACCAGAAGGTGGTATGTATCGTTCTCATCCCGAGCGTAACCGTGCTGATTACGATCCTCGCACGCGTCCTTGGTACAAAGACGCAAATGCAGCAGGCAAACAAATCATCACAGAAGCTTACCAAGACGCTATCACTAACGCGCTATTGGTGACAATTGCTGAGCCAGTAATGAAAAACGGTAAGTTCATTGGTGTTGTCGGTGCAGATGTATTGATTGACCAGTTGATCAATGACGTCATCAGCCTAGACGCAGGTGACAATGCTCATGCAATGCTGATCGATATGAACGATGGCACTTTCCTTGCTCATCCAAATAAGAGCCTAACGCTTAAGCCAATCACCGACCTTTCTAAAGAATTTTCTAAAGATTCTATTGAGCGCGCAGCCAACTCTGGTGCGATTGAAAGTGCAACAATCAAAGGCAAAGAGAAGCTTTACTACTTCAGCAAAGTGCCTGGTACACATTGGATGTTTGCGATTGAAATGGATCGTGCAACAGAAGAGGCAAGCCACGCTCAATTGCTACGAGAAATGCTGATCACCGCTGTGTTGATCACTATCGTCGTGATTGTTGCTGTTTCATGGCTAGTAGGTTTCTTGTTCCGCGATTTGGGTCGTGTTTCACAAGCATTGGAAGAAATTGCTTCTGGTGAAGGTGACTTGACGCAACGTCTAGAACCGCGCAGTGATGACGAAGTCGGCAAGCTGGCTGATAACTTCAACCGTTTTGTCGGCAATATGCACACGATGGTGACGAAACTAAGTCACGTATCGTCCGCACTGTCTGAGCAAGCTCGTACAACGGCACAGCAAGCCGAAGAACGTAGCCAGCGTATTTCTTACCAGCAAGACGAAATCAACATGGTGGCGACTGCGGTTAACGAAATGGCGGCAGCAACACAAGAGATTGCTGGTAACGCGGACAACACAGCATCAAGCTCGGAAGAAGCGGTACAAGCATGTGTGCATGGCTCTGGTCAAGTAACGCAAACGCAAGGTTCGATCCAAAACCTAGCGCAAGAAGTTCAAGTCGCGACCAACGTGATTCAAGAGCTAGAAGCGCACGGTAACGCGATTAATACGATTCTTTCGACTATTCAAGGTATTGCCGAACAAACCAACTTACTGGCACTGAATGCGGCGATTGAAGCAGCGCGAGCTGGTGAACAAGGTCGCGGTTTTGCGGTGGTTGCGGATGAAGTTCGTGTGTTGAGCCAACGTACTCACGCTTCAACGCAAGAGATTCAAGAAACCATCGAAATGCTGCAAGGTACTACGGCGAAAGCGGTGGGTATTATGGATGACAGTCGTCGTCTAGCAGATACTAGCGTGGATGATGCAAACTCTGCGGCAGTTAGCCTGACGCAAATTCACTCTGCGGTAGAGCGAATCAGTGATATGGCAACTCAAATTGCTTCAGCAGCAGAAGAGCAAGCGTCAGTAACCACTGAGATTACTCGTAATACAGAGGGCATTCGTGACGTATCGAATGAGCTTTCTGTGGAAGCGCACCAGGCGGCTGAGCAAGCAGCGCACCTGTCTGAGCTTTCTCACGAGCTAGAACAAGAGATCAGACGCTTTAAGCTGTAAGCTTTTGTTGTTTTGAATAAAAAGGAGCCATATGGCTCCTTTTTTGTTGCTCAAAGATAACGTAAGCCGAATTACAACCACAGGCTACTGATAGGTTGCTCTGGGTTATAATGATGGGCAATTTGGGCTTGCAGCAGCTCTGCTGTAGCAATGGCATCGGTTAGAGCATGGTGCGGTGTATAGTCTGGTAAGCCATAACGACGGCGAGACTGGGCTAAGCGTAATGATTTTGGCTTATTGCCCTTGAGCTTGTTCCAAAGACCGCCCGCTGCTTTTTGTTGAATGTTTTCTTCAATTTGCAACGTATCAAGAACTGGAAACTCAATACCTTCACCAATACGAGAGCGCAGTGCTTGGTCGAGAAACTCACGCTCGATACGGCGGTAATGTACCACTACAATCTTACCCGCTAAGCTTTCTAGCAAGGGAGCGAGGATTTCACCCAGATCGGGAGCGTCAATCAGTTCACTGTGAGTGATACCATGAATGATGACTGATTCTTCATCGAGTTTTTCCTGTGGTCGCACCTTCCAGTGCTTTGCTTGGCGTAGGAAAATTCGATTGAGATCGAACGGCACCAAACCAATGGTGATGATGCCGTTTTTTTGTGGGTTCAAACCGGTAGTCTCAAAATCAAGCGCAACGAACTCCACTTGGGATAGTGGCGTCTCAGGTGCTGGCAGCGCTTTACCGTAAAAGGCGACTAAGCGTTCATCAGTGGCACGCTCAAGTTTCTGCTGAAACTTCACTGGCCACTGAATACTCGGCTTTTGAAATAACTTCTTTATCACTTCACGCCTCACTTAAACTTGTTACTAGCCTGATAGCGGAACTTAAGGAAGTTCTGACCATTACTTAGGATCTGGAACGCATCTTTCAAATTACGACGTTCAAAATCCGACAAGTTTTCAGGCTCAATGTTGTTGTCTGGCTCAATACCTAACTCAACATCAATTGCTTGGTGGCGGATACGCACCATTGAGATGAACTCCATGGCGTCTTTAAGATCTTGTGCGCGCCCTTTTGGTAAGATGCCAGCATCAATGATGTCATCGAGACGCTCAAATGAATTCTGTGCACGTGAGCCTACCGCCAGAGAATGAACGCGGATCAGATCGACCAATGGCGCAGTACCACGGCGTTTCAAGTTGATTGAGTTTTTATGCTGACCGTCTTTTTCCATCACAAAGTCTTTGAAGAAGCCAAGTGGTGGAGTTCGATTTAATGCGTTACGTGCCAAGCAGGCTAGGAAGCGATTGTTCTTGCGGGCACGACGTACGATGAAACTAGTGAGCTGCTCTGCCCATTTTAAGCGGCCGTAAACCCCATCTAAATCAAAGAAGATGGATGCATTGAGTAGCGCTTTTGGATTGGGGTCATCAATCCAATCGGCAAAGCATTCTTCCCATTGTGAGCGGGTCATTCGCCACATCGGGTTGGTCGCCATAATGTCGCCAGTACAGTACTTGTAACCGCATACGTTCAAACCATCACTGACATATTGTGCGAGAGCCTCAAAGTATTTACCGTGTTTCTCTTCTTTGTAGGTGTCGTCTAGGATGATTGCATTGTCTTGGTCAGTGACCAGCAACTGTTCGTCGCGTCCCATTGAACCAAGAGCAAGGAAGCAATAAGGGATAGGAGGTGGACCGAGTTCTTCTTCTGCCATTTCTAAAAGGCGTTGCTTAAAGCTGCGACCGATCACCGACATCGCGCTACCCACCATGTGTGAGTTGGCGTCTTCGTTGACCAAGCGAACAAAACTGCTCTTTACTTCTTCTGCCACAATCGCTAAATCTTCGATGCTTTGCTGCTGGAAGATACTACTGACCAGCAACAGTGAGTTTTGCGATTCATAACGTACAATATCGGTAGCTTCGATAATACCAATCGGCATTTGATCTTTAACCACAGGCAAATGATGCACGTTGTAGCGCAACATGGTCAGCATGGCTTCGTATACGTATGCGTTATGATCGAGTGAGATAACCTCAGTGGTCATCACCGTGGAGACATCGTCTTGCGGTGATAAGCCTTCGGCTAAAACTCGGGTACACAAATCACGGTCGGTAATGATACCTAGCACCGGAGATTGTGGGTCTTCTTCGTCCAGCACAAAGTCTGGGTCCACAATCAACAATGAAGAAACATTGTCTTGCGCCATCAATTGCGCGGCTTCTTGGATCGTCTGTCCACGTTCAATCGTCGGTGCGTCACGGGTTAATAAGGTTTTGACCTTAGAAGTGGTTAGGTCATTGGCATCGTTGTTTTCTGATACTGCTTGGCGCAAACGAGCACTGTTCTCTACTTCAACAAAATCAGCGAATGAGTCGAAGTTATCATACAGTTCTTGGAAAATGTCTTGAGGAATGCAGTAGAGTAGGGAATCTTCTATCGCTTTTACTGGGAAGCGAACTTTGTTGTTGGTCAGAAGCCCCATTTGACCAAAAAGGTCACCCTCGTCGAGTCGGTTGTAAAGTTCACCTTTGCGTCGATAGACCTCAACCACGCCACTACGAACCATGTATAGATCGTGGATCTGGTCGCCGAAATGAATGACGGGAGTATCTTGACGATAGTATGAGATTTCGATGTTCTCGGTCACTTTGGTGAGCGTTTCTTCCGGAAGCTCGTTGAATGGGGGATACTTGGCGAGAAAGTTATATATCTCGAGAAGTTCTGCTTCCATTAAGGTGCCTTTTGGTTTGCAAGTGATAGGGTAATCTTAACTTAGTTTTAAAACAGAATCTTATCGGATCACTGTTTTTCGTGCGCAATGATAAGATTCGGACAAGTCGCACGGCAAATCGTCATCAATTCGGCTACGCTGTCATCAAGATGCCGAATTAAATCAATACAATGGGCGTATTAAAGAAGAGTTTTGGATGACACTCATGGAAGGAAGTAGAATGGTAAGACTATTATTCGCTGCACCTCTTGTAGCATTACCACTAATGAGCGTTGCCTCAGAGTCAGAACAGGTAGAGAAGTTTGGTTACGAGCACATTAATTTAGACATTGGTGCCGGGACAACGAATGAAGAGTGGCTCGATAATTCTAACGCTACCACTCTAGGGCTTGGCGGTAATTACCTATTTACCGATAACTGGCTGTTTAACGTTGACTACTCGGCGCAATTTTTCCACCCAGACAATTTCACTTTGCGTATTGACCGTTTGTTGTTCGGTGGTGGTTATCGTTATGGCGTCAACGAGAAGTTTGATATCTACGGGATTTATGGGCTTGGCGCAATTAAAGCCAAAGCGACTGATGATAAAACCGACCGTACACTGTCCTCGGATAGCGAGTTTATTCAAGGCGTCACGTTTGGCGCAAATTACCTATTTAGTGAAAAGTTAATGGGGACGGCAGAAGTGCACTTGAATCGAAGTGATATCGTCGACGAGAACAACTATAAGATTGCCTTTAACTACCAATGGCATCGCGTGATTGGTACCGGTCTTTATTACCAGTTCCGTGACACCGATTATCAAGGTCAACCGTCAGATCACATCAATGAAGTTGGAATTAGCTTTAAGTTTGTGTATTAGTTCATAGGAGTGTAGCGCCACCTTGTATAGTGGCGTTTCAACAAGCGGTAGAATCAAAAAAGGTCAGCGAGTGCTGACCTTTTTAATTTGTGACTTTCGACGCGATTACAGAACCGCAGCGATGCCTTTACATAGAGGACCCATGTTTGCTTTTGTCATACCTGCAACGCTGATACGACCTGAGCCTACGATATAGATACCGAACTCTTCTTTTAGACGGTTTACTTGCTCTTTGGATAGACCAGAGAACGAGAACATACCGTTTTGGCGCTCGATGAAGCTGAAGTCAGCATCCACACCTTCTGCCTTAAGAGTAGCAACGAATAGTTCACGCATCTCTTGGATTCGGTCACGCATTTCCGCTACTTCCGCTTCCCATTCTGCGCGCAGGTCTGCGTCACCAAGAATGTGAGTCACAACAGCGCTACCGTGCGCTGGTGGGTTAGAGTAGATAGAACGGATGATGGCTTTTACTTGTGAGAACGCCGTTGTTGCAACGTCTTCTGATTCAGCAACCAGAGTGAATGCACCAACACGCTCATTGTATAGACCGAAGTTCTTAGAGAAAGAACTCGCGACTAGGATTTCTTTGTTGTACTTAGCGAAAGTACGAAGACCTGCTGCATCTTCTTCTACACCTTTAGCAAAGCCTTGGTATGCGAAGTCGAATAGAGGAAGCAGTTTTTTCTCTGCAACCAGCTTAGCCAGCGTTTCCCACTCTTCAGCTGTTGGATCGATACCTGTAGGGTTGTGACAGCAGCCATGCAGAAGAACAACGTCACCTTCAGATGCACCTTGCAGGTCGTTAACCATAGCAGCGAAGTCTTTATCTTTGGTTTCTGCGTTGTAGTAGCTGTATTGTGCTGTTTCGATACCAGCTGCAGTGAATACGCCGTTGTGGTTTGCCCAAGTAGGGTTGCTGATCCAGATCTTCACATCACCAAGCTGACGCTTAATGAACTCACCTGCTACACGTAGAGCACCTGTGCCACCTGGTGCTTGTGCTGTTTTAGCACGCTTGCCAGCAACGATTTCCGCGTCTGCACCGAAAAGCAGTTTTTGTACTGCTAGACCGTATTCTGCTGTACCTTCGATTGTTAGGTAAGATTTGGTTTTTTCAGTTTCAATCAGTGCGGCTTCGGCTTTTTTAACAGTCGCAAGAACAGGGGTTTCACCTTGTTCGTTCTTGTAAATACCAACGCCTAGGTTAATTTTTTCGGCGCGAGCATCTTTTTTAAACTCTTCAGTAAGTCCAAGAATAGGGTCAGCCGGAGCGGCAACTACTTTTTCAAACATAATCTTCATCCATGTTAATCGAAGGGGTCTGCTGACATTTATACCTTTCAGCAATATTCGTTACAACAGTTAGTGATAAGAAAACTTAAAAAAGTTTTGATTTGAAACAGAAATCTAACATAACGGAGGCTTTTGATATAAAAACCCCTCTTAACAAGCGTTTTAAGAGGGGGATAATTGGCTAAGCGGCGATGTTTTGCTCATCTTGATATTGATGTGCGATATGTTGAAATTCAGTTTCAACTGCAAGAAATGCATCGACGATTTGAGGATCGAAATGTTTGCCTTTACCCTCTAGGATGATGGCTTTCGCCTTGTCATGGCTGAAAGCAGGCTTATATACACGCTTAGAAATAAGAGCGTCATACACATCTGCTAATGCCATTAAACGACCGGATAAAGGGATGTTCTCGCCGCTTAATTGATTTGGATAGCCACTACCATCCCACTTTTCATGGTGTGTTAGGGCAATCTCTTTAGCAACGCGCAAAAACGAACTACTTCCTAGCTGTTTTTCAGCAATTGACAGCGCTTCGGCACCAATTTGTGCATGTCCTTTCATGATCTCAAACTCTTCATCGGTCAGTTTTCCCGGTTTCAGTAACACGCTATCTGGCACACCGACTTTTCCGACGTCATGCAGCGGCGCCGATTTGTAAAGTAGTTCGATATAATTTGGAGTCAGTAATGAACAATGTTGTTCAAATTGGCTTAAATGTTCAGCCAATACTTTTACATATTGTTGCGTGCGCATAATGTGCGCACCGGTTTCATTATCACGTGATTCAGCCAATGCCGACAAACTGACAATGGCAACATCTCGCGTGGCTTTGACCTCATCTTGCGAAACTTGCAAACTGTCGAGCATTTGGTTAGTTAAACAGGCCATCGAGCCAAGCTCATCATGTTGGAAAACTGGTAAACGTTGCGCAATTTTCCCTTGTGTCACTTCCAGCAAAGCTTGCTCTTGGCTAAACAAGATTTTTTGCATCAAGCGAGTCCAAAGCACCATAATCGCGATTACATAGCCTCCGACGACAAGTGCGATGTAAACCAACTCTTTAATGAAGCTGATTTTGCCTAGCCCATTGGTGATTTGCTCTGGGTTTTGCTCCAACCAATAAATGTCTTTGACTGCGACCATGGTCAAAATGGTGGTCAAGGTGATGAGCAAGGCGATCATCATGCCTATCATTTGTTTCACCATGGATTGGCGCTGACCTGATAACGCAAAGCCAAATTGGTTTTGTTGACGTAGGCTGTCAAATTGAACCAGCTTGCTTTGCAGTTGCAAGATAGAACCAGTTAAAAAGCCAAAGAGCGCCATACCAAATAACACTTTCACATTGCTGTCGAAGGTAAAGTCATATTGAAGATTATAGTACGCAGCAAAAGGAATACTTACAGCGGTAAACAACACAGTATCAAGCTTGGCTTGTCGGTTTTGTGCAATCAAAGGATGTGAGACAAGAATAAAGTGGCGAACAAGATAGAGGAACGTAAAAACCACCGCGCAATGTAAGATCACTTCGTATACGCTCAGCGTGCTGAGCATCGGGCAGACGCGTCCACCGTATGTGCCGAAAAAGAACGCCGCAGCTAGGTAAAGTTGGAATGTAAGTGGTGCATTGTAGTTAGTATTCACCATGATTATCCTTTTTTGGACAAATCTCAGCATCGTTTTCTCTCTTAGTTGAGCAAGAAGAGAGAGGTACTGTGGAATTGATGTCTGTTGATTGATCTGTCACTAGTAAAATCGAGACCTGAAATTTTATCGATAGATTCTTATAAATGATAGAAATTTGTTATGTATATGCTCAAGTAACCTTGAGATGCTTGCTTCAGCGAGGATGGCTTGGTTTGAAGGTGAGGCAACAATTTGAAGATCTAGGGGGGCTAATTCGAAAATTGTTAAAGAAGCATGTGAACTAAAGCCACTCGCCCTTCGGGAGCCTGTCACTGAAGTACGTTCTTTGCTAACTAAATAGCATCGTCAAACAACTTGGATATAGCTTGCAATTCCGCTTCGTTGTTTTCCTTGCTGTCTTTTGGTAAAGAGGGAATAGTGACAATACTCTGAATCTAGCATCTTGAAGTGACATTGATATAGCGAAGGATTTACAAAAAAGCCCCGCTATGGCGAGGCTTGGTCTCAATCATCGACATGAAAAAGGGTAGGAATTACTTTTTCAAATCCATTTGTGATTCATGTGCATTCGTTTCGATGTCTGGGTTAGAAGACAGTTTGCCTGTTGCCCAATCGTTCATGTGCTTAAGGATAGCTTTCAATGCATGTTTTTCTGTTGGTGCTTCAGCGGATTCTACTTCGATTTTTTGTTTAGGATGAGAACCCGTTGCGTCTTCAGCAACGTGCAACCAATCTGGGTGCCAGTAGTAAGGCTGACCTGATGTTGTACTCCAAGAGTGAACACCATTAGATTCGCCTTTGTATTGAATGTCGTTTTCGTTGTATTTCGTCATTATTATCGTCTCTCATAGTCATGAGTTGAGGTGTGCGTCACCATTACTCTATAAATGTAACAGATGTCATCGGAATTAATGTGACTGCTATCTATTTATCTTGTTGATAAATGATCCATTCCGTTGCACAGCTCTCATTCAGATATATTTGTTGATCCCACCTAGCAATAACCGCCTGAAAAATAGGTATTTATGCCCAAGTAACCTCGCCCTTTGGGAGCGTGTCGTTGATTCGATCTCTGAGTCAAACAACTTGGAAAGAGCTAACTATTCCGCAGCGGTTGTTCTCCTTGACCTCGAATCAATGACAGCGCACTGAATCCCGCATCTTGAAGTCACTTGGGTATAATCAATATTATTGCCCATTGAGATGTTTGATAATTGCTGCCTTTGCATGCTCAGGTGTGGCTGCTTCACCCTCTGGGACATCGAGCTCTGCTTTTGGGTGCACCCCTAGTGCATCCTCAGCGATGTGCAACCAATCTGGGTGCCAATAATATGGGTTATTGCCTTCTGGGTGGTCCCAGCTATGAACTCCTTCGTGTATGCCTCGATAAGAGAGGTCATCCATCGTAAACATTTTCATCATTTCCTCCCGTAGAATATTCATACCTTTGAAAGTATGGAACATAAACTCTCATTTCGTAACGTCAATTGATATCACTAAGATTGATTAATTACGTTTCGAGTTTGATAAGTCGAAGATCGGAATCAGGGCGTGAAGTATGCTAAGGTGCGCTCGGTAGTAAGAAATGAGGGAAGCATGAACCGATACCGCCAACTGGCTGAGCTGTTTAAAACGCAAATTCAACAAAATACATGGAGAGCAGGAGAGAAGTTGCCCTCCGTGCGTGTCACTAGCCGCAACCATTCGGTCAGTACAGGAACTGTGTTACAAGCCTATCAATTGCTCGAAGCGCAAGGTTGGGTGATTGCTAAACCTCAGTCGGGTTACTTTGTTACTGCTGAGCTCGAACGTCTCGACGCTACTGGTGCTGATAACAATACGTATCGCACTTCACTAAACGATGAGTTGTACGATTTCCTCAAACAACAAACCGTGCCAAACGCGACAAAGCTAGGCTCCGCGTTTCCTGACCCAGCACTTTTTCCTCTCGAAGCACTAAACCGTAACCTTGCCAGTTCCGGGCGAAAAATGGGACCAGATACCTTGTTAGATAACCTACCACCGGGTAGTGCTTCTCTACGCCGCTCGATTGCCCAGCGCTATATACAGCAAGGCATGACTTTAACGCATGATGATATCGTTATTACCTCTGGCGCGTTAGAAGCGCTCAACCTCAGTTTGCAAGTGGTTACTGAGCCAGGGGATACGGTTGTCATTGAGTCGCCAACATTTTATGGTGCGTTACAAGCAATTGAACGACTAGGGTTGAATGCCATTGAGATCTCGGTAGATGCCGAGAAAGGGCATTCCTTGGCTCAGATGGAACAAGCTTTTGCACAGCACAATGTTAAGGCTTGCTGGCTTATGAGTAACTTTCATAACCCCACAGGCACTTCGTTGAGTGACGAACAAAAGCAACGTGTTGTTGAGCTTGCCAATCTACATGATGTGTATCTGATTGAAGATGATGTTTACGCAGAGTTGTATTTCTCCGACAAGAAGCCGACATCGCTGAAAACCTATGATGACCAAGAGCGCGTTTTGCATTGTGGCTCTCTTTCAAAAAGTCTTTGTCCTGGCTATCGGTTGGGGTGGGTGATCACCAAGCGCTTTAACGAGCGTGTTCAAAAGCTTCAACTGATGTCGACGCTATCTGGCAGTGCACCTATTCAACAGGGAGTTGCGCATTACCTGCAAAATGACAGCTATGACAATCATCTAAGAAAGTTGCGTAAAGGGCTTGAACAGCGCCAAGCTATGTTTGTGCAAACAATGAAAGAGTGTTTGCCTAAATCTATCGAGTACTATCTTCCTCCTGGCGGTTATTTCTTATGGCTTAAGTTGCCTCAAGGGATAGGCAGTAAAGCGGTTCATCACACCTTGCTATCACAGCAGGTAACTGTTGCGCATGGTGCGTTGTTCTCGGTCGATGAGCAATATCAGGACTATCTGCGTTTGAATACTTCTCTGCCCATTGATGACAATCTGTGTCAGGCTTTGCGGAAATTGGGTGAGTTACTTCACTAAAGAAACTGTTTAATCCTTTTTTGACCTAACTGTATCAGAGTGGTTTACTTGGGTTGTGCTTCAATCGAATACAGAAATATTGTGATGATTGGAGTGACAATGAAAAAGCAGTTGGTAAAACATGAATTAAGATTGATCGCCGTTGCCATTTTTAGCGCATTTCTGTTGGTATTTGCGCACCTTATTTTGGCGAAATCGTTCTCTCACATGGCGTGGACGGAATACACCGCGGCTGTGATCCCCTTTATTATGTTTGGTTTGTGCGTACTGGGTGTTAAGTATGCCGCCAAGGCAGATAAAGATGATGAGAATAAGCCTTAGATTCATGAGATAGAAGTTAGGAATAAACACTATGAAACGTGCATGGCTACTGGCACTGTCTGCTATCACTTTTGGTTGCACGGCTAATCAAGGTGATGAGCCCGAATCGGTGATCTTACACTACGGAAAGTCGGAGCTTGTTGCTCAAATACAAGCCAACGAACAGTTCGAAGCCCAAATCAACAATGATCAAGAGCAGGTTGATTTTTCTGGCTTTGTGAGAAAACAGTCGTCGGGCTACCTCGTTGATGTTGTTGCTATGCAAGAAAGTAAAACCCAGCATTCTAGCTCTAGTGTGAACACACAAGTGTTAATCAAAGAGGGTGACGTAGGTAAGCCACTCATGATTGGTGCGGTTAACGACAATGCAATGAGTGTGACGCTGAAATAGTTGAAATAACAGAAACGATGAAACTGCCACAAACTAAAAGACCTCCACTTGGGAGGTCTTTTTAATTCTGTATCACTCTAGGTGATTAGAAGTTCGCAGAGCGAGGAGTACGTGGGAATGGGATCACGTCACGAACGTTGCCCATACCTGTTACGTAAGATACTAGACGCTCAAAGCCTAGACCGAAGCCTGCGTGTGGCACTGTGCCGTAACGACGTAGGTCGCGGTACCAGCTCATGTGCTCAGGATCGATACCCACTTCACGCATACGTGCATCTAGGATGTCGAGACGCTCTTCACGTTGAGAACCACCGATGATTTCGCCGATGCCTGGTGCTAGTACATCCATCGCTGCGACTGTTTTACCGTCATCGTTAGCACGCATGTAGAATGCTTTGATGTCTTTCGGGTAGTTCTTAACGATTACAGGTGCTTTGAAGTGTTCTTCAGCAAGGAAGCGCTCATGCTCAGAAGACATATCGATACCCCATTCAACTGGGAATTCGAATTCACGACCAGAATCAAGCAGGATTTGGATCGCGTCTGTGTAGTCAACTTGTGCGAAGTCAGAAGAGACAAACTGCTCTAGGCGAGTAATTGCTTCTTTGTCGATACGTTGAGCAAAGAACTCAAGGTCATCACGACATTCTTCAAGAACGGCTTTGAATACAAACTTCAGCATGTCTTCAGCCAATTTTGCAACGTCGTCTAGTTCTGCGAACGCAACTTCAGGCTCAACCATCCAGAATTCCGCTAGGTGGCGGCTTGTGTTTGAGTTTTCAGCACGGAAAGTAGGACCAAACGTGTAAACTTTGCTTAGTGCACAAGCGTAAGCTTCTGCGTTTAGCTGACCAGATACCGTTAGGAACGTCTCTTTACCGAAGAAGTCTTCGTTGTAGTCAACTTTACCATCGTCAGTGCGAGGCAGGTTTTCCATGTCTAGCGTAGATACGCGGAACATTTCACCAGCACCTTCTGCGTCAGAAGCTGTGATCAATGGCGCTGATACCCAGAAGTAACCTTGCTCGTGGTAGAAGCGGTGGATTGCTTGAGATAGGCAGTTACGTACGCGTGCTACTGCACCAATCACGTTTGTGCGTGGACGTAGGTGAGCTACTTCGCGTAGGTACTCGATAGAGTGACGAGTTTTTGCCATTGGGTAAGTGTCAGCATCTTCAACCCAGCCAACAACTTTAACGTCAGTTGCTGCTAGTTCGAAGTCTTGACCTTTCGCAGGAGAGGCAACAATCTTACCAGTTACTTCAACAGAGCAGCCAGTCGTTAGCTTAAGTACTTCGTTGTCGTAATTATTAAGATTATTAGGGACCACGGCCTGAATCGGGTCGAAACAAGAGCCGTCATAAATGGCAAGGAAAGAGATTCCAGCTTTGGAATCACGACGTGAACGGATCCAGCCACGAACAGTTACTTCACTGTCTACTGCTAGCTGACCTTTCAAAACGTCTGATACAGGCGCGTAAGTCATGTTTTCAATATTCTCCATTGAGGTAAAAATTCAACTCAACACTTAAAAGTGCCTGTCTCACAACAAAATTGTTTAAAAAACAAGCGAAGTGTTGAGTTGGATAGAATTTTTTAGATTCAACGAAACATATTACCTGTCAAATCGTCAGCTTCAACCTTTATATTCAATTTGAAGGAGAGAATTTCCTTATTTATTCTCTTGCGCTCTCTCTGAAAGGGTAAATTGGCTAAGTAATGACTCCAAACGCTCTGAAAGATGTTCCAGATCGACACTGATCTCGCGAGTGTGCGATGCCGATTGTGAGGTCTCGTTTGCGTGTAAGGTAATGGTGTCAACTTTGCTTTGGATGTGCTTGCTTACCCCAGATGTTGTTAGTGTCTGATGTTGGATATTTTCAGCGTGTTTAAGTACTTGATGCATCTCATCGACCACATTGTGCATGGTCTGTGACAATGCTTCGACATCTACTGAGCGCTGATGAGCAAACTCGCACACTGTATCGACCGAGGTTAACGACTCTTCGCTGCCTTGTTGGAACTGAGAAATAATCGTCTCAATATTACTGGTGGCTTCGGCGGTGCGAGAGGCAAGATTGCGCACTTCATCGGCAACTACCGCAAAACCACGACCTTGATCTCCGGCTCGGGCGGCTTCAATAGCGGCGTTAAGCGCCAATAAATTGGTTTGCTCAGCGATGCCTTTTATCACGCCAAGAATTGATGATACTTCATCAGTTTGTTGGTTTAACGTCGCAATATTCTCACGCACTTTATCAATATCGGTCACAAGGTGCTTGATGTCTTCGCTGACATGATGGGCTTGACCTGCGCTGGTGGTTGCAACGTCAACGGTATGGTTAACTAAGGTTGTCGCATCGACTGTCGCTTGCTCCACCACGCTTTGTTGCTCAAGCATATCGGTAATATTGGTTTGCACTTCATTGGTTTCGACTTGTTGATTATCAGCAGCTTCATCGGTCGATTGAGCTACATCAGTCAGCCTTCCTGCTGAGCCTGCAAGAGAGTGGGAGGTATCTCGAACGCGTTCTAAACTCTCTGACACCGTATCCATAAACGAATTGATGGAATCCGACAATTGACCGACTTCATCATTTTGCGTGCCCGACAGACGCTTGGAGAGATCTTTACTGGCACTAACGTTAGACATAAAGCGTGATGTATTTTGAATAGGGCGGACGATGATTTTTCGGATGAGTCCCATAGTGATGAGGAAGCCAACAAATGCGATCACTGACATGATCCCCATCGCAAACACGGCTTGCTTGTTAATCAGTGTGTTGACGTGACTCATGTTGTATTCAAGACGAATAGCACCAAGCACTTCGCCCTCAGGAGCAATATGGCAGGACACGCAATTTGTGCCTCGATAGTCCTCACTTGATTTCATTGGTAGAGCGACGACCAAGCCCTTACCCCATTCAGCACTGATGGGTTCAATGACCAATTCCCCGCTCAGTGCCCGTTCATCGATGTCGTCGAGAGGTTGTTGGTTGGTTTGCCCTTGACCATAAAACTTTGACACGGCGTCGGCACGCAACACGCGTACTTGTTCAATGCCTTCCTGTGCCAGCGCTTTTTGTCGTAGTGTCTCTTTCTGCGACATCGTGCCTGTCAGCATCATCATGTTTAAGCTGTCGAAGTAGTTACTGGCTTTGTCGTGTAACTGTTCGCTTAGTACATCATTAATAAGTGTTTTTTGTTGGTAGTACTGATACCCAGTGGACACGGCAAGAACACATGTGAACACGACGATCAGGGCGAGTAGGAGTTTAAAGGTAATAGTTGAGCGCATATTTTTATAAGTGTTATTGGAACGAACCCCACAATATTAAGAGGTTAGTTGCACTTGAGCGATGAATTGGCTAACTGAATGTGACCCCAAACATTTTGTGGTTATGTAAATGTGATGTAAGTAGTGTGTAATCAAAACTTTGACGTGGTGACAAAAAAACGGCACGGTGTTTTTTAAGATCTTTTAATGCCAAAAATTTTCTACTTGGTTAGATAATGGCGCCTGCGTTTTCAATTTCAATACGTCATGATTTACTGCTTTATCGTTTGCCTTGCTATTCATA
This sequence comes from Vibrio sp. MM46, assembly GCF_027587135.1. NCBI lineage: Bacteria > Pseudomonadati > Pseudomonadota > Gammaproteobacteria > Vibrionales > Vibrionaceae > Vibrio > Vibrio sp. MM46. The sequence goes on from NZ_JAPPTO010000018.1 coordinate 105,478, forward strand.
GCGGGCGCTATTGATAAAGGTTGTCATTAAAGGGTGAATTCCTTAGTATTGCGTGTCTTTTTAAAGCCTGAGAATCAAGATGAAAACAGAATTGTATAAAGAGTTTATGTTCGAAGCGGCACACCACTTGCCACACGTACCTGAAGGTCATAAGTGTGGACGCTTACATGGACACTCTTTCCTTGTTCGTCTTTATGTAGAAGGTGAAGTAGACCCTCATACAGGTTGGGTTGTAGATTTTGCTGAAATCAAAGCCGCATTCAAACCTATCTACAACCGTCTCGACCATTACTATTTGAACGACATTGAAGGTCTGGAAAACCCAACCAGCGAAGTTCTAGCAAAATGGATTTGGCAACAACTTAAGCCAAGCTTACCTCTGCTTAGTAAAGTAGAGATCAAAGAGACGTGTACCGCAGGTTGTATTTACAAAGGTGAGTAATCGTCTTCTGCATGCATACAAGAAAGGCAAGCCAAACGGCTTGCCTTTTTCTTTATCAAGAATTTATTAGTGGGCGTTTAATAGCCTATGCCATTTCTCAGTGCAAACTGAACTAAATCTGCATGACTATCCAGCTCTAGCATGTCTAGCAACCGATATTTATGAGATTCGATCGTTCTTGGGCTTAGATTGAGTTCTGTGGCAATTTCTTTTGCTGATAATCCTTTAGCCAGCAAACCCAGCACGTCACATTGACGGTGACTCAAACGTAGCATGCGGTGATTTTCTTGGTCGGTTTTCATGTCTGGACGGTGCAAACTACGATGTAGCTTTGAATGTTGCCAAAAGGACAGCCACATATGAGAGATGAAGCTAACCTGTTCAAGCTGGCTTTCGGATAAGCCGCAACTGTTGCTACCAAAGAGAGTAAAAGAGAGACCACCCCAGCGCTGACCAAATTGGACGAGTGGAATAGTGTAATGGCAACACGCGCCTTGTGCTGACAGCATGCGCAATACCACTACATCACTGTTGGCTAAAGCGTTTTTATCGAAAAACTGGGTTTTCTCAGAATTACCAATTAAGCGCAGGTAGCGTTCGCCATCTTCGACCCCGACTTGCTTAGTCGTCAGAACTTGGTGTGGCTCGCGAGCAACAGAAAGCGTTTTCCCTTGATTGAAAAACAGCATGGAGTTGGGAAACATCGTCATACGATCGATTTCAAACCATTCCATGGCTTCTAGCATAAACTGCTTGAGGTAGCTTTCACATTCGTCAGCATGTGCGGACGTTAAAAGCTTCGCTTGACGTATCATCAACGCATCAAAACTGGTGGATTTGGTGGTGTTACCTATATCACTGCCCATAAAAGTTGGCCCATCTTATCGTTTTTTATAAATGCAGTATTTTTACTCTACACCCTTGCCCTATCATTTTGCAAAATTGCTCCCGCAATAATTCGAAGTTTTTCGAATCACATATACGGTATCCATTTTATCTCAAGGAGAGAGTTCACGCACGTATGGGCAAAGGGCTCCAACTGCATGGATACCGTCATTTTTTATTATCATTTGGGTGAATGGCGAGCAAGTTAAGCCTCTTTCACCTTGCGGAGAGGTGTACAATGAAGATGATGAAACTGCGTTATCGTGCGGGATCACATAGCATGTGGGTGGAAGTCGTAGTATCGACGTTTGTTGCCGAAGAATTGGCGAAAGAATACATTGGCTATGGCTGGCAAGCTGAAGTCATGGCAGTTTAAAGTGAAATGGGCAGTCCAATATAGACTGCCCATTTTTTATTTCGGTGGTTTGTTTTCGACTTAACTCAATGCATGGCGCATGATCAGCGCTTTACCTTGAGCGTCGTAAATGGTCTTTTGCGTATTTTCAAACCCAGTTGTCTCAAACAGTTTGATCGCCGCTTGGTTGGTGCTGGTGATCGTCGCACATATCGAGTTGCTTTCGGCATCAATAGCGTAACCATACACCATCAACTTTTGCAGCGTCGCTTTGCCTATCCCTTGACGCTGAAAGCGTTTATCAATCATGAGGTAGGTCAACCCAAGTTCATGACGTTTAGCAAAAGGCGCGTGTTGAGCAAATGCTTTATCAATCACCAAATACCCCACAGTCAAATAGTCGTGGAATATGGTGTAAAACACTTCCGATTTGGCGCGTTGTTGGTAAGCCTGTTCAAAGGGCTTGAAAAATCCTTTTTGATCGTCGTGCACATCCATTTGCATCAAGCTGGCAAAATCTTTCAGCTTGGCTGGTTTAATAGCGATCATGTGCTGAATCTATTTAGAGGCGGTAAAGTCGATACCGCCATTATAGTTGTGGATATAAAAAGTACGCAATCTGGTTATGTGCAGATTTTGTCAATAAATAGAAGCCGCTAGCGACACAATGGGTAATAAAACCCTTGATGGATGTGCGCGCCAAGAGTGGTGAGTAGATGCGCGCATTCTGCAGTTTCAACACCTTCTACAATCACTGTGCAGTGGTACGTGTGTCCCATCGCGATTAGCTGGCGCAGAGTTTCAACCTTTTTGTCGTCTTGCTTTAAGTTCATGACAAACAGACGGTCAATTTTCAGGTAATTCGGCGTAATGTGGCTAATCAGCTCAACATTGTTATTCCCAGTACCAAAGTCGTCAATGCTGATTTTACAACCAAGCTGTTTGAGCTTACTGATGTTGTCAAATATCTCGCGCGTGTAATACATCGAGGCATTTTCCGTGATCTCAATGGTCAGCAGTGTACAGTCTAACTGAGACAACTGACGATAAAGACGCGTAAAATTGCGCCCAATGAGAAGAGAAGGACATACGTTGATGCTGAGGGGGGCGAGTAATGACTTTGCGTCGCCATAGACGGTTTTTATCACCAGTAAGGTGTGATTGATCAGCAAGCCATTGGCAATCAAACGTTCAATAAATCGCTGAGTGTTTTTAACTTTAAAACGTGACAGTACCTCATAGTGAATATTTTGCCGATTTGATGTGTTATGAATAGGTTCAAGCTTTAGGGTGAACTGACGAATTGCCCATAGGTAGGAGACCAGCGAACGCAGCTTTTTATGCCTGGCAATAAACATTAGTATAAAGCTCAAAACAAGAATGCTTGTGATCGGTCCGGATACGTAATAGATCTCTTTGTAGCCGTTATCATTGACGTTATATAAAAACGAGTTGCCCTGGGTATCGCCAATTTCGAGCGCTGTACCGGTGTTAGTACACACTTTCATTCCCGACAAAAACATCCGCGACATGTGGCTCTCTATGCTATTCGCTAGATTGATGTTTTTCACTCGCACCAACACTTCTGCGCCGTCAAAGAAAAATGAATGCGTGGTGTAACTTTCGTTATAGAGCCAAAGGTTGCGGTCTCTCTCGTTGACCGGCACGACGGCTTCTGGTGTCACCAAACAACGAATATTGTGTTTGTCCGTCATTAAGGCGGACTCGACCAGTTGGATATTATCGAACAAACCACGTAAGCGGTCTTCATGCTCAAAGCAGCTACGCTGTGCCAGATCATGGGCAAAGTCCATCGCATCATCAAAATAGTTTTGCCTGACAATCGTACTGATTGTGTAAAAGCAAATCGCAACATACAAGATGATAGTAAAAACGAGAAAAAACAGTAGATTCAAGTACAGCGCACGGCTGCGTAAGCAGATGCCTATTGCTCTTCTTATGCTGTGTGTCGCTTGTTGATGGATCCGCGCTTGCTGCAGAAGTCCGTCTTTTTGTGCATGTTGGCTATCGTATGGCACAAAATATCCCTTTCGGTGGATGTTTTCGATCAGAGACTTAGGTGCCTCTACGTGATTCTTTGTCAGTTGCCTGAACTTCTTTCGTACCGACGCAACAGCGTTCTTAAATCCATTTTCCGGCAACATCAAATGATGTTGCGCTGATAACTTCTTTTCGATTTTCCTCTGGCTAATAGGCGCGTTTAGGCTGCCAAAAGCGGCGATGGTGCTAAGGATCAAATATTCGATTCGGTTTACAGGAATAGAAGAGTGGATGGAATGATTGAGCTGTAGTGAAAGTTCTTTTTCGGTCAGGCAAACGCAGATTTGGTTTCCGAGTTCAAACCTAATCATGTGTTATTGCGCTCCAGGATTAATTTTTTGAATACGTTATCAATATTGATGTATCAGGTATGTGACCTTCTACGGGCATATCCTAAACTTCTGGATATAGTGACTATTTTAGATTTTTTTATAAAGCTCAATCTAGTTGTATTTCGGCGGATTAAGAATGCAGAAACGAAAAAAAGCCCGAGCAATGTGCTCGGGCTTTTCAATTGAGAGGGGAGGATTAGCAAATCACTTTGATTGCTAGACCGCCTTGAGATGTCTCACGGTATTTTGCGTTCATGTCCTTACCGGTCTCTAGCATGGTTTCGATAACCTTATCCAGAGAAACCGTAGGTGCAGATGAGCGACGTAGTGCCATACGAGTTGAGTTGATCGCTTTTACTGCCGCGATGCCGTTACGCTCGATACATGGAACCTGAACCTGACCCGCTACAGGGTCACAAGTTAGACCTAGGTTGTGTTCCATCGCAATTTCTGCTGCCATACATACTTGCTCAGGGCTACCACCCATCAGCTCAGCAAGACCAGCTGCAGCCATCGAACACGCTACGCCAACTTCGCCCTGACAACCAACTTCTGCACCAGAGATAGATGCATTACGCTTGTAAAGACCACCGATTGCACCAGAAGCCGCAAAGTAACGGATGTAATCTTTTTCAGTTACTGTCTGGATGAACTTATCGTAGTAAGCCAGTACCGCTGGGATGATGCCACACGCACCGTTCGTTGGTGCTGTAACAACGCGACCACCGGCAGCGTTTTCTTCGTTTACTGCGAAAGCGAACATGTTTACCCAGTCAACAACCGACATTGGATCGTTAGTTGTCTTTTCAGAAGTAAGCAGTTGCTGACGAAGTGCTGCCGCACGACGAGGTACGCGTAGTGGACCAGGCAGAATGCCTTCTTCGTTCATACCGCGATCCATACATTCGCGCATTGTGCGCCAGATGTTTGCGAAGTATGTACGAGTCTCTTCATCAGAGTGCAGAGAGTGTTCGTTTTTCATCACAAGTGCGCTGATAGAAAGACCGCTTTCTTTACACTGGTGAACTAACTCTTCTGCCGTTGTGTATTCGTAAGGAACCTTGATAGGGTTCTCTACTTCTTTACCGAAATTCTCTTCATCAACGATGAAACCACCGCCGATAGAGTAGTAAGTCTTTGAGTATACTTTTTCGTCATCGATCCAAGCGTGGATCTGCATGCCGTTTTCGTGTAGCTCAAGGTTAGTGGTATGGAAGTTCATACCACCATCTTTCGGGAACGATACTGTATGACAGTGCATGCCAACAGGTAGGCGCTCAGTTTCTTCTACGCGAGCGATAAAGCCCGGAATAGAGTCGATATCTACTTTCTCAGGGGAGTTGCCTGCAAGACCCATGATGATCGCGATATCCGTGTGGTGACCTTTCCCTGTCAGTGATAGTGAACCATAAACGTCAACGGTGATTTTAGTGATGTCGCGCAGTTTTCCCATTGCACGAAGATCATCAATAAATTCTTTACCCGCTTTCATTGGACCTACAGTGTGTGAGCTTGAAGGACCAACACCGATTTTATAGATGTCAAAAACACTAATCATATCGATTACCTCAGAACAAAGCCTCCCAAGGGGAGTTGGGAGGCTTTTTATTATCGTTATATTCTTGGATTAATCACGCTAAATAAAGCAGCTGTGATTAAAGAGCGCCGTAGATTACAGAACTAATTGCCGCAAGACCACAGATTGCTGTGAAAATCTGTACAGGTGCTGAAGTTTTGTACTTCGCCATTGCTGGTACTTTCTGCATTGCGAATACAGGCATCAAGAATAGGATTGCCGCGATCATCGGTGCACCCATTGTTTCAATCATGCCTAGGATGCTTGGGTTAACGATAGCAACGATCCAAGTTGTGATTACGATGAACAGTAGCGATACTTTTTCAATCTTGCTGACAGGAGTTTGAGAGCGAGATTTGATTAGACCTACTAGACCTTCGTGCGCACCAAGGAAGTGACCAAAGTAGCTAGAAGTGATCGCTGCAAACGCTACTAGAGGACCCATGTAAGAAATAAGTGGAGACTCATGAACGTTAGCTAGGTAAGACAGTACTGAGATGTTTTGTTCTTGCGCAGATGCTAGTTGCTCTGGAGATAGAGAAAGTACTACAGAGAATACGAAGAACATTACAAAACCCATAAGCATCATTGCTGCGCCACCAGTGATAGCGTCAGTTTTCTTCACTGCGTCATCACCGTATACACGACGTTGTTCTTTAGAGAACTGAGAAATGATTGGGCTGTGGTTGAAAGAGAATACGATGATTGGAATTGCTAGCCAAACGATGGTCGGCATTTCGCCCCAGTTTGGTGATACTTCCATCATTGATGTATTCCAATCAGGAATTAGGTAGAAAGAAAGTGCTAGTAGGATAAATACTAGTGGGTAAACCATTGCTGATGTTGCTTTCAGCATTAGTTCTTTACCAAATACTACACCTGCTGTCATTGCTGCGATAAGTGCACCAGACAGTAGCCAGCGAGGAATAGATTCCATACCCATTTGGTTGACTAGGAAAGAGTCAACTGTGTTTGTGATACCAACACCGTAGATAAGTACGATTGGGTAGATAGCGAAGAAGTAGGCAAAAGTAATAAGGTTTGCGCCAGTTTTACCGAAGTGCTCTTCTACTGTGTCAGTGATGTCCGCTTCAGGGTTTTTCGCAGAAAGTACGAAACGAGCGAGAGATTTGTGTGCGAACCAAGTCATTGGTGCCGCGATTAGCGCTAGGATAACTAATGGCCAGAAACCGCCAGCACCTGCTTTAATAGGAAGGAAAAGTACACCTGCACCTACTGCTGTACCAAACAGGGACAGACACCAAGTGAAGTCTTTGTAAGAAAACTTACTAGACGATTGTGCGGTCGAAGCCGCAGAAGTAGTTGTATTCATTTTTGAGTTACTCATTTTGGGAACAGGAAATAAGTCGGGAGCAATTTTGCAAGATTTTGCACTAGGAAAATTAGATCTAAATCATGTATTGCTCGAGCTTATTGAATGATATGTCAAAAACCTGCTTTTTATCACGAAAACGGCGTGCTACACGTGATTATTGCTAATGAGTAAAATTAGAAAAACTTATCTGAAGGGGCGATTGTATAAATTTATCTCACCGCAAGCGTTTGCGATATAAAATCCAAATTAAACTAATGTGAACGAATGTTTGAAAAATAACCTTTTATTAATATTGATGCACATGATGTTTGCTATAGAAGCAAGATTATCATTGATAAGACAGTTAGTTAGAAATGATGTGTTTTTGCATCGATTCGATAATTTGTGCTGTCATTCCCCAAATGAAATGCTGTTGATAGGGGATTGCAAACACACGGTGACTGGTGTTTTTTAGTTTGAATTTTGTACTGTAAAGCTTTTTGGGATTCAAAATATGATCTGCTGGCACCTCAAAAACCTCGGCGACTTCGTTTGGGTCGATCTGAGTCGAATAGTCTGGTGAGACAAAGGCTAAAAATGGCGTCACATTAAACTGGCTAATAGTAGGTAGCTTGGGCAACTGACCAAACACCCTTATATCTGTTTGATGAATACCAATTTCCTCTTCTGCTTCTCTAAGGGCGGTATTTACAAGTACTTGATCGTCATCTTCAAATTTGCCCCCAGGAAAACTGATTTGCCCTGGATGATGCTTTAAGTGCTCGGCACGCTTGGTCAAAATCACTTGCAGACCTTGTTCACGTTCAACAAAGCCAATCAATACGGCCGCTTCTCTCAACTTCAATGATTCTAAGTGCGCTAAGCGTCCCAAAGACTCACGATGATAGCCTGTGGGCATTTGCAGTTGGAAGTTCTGCAGTAATGTCGATTTATCAATAACCAATGCTCAATCCTTTTACCGAAAACACCTGTGTGCTGAAGCATATTAATTTGAAAGTTATACCTTTATACACCATTCTTTATTTTAAGGCGTCACTATAAGGTTAGTTGAAGACGATGAAAGGGATTATTTTCACAGAGTTCATGGAGTTAGTGGAAGAGAAGTTTGGTCTGGAAGTTTTGGACCAAGTGCTCGACTTATCTAATGATGAAGGCATCTACACCTCCGTCGGCAGTTATGATCATCGTGATTTGGTCAAGTTGATTGTCAACCTCAGCAAAATATCCAACATTCCGCCGGAGCAGTTACAAGAAGTGTTTGGTGAGTGTGTGTTTCAAAACCTGCTCAAATCAATCCCAAACCATGCCAGCTTGCAGCAATGCTCCACTACGTTTCAATTTGTGCGTCATGTGGAAGACTTTATTCACGTGGAAGTGAAAAAGCTTTATCCAGATGCCAATCCACCGCAATTTGACTTTATCAGTGAAACTCAATCGGAGATGGTGTTCGATTATCGGAGTGCGCGCTGCATGGCGCATGTGTGTGTGGGGTTAATTAAAGGATGTGCCACCCACTTTGATGAAACGGTGATCATTAAGCACCAAAATCAGTCGCAAGATGGAAGCCAAGTTCGTTTTTGGCTGGAGGCTCAATAAGGCAATATGGCAGGAAGTTCCTCATTAGAAAGGAAACTCAAACGAGAAGTGGCATCGCGAAAAGCAGCAGAAACACTGCTGGAGCAAAAAAGCTTAGAGTTGTACGAGGCGAATCAGCAACTGAGCGTAGCCTTAAAAAAGCTGGAAATGCAGTCAGAGCACGACTTGCGCAAGTTTGAGTTTGAAGAGCAAATCGATGCCACGTTGATTAAGTTTGGTCGTACCTTCCTTTCTAGCACCTTTGATGAAACCATGATTGCCAGCTTTTTGGAGCAACTGACATCTAATTCGGTTGTGTCGGGTGCGTACCTGTATTTGAGCGATATGCATTTATCTTCGTTGCGTCGTCATCAATTTGGTCATCTTAATCTTGCTCATGATGCGCCCATCGATGCCAAGCCTCGCTGGCAAGCGCAGAAGCTTTACCTGCCAATTATTATCGATTCAATGATTTTAGGCGAGCTTGTGTTTTCCGTGGATCTTGAACAAGTTGACCAAGAATTCATTTCCAAGCAAATGGTATTAGTGTCTGATTTAGTTCATGGCGTTATTAGCCGTCACTTGAGCCTAGAACGCGAAGTTGAATTACGTAAGCGTGCCGAAGCATCGGAAAAGGCGACCAAAGAATTCGTTGCCATGATTAACCATGAGTTGCGAACGCCATTAAATGGTGTGCTCGGCAGCGCGGAGCTGTTAAGTAAAACCCCCTTGGAGGAAGAGCAGCTTCAATACCTTGGTAATCTAAGTCAATCAGGCGATTTGCTACGCGTTATTATTAACGACTTGCTCGATTTCAGTAAGATGAATGCGGGTATGATGGAAATCATAAACAAAGTATTTGCTTGGAAAGACCTAGAAAATGCTTTGACCGGCGTATTTGCAGCCAAAGCTGCGGAAAAGCGCATTCACTTTTCTATTGATAAGAAGTTGGGTATTCCTGAGTACTTGATTGGAGACTTTGAACGTATTACGCAAATTCTGGTCAATTTGATTGGTAATGCGATTAAGTTTACCAATCTTGGAGGTGTGGTGCTTCGTGTCGAATGGAGCGATGGCTACGCTCTGTTTGAAGTGGAAGATACTGGGATTGGTATCCCGCTAGAAGCGCAACAAGCTTTATTTGACCCCTTTGTGCAAGCCGACCGCTCTACCAAGCGAAGTTTTGAAGGCTCTGGGCTTGGACTTGCGATTTGTAAGAATTTGGTCGATTTGATGGACGGCGAAATCAGCTTTTTCAGTGAGCCGCGCAAGGGCACTATTTTTAAAGTCAAATTGCCACTGAAACAAGGGCAAGCACAGGGCAGAGCGGCTGGCGATGTTTTAATTGGTCATCAGATAGACCTGTCCGGGCGTTCCGTATTGGTGGTGGATGATATTCGCATGAACCAAGTGATTGTGACTCAAATGCTGAAAAAGCTCGATATTACTCCAGATTTGAAAAACAATGGGTTAGAAGCGCTTGATGCGGTGAAAGAGAAAGATTACGAATTGATCTTTATGGATTGTCGGATGCCGGAAATGGATGGCTATGAAGCAACGGTACAGCTACGAGAAAATGGCTTTCACAGACCGATTATTGCACTAACAGCAGGCACCACCCTTGAGGAAAGACAAAAGTGCGTGGAGTCTGGGATGGATGACATCCTAACCAAACCATATACTGCCGCGGATATTGAGCAGATGATGTGTAAGTGGTTAGACGAATAGAGAGCACGAGAACATATAAAGAGAAGCGGCACGGTTATGTTGCAGTGCCGCTTTGTTTATTTCGATTGAGGTTTTTTGCTCATGATTTGAGCGCTGGTAGTATCTTTGAGAGCTTATCCAGAGTCTCTTGATATTCTGCAGCGCAGTCACTGTCTGCGACCACACCGCCACCAGCCCATGCGTAGAGCCGTTTGTCTTCTGCGACCAAAGTGCGGATTGTAATACTGGTGTCCATACGCCCATGACGGGAAATATAACCAATACTGCCACAATAAGCGTTGCGTCGATGAGGTTCTAACTCTTCAATGATTTGCATTGCCCGTACTTTCGGCGCACCAGTGATCGAACCGCCGGGAAAACATGCACGAAGCAGATCTGCAGCGCAGTAGCGAATATCTAAGTTGGCCCGAATGGTGCTCACTAAATGATGCACTGCGGGAAAGCTCTCAATATCAAATAGCTTCGGTACATGTACGCTACCTGGTGCCGCGACCCGACCAATATCGTTGCGAAGTAAGTCGACTATCATCAAGTTCTCTGCTTGGTCTTTCTCTGCGGTCTGTAAATCAAACGCGTTGGCGGAATCTTGATGTGGATTTTGACTGCGAGGACGAGTGCCTTTGATCGGTTTGGTTTCAATAACGTTATCTTTAAGCTCTAGAAAACGCTCTGGTGACACGCTAATAATCGCTGATTTAGGCATACGAATGAACGCGGAAAAAGGCGCTTGATTTGCTTCTTCCAGTTTTTTGTAAGCTTGCCATTCACTGCCTTGATAGGCGGCGTTAAAACGTTGTGCTAAGTTAATTTGGTAGCAGTCGCCGCTCAGTAGGTACTGTTGCACACGCTCAAAACGAGAAGCGTAGGACGCTTGCGTCATATTGGATTGCCAGTCGCTAATCAGCTTGAAGTCTTCAACATCCGCGCTCGATTGCGCATTGAGCCATTGCCATGCTTGCTCGATGTTTCTGCCGACCATACACGCCTTGTTTAGCTTGTGGTCTACGATCAGCGCCCATTCATACAAGCCTACAGCCATGTCTGGAGTACGCAAATCTTTGTCTGCCAGATCAGGCATGGATTCGACTCGACGACCTAAATCGTAGCTGAAGTAACCCAGTGCGCCACCGACAAACGGTACATCCCATTTTGTGTCAGCTTCAACCTGTGGTAGTAGCCGCTGCTGAAGGTCTTCTAGCAAAGAAAATGGGTCATCTTGGGAAACGTAGTTTTCGTTTGATGTGGTGATTTGTGTGTCACTGCTCACTGTCTCAAGGGTAGCGATTGGGTTTGCGACTAATACGTCGAACCGGCTATCGATGTGCGTCTGCGAGGCAGAGCGTAAAAGCATCGCCCAAGGTTGGCTTTCAATACGGGAAAATAGCGAAAGAGCGAGGTCGTTGGCGTAATCCAATGCCTTAAAATCAAGCAATTGCGTATCCATGTTGTTCATTTGTTTAAATTGTGACAAAGAGTTCATTCACTGCATGGCATGTCATGGGCAGCAAGAGTATCATAAACCCTTGTATAGCCAAACTACCTCTATACAAAGGCTTGGAGGTGGTTTTACTATAAAAGAAGGCGACTTCATTTACTCGTGTGTCGATATCAGCCGTTCGACAATTGTTTATAAAACATGGTTTAAAAATAAACGTTTATAAAAACAAAGCTCATCAAGAGCAATAAGCTCAACAAACACGATTGAAGCCAAGCCAATAATGGAAGCAAAGCATAACAATAATGAGGCATGCAATGACGGTAATACGCACGCAGGATGTCATCAGCAGTGTTGCTGATGCGCTACAGTATATTTCTTACTACCACCCGCTAGACTTTGTTCAAGCCCTTGAAAAAGCCTACCACCGTGAAGAGAGCCAGGCGGCAAAAGACGCCATCGCTCAGATCCTAATTAACTCTCGTATGTCGGCAGAAGGTCATCGACCGATCTGTCAGGATACGGGGATCGTGACTTGTTTCGTGAACATCGGCATGGGCGTCCAGTGGGACTCGACCGATATGACGGTACAACAAATGGTGGATGAGGGTGTCCGACAGGCTTACACAAACCCAGATAACCCATTGCGTGCCTCGGTTCTTATGGACCCTGCTGGTAAGCGAATCAATACCAAAGACAACACGCCAGCAGTCGTGCACATTAATATGGTGCCTGGAGACAAAGTTGAAATTCAAATTGCTGCGAAAGGTGGCGGTTCTGAGAACAAAACTAAGATGGTCATGCTGAACCCGTCAGATGACATAGCAGAATGGGTAGAGAAAACGCTACCAGCTATGGGCGCTGGCTGGTGTCCTCCAGGTATGCTTGGCATTGGTATCGGCGGCACTGCAGAAAAAGCAGCGGTACTGGCAAAAGAATCTCTAATGGAACACATCGACATTCAAGAGTTGATTGACCGTGGTCCTCAAAATGCGGAAGAAGAGCTTCGTCTTGATATCTTCAATCGTGTAAACAAACTTGGCATCGGTGCTCAAGGCTTAGGCGGTTTAACGACAGTTGTTGATGTGAAAATCAAAACTGCACCGACTCACGCCGCTTCGAAACCTGTGTGCTTGATCCCGAACTGTGCAGCGACACGCCACGTGCATTTCACTCTTGATGGCAAGGGACCGGCAGAGCTGACGCCGCCAAAACTGGAAGATTGGCCAGACATTACTTGGGAAGCAGGCGAGAACACACGTCGCGTTAACCTTGATACGGTCACTAAAGAAGAAGTCCAAGAGTGGAAAACGGGTGAAACCGTTCTGCTGTCTGGCAAAATCCTTACTGGTCGTGATGCGGCACATAAACGTATCCAAGGCATGCTAGAGGCGGGAGAAGGTCTACCAGAAGGTGTCGATCTTAAGGGTAAGTTCATCTACTACGTTGGTCCGGTTGATGCAGTGGGTGATGAAGTTGTTGGTCCTGCAGGTCCAACAACCTCCACGCGAATGGATAAGTTTACTGACATGATGCTAGAGCAAACGGGCATTATGGGTATGATAGGTAAAGCCGAGCGTGGTCCAGCTACGGTTGAATCAATCAAAAACCACAAAGCCGTTTATCTCATGGCGGTAGGTGGAGCGGCTTACTTGGTTGCGAAGGCGATCAAAAAAGCACGCGTTGTGGCGTTTGAAGATTTGGGTATGGAAGCAATTTACGAATTCGAAGTTGAAGACATGCCAGTTACCGTGGCAGTGGACTCGAATGGTGTAAATGCGCACCAAATTGGTCCAGATACGTGGAAAGTGAAAATCCAAGAGATGGAAGCGTAAGACACGAGTTGCTAATTTGTCAGGTCACAAGGTTTGTGTCATGCGGAGTCTGACTCGGCGAGGCGCAGGCGTCTCAATCGAGAGAATGTGACAAAGTGCTGATTTAACTAGCAAACATTTGACAAAAGTGCAGCGAAAGCTGCACTTTTTGTCTATATAATCAGATATAAACTTATAGGCATAACAAATTTTGTTGTTATGCTGACCATGATTAGGAGACGGCATGCCTCGTTTTATTCAAATTCTACAAATAGTCCTTGCGGTTGTGATCGGTAGCTTTGTGGGCTACGACTTGATCCTTCACGGCATCAGTATCTTCGATGAAAAATACGTCACCATCACTTGTGTCTTGTGGTTGATTTTGGAGATTGCACTGTTTGTTATCTACAAGCTTATCGAAGACGATTAGAGTGTAAACTGGTTATCAAGATCCCCGAAGCCTCTGAAATTCTCAGAGGCTTTTGCGTTTTTAAACGTCAGATTTTGCCGTGAATACTTTGTTCATCTTTGATTAAGGTTGGTAAAATTACACTGCGTAGCAGAAATTGATGAGATAAATAAAAAGTATGAAAAGAATAACGCAAGAAGTGAATGACTTTATCAGCCGTGGTATGGACGCCAATGTCCGAATCGCCGTGACTGGGTTATCTCGAGCGGGGAAAACCGCCTTTATTACTTCTTTAGTCAATCAACTGCTGCACACTGCGACACACGATAATTTGCCACTGCTTAATGCGGCCCGTGATAAGCGCCTGATTGGGGCTAAACGTGAACCACAAACGAACATGATGGTGCCACGTTTTGCCTATGATGAAGCAATGAGTCAAATTCATGCTACACCTCCCCAATGGCCGGTGCCGACTCGTGACGTGAGCGAAATTCGTCTTGCACTCAAATATAAACCGAACAAAACCACTAAAAAGCTGCTGAGCAAAACCGCGGTATTGAACGTCGATATCATTGACTACCCGGGTGAGTGGCTTCTTGATTTACCTTTGCTTGATATGGATTTTGCAAGCTGGTCTCGTACCCAGTTTGATGCGCTAAAAGGTCAGCGTCTTGAGCTTGCCAACCCTTGGTTAGAGGCGCTTGATTCTGTGGATTTGAATGCAGAAGCCAGTGAAAAACAGCTTGAGCAGGTTGCTAATGCATACACAGATTATTTGCATGCTTGTAAAGACTCAGGGCTACACTGGGTGCAACCTGGTCGATTTGTTTTACCGGGTGAGCTTGCTGGTGCGCCAGTGCTGCAGTTTTTCCCGTGTCGAGTTGACGAAGGGGTAAAGCCTTCTAAAGGCAGTAACCTCGCGATGCTAGAAGCGCGTTACCATGAATACCAGCAAAAGGTCGTCAAAGCGTTTTACAAACATCATTTTGCTACTTTCGATCGACAGATCGTACTGGTCGACTGCTTGCAGCCACTTAATGCGGGTGATGAAGCTTTTTATGATATGCGCCAAGCGCTTGAACAGATCATGCATAGCTTCCGGTATGGGCGCAGTAGCTTCTTGCGTCGTTTGTTCTCACCAAAGATCGACAGAGTTCTGTTTGCTGCGACGAAAGCGGATCACGTGACCCCAGATCAGCACCCTCACTTAGTGTCATTGTTACAGCAAATGGTCCACCCAGCATGGCAAACCGCAGCGTACGAGAACATTGAAATGAGCTGCATGAGCATTGCGTCGATTCAAGCGACCATGTCAGGCTTTATTGCCTCCGGAGATAAAACCGTCCCCGCGCTGCAAGGCACGACGTTAAAAGGGGAGCCAATGACGATGTTCCCGGGAGAAGTCCCTAAGAAGCTGCCGAATACCGCTTATTGGCAAAACAGTGGCTTTGATTTTACTTCTTTCCGTCCAATGCCTTCAGAAACGGATGAGCCGATGAAACACATTCGCCTAGACAAAGCATTGGAATACCTATTGGGAGACAAATTGAAATGAGTGAACTAAAACAAAAACAAGTCTTCTCAGAAAAAGTGATGCAAAGTGATCAAGAGAGTGTTTCTCCTGAGTTGACGGCTCAAAAGACGTTTTCAGAAAAAGAAACCTTCGTACCTGTGGCGATTGAAGAGCAACAGGATGAAACAGAACAAGAGTTACAGCTTGAACATGTCATTCGCCCGAGAGTGGGTCGCAAATGGCTGACAACGGGGCTCTTTGCAACCTTTGCCGGTTTAGTTGGTTGGCAGGCGGTCGATTCTGTCGTTACCGCAGTACAAACTGCTGATTGGCTTGCTCTTGGCTGGGCTGGCTTTATCACCACTATCGCTTCTTTTGGTTTGGGTGCACTAGGCAAAGAGCTATGGAAGCTGCGTAAACTTCGCAATCATTTTAGTGTGCAGGAAGAAAGCGAAGGGCTTATTGCTAGCCAAAGCGTCGGTAAGGGCAAAGCCTTTTGTGAAAAAGTGGCGGAGCAAAGCGGCGTGTTGGCAGAAAACCCGGGGTTTGATCGTTGGAAAAACAGCGTAAACCCAGCTCATAGTGATGCCGAAATTCTAGACATGTATGATTCCATGGTTGTGAGTCAGCAAGACAAGCTCGCAACCAAAATTGTTTCGCAACATGCAACTGAATCTGCCGCGTTGGTGGCTGTGAGCCCATTAGCAGCCGCTGATATGTTGCTGGTGGCATGGCGTAACTTCAAAATGATCGACAATCTTTCGAAGGTGTATGGCGTTGAGCTGGGGTATGCTTCACGCATCAAACTGCTACGTGCAGTGTTCGTTAACATGGCAGCAGCAGGTGCCAGTGAGCTCGCGATTGATGCCAGTATGGATCTGATGTCGATGGATTTAGCTGGAAAAGTCTCTGCGCGAGCAGGGCAGGGTTTGGGTGTGGGTATTTTGACTGCGCGCCTAGGGCTCAAATCGATGGCACTGCTTCGTCCATTACCTTGGTATCCGGAGCGTCAGGTGAAACTAGGTGCGATTCGCAAAGAAGTGGTGGCGAAAGTTGCATCAATCACGATGAAACCGTAATCAATGTCACCTTTGACGGTGAGGATTACTTGACGCCATTCCAAGCTTGGTAGAAACTACTGTCAACTTTTCCTGACAGTTGTGATTTGGGATATTTTCAGTGCGTCTTGAAGTCTTTTGTGAAGATAGACTCGGTCTTACCCGAGAACTGCTCGATATTTTAGCGTCTAAAAGCATCGATTTACGTGGTATCGAAATTGATATTAGTGGCATCATTTACCTAAACTGCCCTGATATTGATTTTGATACCTTTAGCGAACTAATGGCAGAAATCCGCCGTATACCGGGGGTCAAAGACGTACGTAAAATCCAATTTATGCCAATGGAGCGCCACAATACTGAGTTGCTCTCTTTGGTAGATAATCTTCCAGATCCTGTCTTTGCCATCGACCTCAAAGGTGCGGTAGATATGGCGAACATGTCAGCATTGTCTCTACTTGGTCAGCACAAACAAGATGTGATTGGCACTCAAATCGGAGTTTTGTTACCGAGTGTTCGTTTTTCTCGTTGGTCGGAAGGCGTTAATGCCCGCACTCGTGAAAGCTTAGTGATTGATGGTTTGGACTACATTCTTGAGTTGATGCCTGTCTACATTAAAGACGAAGCGCAAAACTCAACTCTTGCTAGTACGTTGATGACTATTCGCTCTAGCCAGCAAGGTGTGCAGATAGAAGAAACTCTGCCATTGCATAACCAGTTAGGATTCGAGCATTTTGTTGGTTTATCGAATCGCCATAAGGCGTTGATGAACCAAGCGAAAAAACTGTCAGTGCTTGACCAACCCCTATTGATTGAGGGTGAAACTGGTACTGGCAAAGAAATGCTGGCAAAAGCATGTCATAGCCGATCTGGACGCGCGAGCAAGCCATTTATGGTGCTGAGTTGTGCGTCGATGCCGGACGATGTTGCGGAGACCGAGTTATTTGGTCATGCACCTGGCTCGTTTAATCATGAGCAAGGGCATAAAGGTATTTTTGAGCAAGCCAATGGCGGCACCGTTTTTCTCGATGAGATAGGCGAGATGAGTGCGCACTTACAAATCAAACTACTTCGCTTTTTACAAGATGGAAACTTCCGTCGTGTTGGTGCAGAAGATGAGATGCATGTTGATGTGCGTATTATTGCCTCAACCAAGCACAACCTAGCCGAACTTGCCGAAGCAGGTAAGTTCCGTGAAGATTTGTATTATCGTCTCAACGTTCTAACGTTGAACATCCCGCCGCTGCGTAAACGCTCGAACGATGTTGCACCATTGCTGGATTTGTTCGTCACAAAACATGCTCAGCAGCTTGGTATCGATAAACCAGAACTCGATGATGAACTTGTTGATGCGCTAGCAAATTACCAGTGGCCCGGTAACATGCGTCAGTTAGATAACATGGTGCTTCGCGCGCTGACTGAGATGGAAGGTCATTTGCTAAAAGCGGATAACTTTAATCTGCCTCAACCGCAAGCAATGGGCGGAGGTAGCGCAACCTTGAACCTTGATGGATCATTGGATGAGATCATGCGTGATTACGAATCGCAGATTTTAGAGCGTTTGTATCAATCTTTCCCATCAAGCCGTAAGCTTGCCAAGCGATTGAATGTCTCTCATACCTCTATCGCGAACAAGTTGCGTGATTATGGTATTCGTAAAAGCTAGGGTATTCGTACAAACTGGGCTATCCGAAAATTAATCCGAAATTAAATGGAAGTTGTCATTCGTAATGGAAGATAAAAGCTCCTCAATCGCCGTTCACAAGTTGGACGGCGACTTGCTTCTACGTACCGCAGAAATTGGTGATGCCGATATGATTGCGGCGTATTTTCAGACAAACCGAGAGTATTTAGCGCCTTTTGAGCCAAAACGTGAAGAGGCATTTTACTCTGTCAACGGCTGGCTACAAAAGTTGATAAAACTGAACGAGCTGCATAGATTGGGGTTGGGCTACTACTGCCTACTCGTTCACGCTGAATCAGGTAAAATGCTCGGGACGCTCTCTTTCAGTAACCTGACTCGTTTTCCATTTTATGCCTGTAATGTGGGTTACTCTCTCGCTGAAGATGCACAAGGAAATGGCTATATGCGCCGCGCGTTGAAAATGGCATGCGACTATATGTTTGATGTACAAAAGTTACACCGCATTCAAGCAGGCTACATGCCGCATAACGCGCGAAGTGAAGCTGTTTTGCAACATGTCGGATTTGAAAGAGAAGGTTACGCAAAGGATTATTTGTTGATCAACGGTGAGTGGCAAGATCATGTGCTGACATCGCTGACTAACCCGAATTGGAATGCAGAGGCTCGATAGATGGAAAGGCTGGAAAAGCAGTTAGCGCTTTTGATAGAACTAGACCAACTGAAAAGCGTACTTCGACGCACTCGAGTAAAAAGTGCTGATGGACGTCTGGAAAATAGCGGTGAGCACAGCTGGCACGTTGCGCTAATGGCTGTTTTAATGCAAGAGCACGCTAATGCTCCAGTTGATATTGCGCGTGTGATGAAAATGCTGCTTATTCATGATGTGGTAGAGATCGACGCGGGCGATACCTTTGTTTATGATGTGGCAGCGTCTAAAGAGCAAGAAGAGAAAGAGTTCAGAGCGGCTCAGCGTTTGTTTGGTATGTTACCAAGCGATCAAGGTGAAGAACTGCTCGCTCTGTGGCATGAATTTGAAGCCGCGCAAAGTAATGATGCTAAATACGCTAAGGCGTTAGACCGCCTTATTCCAATGTTGCTCAACTACCACAATGATGGTCAAAGTTGGAAAGAAAATGGGGTGACGCGAGAGCAAGCGTTAACCATCAATAAAAGAATTGAATTTGGCTCTGTCACATTATGGGACAAGGCTAAAGAACTGATTGAAGATGCCACCGAGAACGGTTGGTTGAAGTCGTAAGAAAGGAGACTGAATGTCTTATTTGCCTTTGGATGAATACCAAAGAAAATGGATTTTTACTCACCAGTCAATGCCAGTGCCGGAAGAAGACCTTGAGTTTATCAAACCAATGAGTCAAGCTCGCGCCGCGCAGTTCTGGAAAGAGAACATCAGTGCGCAAAGCCCTGATGCAGATCGTTTAAGCTCATCAGACTGGCCAATGAAAGAGTCTAACTGGTCACAAGAAGTCGATTGGATGGCTGCTTGGGAAGCTGATGAACCTGAACTTCCAGAAGAAGTGGCGACGTTTATTGACTGGCAAGATGATGTAACCGTGTACTTTTGCTATGAGAAGTACAACGTGATTGAGACGAAGTGGTCAACGTTTAAAAAACATTGGAAGAATTTCTTGTTCTACGACGATGGTCCGATTTTGATTGCTCGTCGCCGCGCTCAAGCTCTGTGGTTTGACTCCAAAGGAAACGTCAAGCTAGGAGAGCGCCACTAGCACGACTTTTGCACATAAATGGCTAAAGCCACCGATGTTTTACTCGATGGCTTTTGTTTTTTATAGGCTCGATAAAGGGCTCAATACGCCGCCAGCACCTCGCTCGATTACATGCGTGTATATTTGTGTGGTTTTTACATCGGAATGTCCAAGCTGCTCCTGAACCGTGCGTATATCTGCACCGGACTCGAGTAAGTGCGTCGCAAAGCTGTGTCTGAGCGTGTGGCAAGTGACTGACTTTTCTATGCTTGCATCTTTTGCGGCTCGCTTCACTGCTCTTTGTATCGCGCTTTCATTGATATGGTGACGCCTAAACTCTCCTGTTTCGTTGTCGACATTTAACTTGGTGGAAGGGAAGAGGAAGTGCCAATTAAAATCCAGCTCGGCTCCAGGATATTTTCGACTTAAGCCGTCGGCTATATTTACACCCGCATAACCTGCCACATGACGATCTTTTTGGTAATAATCTCTTGCTAAGTTTACTTGTGCTTTTAATGGTTCATGTAACTCTTTTGCCAGTGTCACTGTCCGGTTCTTGCCCCCCTTTCCTTGCCAAACTCTGATTGCTCCATAATCGTAATCGATATCTTGAATCCGCAATCGGAGACATTCCATGACTCGAAGCCCTGAACCATATAACAATTGAATATGGAGTTTATATCGTGGATCAATATGTTGAACAAAGCGGCGTACTTCATTCCTTGTTAACACCACTGGCAATTTCATTTCAGCCACTGACTTTTGAAATCGCATGTTTAATGAAAGTGGCATTTGAAAGTATTCACGGTATAAAAAAGAGATAGCATTTAATGCGAGAGCCTGCGTTTTTACTGCCACTTTTTCTTCAATCGCGAGGTGGCTAAGAAAGCCTTCAACATCATCTTCAGAAAGTTTTGAAGGGTGGGCTAGCTGGTGGAAATGTATGTATCGCTTTATCCAAAATAGGTAGGCTTCTATGGTCTTCTTGGCATAGTGACGTGAGATCATATGCTCTTTCACGCTGAGTAAAAACTGACTTTTCATTGTTTAATTTTAACTGGCTATTTATACAGTCTTATTAAATTAGCGTGTGTAAACGAATTAGGCACGCCTGCGCCGTCTAATTGCGTGGTTGAGCACACAGATTCATACTGATTTTCTATTTGTTTCATGCAGATAAGTGCTAGCATGCATACTTTCTTTTGCATGAAAGAAGGCGGTAGCGTGCCTGAAAGATGGCTTAGAGCCGTATAGAAAGCGTTATGTAGCCACGAGAAGACGGTAAGTTAAAAGGATTTATATATGTTAAATATTCGCCAAGCTCGCATTGAAGATATCAGTGTTATCAAGAAACTACAGTTTCAGCTTAATGAGTATCATCAAGCAAATTTACCTGATGACTTCTTATCACCGGAAGAAATTGAACAAAAAATAGACATACACAAGATAATCGAAAGTGAAAGCTCGATTTTTCTGGTAGCCGAAAGCAAAGGGCAGTTAGTAGGTTTTGTTTTTGGTGAGCTATGGGTTCGTAAGTCTTGGACGCTCAAACAGCGAAAAATCGCGAGCATTGAACAAATAGTAGTGGATTCATGCTTTAGAAACCAAGGCGTTGGATTGGCGCTAATAGAGGCATTTGAGGAACGGGCTATCTCTAACGGCGGAGAAGAGCTGTTTTTAGAAGTATATTCTTTCAATGAATCTGCTTTAAGTTTGTATCGAAAAGCTGGTATTGCCCCCAAAATCCAAATTGGTCAGAAAGCACTAAGCTGAAAGTCGGCTACATAACAAATTGTTCAAGAGTGATTCGGCACGCGTGGCATTTTTACTATGCGTTAGATTTAGTGGTTAAGGTGGTATGCGGGAGCTTTGGTATTGCGTGCCTCACACCTTAACAA
>NZ_JAPPTO010000019.1:0-106017 GCF_027587135.1 Vibrio sp. MM46
CAATCGTGTTCCTTCCTAGTTATGATTCGCCGTGATCATTATTGATCTCGACGCGCCAGAAATTGTTATTTTATGCGCCAACGCCTGTTAGCGCAATATTTGGACGCATTGATCTTTAAAAAAAGCTGGACTTTTTTTCAGCTCAAAGCGTTTTAATTAGTAACCACGGTCTGCAATGATTTTATCTGCGAAGTTTTTCGGTACTTCAGCGTACTCGTTAAACTCCATAGAGTAAGACGCACGGCCTTGAGTTGCAGAACGTAGGTCAGTTGCGTAACCAAACATCTCAGATAGTGGAACTTGAGCACGAATGATCTTAAGACCAGCCACACCTTCATCCATACCTTCGATCATACCGCGGCGGCGGTTTAGGTCACCAACAACGTCACCCATCCAATCTTCCGGCGTAGTTACTTCAACATTCATCATTGGTTCTAGAATCACAGGTTGTGCTTCTAGTGCACCTTTCTTGAATGCCATCGAGCCAGCGATCTTGAACGCCATCTCGCTTGAGTCAACATCGTGGTAAGAACCGTCAAATAGTGTTGCTTTAATATCTAGAACAGGGTAACCCGCTAGAACACCACTATTCATTTGTTCTTCGATACCTTTCGATACCGAGCTGATGTATTCCTTAGGAACCACACCACCCACAATCTCGTCTACGAATACGAAACCTTCACCAGGCTCTGAAGGTTCAAGTTTGATCCATACGTGACCGTATTGACCGCGACCGCCAGATTGACGAACGAACTTGCCTTCTACTTCCGCTTTACCACGAATGGTTTCACGGTAAGCAACCTGAGGTTTACCAACGTTACAGTCAACGCTGAATTCACGCTTCATACGGTCAACGATGATATCTAGGTGAAGCTCAC
Organism: Vibrio sp. MM46; assembly: GCF_027587135.1. Lineage (NCBI taxonomy): Bacteria > Pseudomonadati > Pseudomonadota > Gammaproteobacteria > Vibrionales > Vibrionaceae > Vibrio > Vibrio sp. MM46. Next base: position 879 of record NZ_JAPPTO010000019.1, read on the forward strand.
CCATACCAGAGATCAGAGTCTGACCTGTTTCGTCATCCGTTTCCACGCGGAATGATGGGTCTTCCGCTGCCAGTTTACCTAGCGCGATACCCATTTTCTCTTGGTCTGCTTTAGAACGAGGTTCTACAGCGATCTGAATTACAGGTTCAGGGAATTCCATGCGTTCTAGAATCACTTTGTGGTTCTGGTCACATAGTGTGTCACCTGTTGTAACGTCTTTCAGACCGATAGCAGCTGCGATATCACCAGCGCGAACTTCTTTTACTTCTTCACGCTTGTTCGCATGCATCTGAACGATACGACCGAAACGCTCTTTCTTGTCTTTTACTGAGTTGTAAACAGCATCACCTGAGTTCACAACACCTGAGTAAACGCGCATGAAAGTTAGCGTGCCCACGAATGGGTCAGTCGCGATCTTGAATGCTAGTGCTGAGAACGGTTCGTTGTCGTCTGCGTGACGCTCAACTTCGTTCTCTCTTTCGTCGATACCTTTAATTGCAGGTACGTCGATTGGCGATGGCAAGAACTCGATCACTGCGTCTAGTACTGCTTGAACACCTTTGTTTTTGAACGCACTACCACAAGTAGCCAGTACGATTTCGTTGTTTAGTGTACGAGTACGTAGAGCTTGTTTGATCTCTGCTTCAGACAGTTCACCTTCTTCAAGGTACTTGTCCATTAGCTCTTCAGTTGCTTCTGCTGCCGCTTCAACTAGGTTGTTGCGCCATTCTTCTGCAAGCTCTTGCATGTCAGCTGGAATTTCGTCGTATGTGAACGACATACCTTGATCAGCTTCATTCCAGTTGATCATCTTCATCTTGATAAGGTCGATAACACCACGGAAATCATCTTCTGCACCAACGTTTAGTTGGATTGGAACAGGATTCGCACCAAGACGGTTTTTAATTTGGTCCACAACGCGTAGGAAGTCAGCGCCTGCACGGTCCATCTTATTTACAAATACCATACGTGGAACGTGGTACTTGTCAGCTTGACGCCATACAGTTTCAGACTGAGGTTCAACACCAGATGAACCACAGAACACAACAACTGCACCATCAAGTACGCGTAGAGAACGCTCTACTTCGATAGTAAAGTCAACGTGTCCAGGGGTGTCGATGATGTTAACGCGGTGCTCTTGGAATTGTGCTTCCATACCACGCCAGAAGGTAGTAGTCGCCGCAGACGTGATTGTGATACCACGTTCTTGCTCCTGCTCCATCCAGTCCATGGTTGCTGCGCCATCGTGAACTTCACCGATTTTATGAGACAGACCAGTGTAGAACAGAATACGTTCAGTAGTGGTTGTTTTACCTGCATCTACGTGAGCACAGATACCGATATTACGGTAGCGCTCAATAGGAGTTTTGCGAGCCACGATTGAATCCTCTTAACTTAGAGATAGGGACTATTGCTATAACTAAAAAATGCTATCCCCTAGATATAGCAATAGTTCCTAGCATAGGCATAGGAACTAAAGAAGTGCTGCAAGGAACCTTGCAGCACTGAAAAGGTATTACCAACGGTAATGAGCGAACGCTTTGTTTGCGTCAGCCATGCGGTGAACGTCTTCACGTTTCTTAACCGCAGTACCTTTGTTCTCAGACGCGTCTAGCATTTCAGCAGCTAGGCGTTGAGCCATAGATTTTTCACCACGCTTACGCGCAGCTTCAACCAACCAACGCATAGCAAGTGCGTTACGGCGAACCGGACGTACTTCTACAGGTACTTGGTAAGTTGAACCACCTACACGGCGAGATTTAACTTCTACCGCTGGGCGAACATTTTCAAGAGCTTCTTCAAAAATAGCTAAGTGGTCTTTACCAGACTTTTCAGCCATAGAATCTAGTGCAGTGTAAACGATTTTTTCTGCAGTAGATTTTTTACCGTCAACCATTAGGATGTTAACGAATTTTGCCAGCAGTTCAGATTTGAACTTTGGATCTGGAAGGATCTTACGCTGACCAATGACGCGACGACGTGGCATGGATTTTCTCCGTTGTCTTCTTCAGGTTTTATCCAAAACTTTTCAGTTTTTTCAAAAAATTAAAAATAATTTAGTGTTTGGCCTTACTTAACGGAATCCATTAAGACTTAGGACGCTTCACACCGTACTTAGAACGACCTTGTTTACGGTCGTTAACGCCAGCACAGTCAAGTGCACCGCGAACAGTGTGGTAACGTACACCCGGAAGGTCTTTTACACGACCGCCACGGATTAGTACAACACTGTGCTCTTGAAGGTTGTGACCTTCACCGCCGATGTACGATGTAACTTCGAAGCCGTTTGTCAGACGTACACGACAAACTTTACGAAGTGCTGAGTTAGGTTTTTTAGGTGTAGTAGTGTAAACACGAGTACATACACCACGTTTTTGTGGGCACGCTTCTAGTGCAGGCACGTTGCTTTTAACAACTTGCTTTGCACGTGGCTTACGTACCAACTGGTTAATAGTTGCCATTAACTAGCTCCTGATTTACTTGAAAGTAAGCTTTGTGAAAAATCTATCCCTAACAGCGGTTGGCAGTTAGGGACGCAAAATTCTATGCAGCAGTGAGAGGTGTGTCAAGAAATATACGGATCTTTTTTGTTCAATTAGGGCAATTAATCCGTAAAGCTCAATCGACAGGAAAGAAGGGTTAATCCCAAGTCAGAGATTTGGCTTGTTTTGCTGTTAGTTCAACAAAGCCAGCATAGCCAATCACCTCAATAGATGGGCTGATACGATTGTTCATACCGCGGGCTTCAATATCGCTTTGCAGCGCAAACATTGATGGACCTTTTACCTTGCTGAATGCCTTATGCTGAGGGTTCGCAGCGTACACGGCATCTTCAATCAACAAGACATCATCTTGCTCACTGTACAGTGCCATTGCATCGTCTAATGCAGCTACGGATTTGATGATATGTAACATGGCTTCCTCAGAATGACAGCAGTTTGCCCGCTTGTTGTAGTTGAGCTTTTAGGTGCTCTGTATTTAGCGCCTCTGCATCAATGACTAAATCGGCTTGAGCCAAGCCACGCTCGGCAAGCGAATCGGCACAAACAAACACTTGCTCAATGTCGTACAAGTCGAACAACTTCAACATTGGAGCGTAGTCTTTGCTTAATATGCCTTTAGGCTCTTGTCCAAGCAGTAACTGATACACACCATCCCCAACAAATAGAACGGTGATGTCTTCACAGTACGCAGACGCTGCTAACAGCGCATCCACACCTTCACGCCCTGCATTGTTACCATGAGGCGCGCTACGAAATAGGTAAGTTAACTGACTCAAAACTGCACCACTCTATCTTGCGTTAACATGGCTTCAGCTAAGCTCCCCAAACCGGCTTGCTCGAACCCTGTCGCTAGGTTGTTCTGCTCAAGACCATGTTGATTCGCCTCATCTTCGCTGATGATGCCGCGACGCAAAGCGGCTGCTACGCAGGTTTCCAGACGAACATCGTGTTGCTGTGCGAGTGATTGCCATGCTTTGGTTAGGTCAAACTCGTCGTTGGCAGGCACGCTCAAAGCCGTACCATTAGTGACGCCATCTTGGTAAAAGAACACACTCACCAGAGTATGTCCTTGTTCAATTACCGCTTGTGCGAATTGATATGCGCTGCGCGCCGATTGACTGCCGTAAACCGGCCCGTTCACTACCAGCGTGTAAGTTAATCCACTCACGCTTATTCGTCCTCAGTCTTACGCTGACGAATGTATAGGTAAACGGTGTGTTTAGAGATATTCAGGCGATCTGCGACACGGTTGATAGCGTCTTTGATATCGAAAATACCTTTGTCGTACAGTTCCATCACTATCTGACGGTTTTTGGTGTTGTTCGAGACGGATTTGTCGGCGTTGATCTCTTCAATCGTACGCTCAACCGTTTGGTCTACGAGTTCTTCAACATCACTTGCGAAGTTAACGGATGACGCCGCTTCTTTCGCTTCTTGCGTTGGCATGAAAGATTGCAGCACTTGAGAGAAAGGCGCATCAAGGTTGACGTTGATACAAAGCAAACCAATCACACGGTTTTCGCCGTTACGAATAGCAACGGTGATCGACTTCATTAATACGCCGCCTTTAGCGCGGGTGAAGTACGAACGTGAGAAGTTACGCTCAGAACCTTCGATGTCTTTCAGCATCTTAAGTGCTAAGTCAGTGATAGGAGAACCTACCTGACGACCGGTGTTCTCACCGTTAGCGATTTTGATTGCAGAGGTATTGAGGTCTTCCAGTGAGTGAAGAACGATCTCACAGAACGGACCAATAAGACTGGCAATGCCGTCCACGACCGCTTCGTAAGATCTCAAGATGATTTTATCGTGCTCGGTAAATGGCATCACGTTGACAGATTCCATTTCGAGCAACATTTCCGCATTTATTGTTTCTGTAGTTGTCATAAGCCTTCGAGCGAAAAATCAACAAATTGGTGTAAGTTTATCAGAAAATTTGAAAGGCAACCTAGCAAACTCACCAACTAGTGACCTAGAACAAAAAAGGCCCGTAAAACGGACCTTTTTTCATCGAGTTATCGCTAAAGATAATTATTGAGCAGCGTTGTCGTTCTCAATTTTTAGTAGCTCAACTTCGAATACTAGCGTTGAGTTAGCAGGAATGCTCGGTGTGTCTTGGTCACCGTATGCTAGCTCTGGCGGGATAACGAATTTGAACTTAGAACCTACAGGCATTAGCTGAACACCTTCAGTCCAACCTGGGATTACGCGGTTTAGTGGGAACGTTGCTGGTTCGCCACGATCGTAAGAGCTGTCGAATTGAGTACCGTCGATCAGAGTACCTTTGTAGTGTACTTGAACTGTGTCGGTGTCTTTTGGCTTCTCGCCTTCAGCCGGTGTTTCAACTTTGTATAGAAGACCAGATTCTGTCTTCACTACGCCTTCTTGCTTCTCGAATTCCGCACGGAAGTCATCACCAGCTTTCTTCGCTTCAGCTGCTTTCTCAGCCGCTTGCTTTTGCATAGTTTCTGCAACACGCTTGTCTAGAGATTCTAGAGCGGCACGAGTTTCTTCTTCGTTTAGCGCTGCTTTATCTTTAAATACGTCTTCGATACCTTTAAGAACTAGGTCTTTGTTTAGGTTGATGCCAATTTCGCTTGGTTTTTCAATGCTAGTGCTTAGGTAGTTAGCAAATGAAACACCGATCGCGTAAGCCGCTTTGTCATCGTCTGTTTTAAAGTGAACTGCTTTACCAGTCTCTGCTTGAACTTGTTCTGCTTGAGGTGCTGCTTCTGGTTTTGTTTCTTCTTTTTGACAACCTACCGCTAGCATTACTGTTGCAGCAAGTAGCGACACTTTTAAAACTGATTTCATTAAATTCTCCCAATAATGGCTTAGCCACTGGTTGTTGTGCACAAATCTTCTATGAGACTAGTGAAGACAATCGTTATACCAATATACTAGCTATATGTCTTAAGACACAAACCGGATTATTAGATGTGATGCAAAGAATTTCTCATTTATTCCTATATTTAATTGTCATCACCACGTTAAATGGATGCTTTTTTACCGATCGTGATGTTCAACGTTGGTCACTCGAACCACAAGGTTCCACCAGCTTTGCGCTCAGCCGAGATGGTCGATTTGCGCTGCTGTACTCCAAAGAGCACCAATTGGTTCTTTGGGATTTGGAGCAAAACAAACAACTCGCAAAGCTGGGTGAACTCGATCAAGCCGCCAACGTGGTCTCCCATATTCGCATTTCAGACAATGGTCGTTATGCAGTCACAGCAAGCCAAATGAACTTCGCTGTGTGGGATCTCGGATGGACTCAAGCTGAAGGGCTGTGGTCTATCGATGACGCACTGATTCGAGACGTTGATATCACCAGTAACGGTGAACAGGTATTACTTGGACTGTCCAACGGTAAAGCGATTTACGTCAACTTAGTCACTGGTCGTCGGCTAGAGTTCCTTGCGCACCAAGAAAAAGTCAATTCTGTCGCTATCTCGCCCAACGGTCGCTTCGCTCTCACAGGTGGCAACGACTACAAAGCGTATCTGTGGGATACCGAAACAGGGCTGGTATTGCGTACCTTTGAGCACGACCAACGCGTAGTCAGAGTCGCTTTACAGAGAGATGGCAAACTGGCCATGACCTCAGACGGTGGCAACCAAGCCATCATCTGGAATTTAGAGACGGGTGAAGAAGTCACGCAACTGAGCAGTTGGTCTCGTCAGTTAATCTTTTCGACGGCGCGCTTCTCCGATGATGGCAGCTTGTTAGTAACTGGCACACCTTCAGGTCGTGTGATGGTGTGGGATACCCAGACCGGCAAACGCGTCGATGGATTTGAAGTTGAGCCGAAAAAAGATACTCGCCCTCCCCGCGCGGTCGTGTATGATGCAGCCTTTGATTCCAAGCAACGTGTAATTACTGCCACTTCTGCGGGCATTGCCCAAGCTTGGCAGCTAGAGAACGGATCATGACAGATAAAATCATTCAGCAATTGGAAGCTCGCATCAATGACTTAGAATGTCAGCTTGCGTTCCAAGAACAGACTATTGAAGATCTGAACGGCGCCTTGTCGCAGCAACAACTGCAAATTACCAAGATGCTCGATCAGATGAAATATGTGGTAGGTAAAGTGAAAAATATGGACTCGTCGAATTTAGCCGATCCGTCAGAAGAAACCCCACCACCGCATTATTAAAATGCAGGCTCAAATAGCATAAAGCCCAGAACGTGTTCTGGGCTTTGTTGTATTCGCAACTTAAAAATGTTGCTTAGGAATGAGCGGGACGAAATTATTCGTCTGCGTAGATTTTAACGGTCAGCTCGCCTTGTGTATTGATGCCAGCTCGGTACATGCCAGAACTGTTCATCGCAAAGTGCAGCTCACCTTTAGCATCAATTGCAATCAAACCACCTTCGCCGCCCATTGCTTTTAAATCACCCTGAATAATGTGTTCGCACGCCGTATGAACGTCTTCTTGCAAATAACGCATGCGTGCTGCAACGTCTTCCGCAACACGTTTACGAATAAAGAACTCACCGACGCCCGTAGTGGAAACCGCGACGACACCATTCTCTGCCACCGTACCACAACCAATCAGAGCGGAGTCTCCCACTCGACCGTATTTCTTGTTGGTCACGCCACCAGTACTGGTTGCAGCGGCTAAGTTGCCTTGTTGGTCCAATGCCACCGCACCAACCGTACCGTGCTTACGATCATCTGGGTAACGAGATTCCGACAGAGCAAACAGTCCTTTCTCACGCATAGACAGCAACTGCTCATAGCGGCGATCGGTAAAGAAGTAATCCTGCTCGGTGTACTCATGACCTTGTTCAAAAGCAAACTTCTCTGCGCCCTCGCCCACCAACAATACATGGTTGCTGTTTCGCATCACGTCACGAGCGAGTTCAATGGGGTTTCTGATATGACGCACCCCAGCGACTGCCCCTGCGGCTTGCTGTCGACCATCCATCACAGAGGCATCCATTTCGACCATCTCGTTATGGGTCAGTACCGAGCCTTTACCCGCATTAAAATTAGGAGAGTCTTCCAGCACTTTCACTGCCGCCACGACCGCATCTATGGCTTCACCACCTGTTGCTAGGATTTGATGCCCCGCTTTTACCGCAGCTTCTAAATCCGCCAAGATGGATTGTTGCAGTTCGTCACTCATCTGTTCACGCAAGATAGTGCCTGCACCACCATGAATGGCAATCGAGAAAGGTTTCATCATCGCTTTGTCCAACTGTTATTCCTTGTATGATTGGCACTACACCCCAGATAGACAAAAAGCGCAAGTTGAAACCTCAACTTGCGCTTTTTAAAGCTTTGCTAGATAGCGTTATCTAGTGAAGAGCGTGCGATTAGTGAGAACCGCAACCGCCGCCGCCACAACATTCGTGGTCGTCAGCTTTTTCTTCGCCACCGCAGCAGCCGCCTTCGTGATCGTGGTCGTGACCGCCACAACAGCCACCACCTTGGTGGATGTGACCGTGTTCGATCTCTTCAGCTGTCGCTTCACGAGTAGCCATAACTTCTACTTCGAAAGTTAGTGTTTGACCAGCTAGCATGTGGTTGCCGTCTACAACAACTTCGTCGCCGTCTACTTCAGTTACTTCTACAGGGATTGGACCTTGGTCAGTATCTGCTAGAAAACGCATGCCAACTTCGATTTGGTCAACGCCTTGGAATACGTCTGCAGGAACACGTTGCACTAGTGCATCGTTGTGGTCGCCGTACGCATCTTCAGGAGCTACTGTTACTGAGAACTTGTCGCCAGCCACTTTACCTTCTAGTTCTTTCTCAAGACCAGTGATTAGGTTGTTGTGACCGTGAAGGTAATCAAGAGGTGCTTCAGAAGTTGATTGATCAACAACAACACCGTCTTCCAACATTACTTTGTATGCAAGGCTTGCAACAACGTTCTTTTCAATTTTCATACTAACTCCAGGGAGATTAATTGACCTAACCAGAATGGGGTTAAGTACCGAGATGATAGTATTATGGGGATCAATTAACGAAGTTCAATTACTCAGGCTTAAAAATCCCGATCATTTCTTGTTCTGAGTGTTTATTTTTTTCTACAGATTGCGGTTTACGCTGCTCGGTATAATCGCAGTCGACACACTCAACCAGCTCAATGTTGTTATCAATCCACCAGCGCAGAGTATCTTGCTGACTGCATTGCGGGCAGCTTGCACCCGCGATAAAACGTTTCTTGGCTTTCACTTTTGTTCCTTTTCCCGCTTGATGCTGCGCGGGTACTACTTCCAATGATTTGGCGACTGTTGGTCGCTTTCCATTTCACGACCGAAGATTTCTTCTAGTTCTTTACGTGCTTCTTTCGAGCGTTGAGCGAGTTCTTTGTCCTCATTGTGCTGAGGTAACAAGTCTTTGAGCATAGCATTATCTAGCTTGCGAAAATGTGCTTCTGCCCGCTTTGCTTGATACGGGTGCATACCTAATTCTACGAGCGCTTGGCGACCTAGATCTAATGCGCCTAAAAAGGTTTCTCGCGAGTAATTTTGCACGCCGTGGTTCATTAGCTGGTAGGCTTCTACGCGGCTGCGGGCACGGGCAAGGATCTTCAATTTCGGGAAGTGCGCACGGCAAATGTCGACAATCGCCATCACCTCATCTGGTGAGTCGGTACAGATCACTAAGGCTTCTGCTTTATCCGCTCCCGCGGCGCGTAACAAATCAATCTGAGTCGCATCACCATAAAACACCTTATAACCATATTTACGCAGCAAGTGGATTTGGCTCGCGTCACTTTCTAGTACCGTTACTTTGATCTTGTTGGCGTACATCAGGCGTCCAACAATCTGACCAAAACGACCAAAGCCTGCGATGATCACTCGTGGTCGACGATCCACCACATTGGTCGTGACGCTCTCTTCTTCTTGGTTAAGCGTGTGCGCAAACCATTTTTTCTGCCCCATGAGCAACAGCGGCGTCGTCACCATCGACAAGCTCACCACCACCAACAGGAAGGCAACTTGCTCTTTGGTTAAGATTCCTTCTTGACTTGCAGCGGTAAAAATCACAAACGCAAACTCGCCACCTTGGCTCAAAATCGCCGCCATACGACTGCGCGATTTCGCACGGACTCGAGCAGTGCGAGCTAAGACATACAGAACCAAACCTTTGACCACCACGAGAGCAATCACGGCACCAATAATTGCGAACGGTTGCAAGGCTAATAAACCAAGATTCACTGCCATACCCACAGCAATAAAGAACAAGCCAAGCAGCAGACCTTTAAACGGTTCAATCGCGATTTCTAGTTCATGACGGTATTCACTTTCTGCCAGTAACACACCTGCTAAGAAAGTACCGAGTGCCATCGACAGCCCCAGCTTTTGCATCGCAACAGAAATGCCAAGTACGACTAGGAGGGCGGCAACGGTGAAGAGTTCTCGCACACCACTCATCACCACAAAACGGAACAAAGGACGTAAGAGGAAATGACCGCCAACTAATAACGCAACCACACTGCCTAATACCCAAATAGCATCTAACCAATCACCGCCGCTTTGACCACCAGCGAGTAATGGCAACATGGCGAGCATCGGAATGACGGCAATATCTTGGAACAGCAGCACCGCAAAACCAGATTGTCCGGTTTCCGTGCCAGCTTGCCCCTGCTCTTCGATCACTTTTAGTGCAATCGCGGTGGACGAGAGTGCCAAGCCCATACCGATCACTAAGCTCACTTGCATGCTCAATCCAAACAGGCTGACGATGCTGCCTATCACCGCCGTGGTAACAATAACTTGGGCACCACCCAGACCGAGGATTGGTCCGCGCATCTGCCATAACTTTTTGGGGTTCAGTTCTAAACCAATTAAGAACAGCAGCAACACCACCCCGAGTTCAGCAAAGTGGAGAATCGCGTCCACATCACTGATTAACCCCAGCCCCCAAGGACCAATTAGAACGCCTGCAATCAGGTAGCCAAGCACAGAGCCCAGACCAAGTCGCTGGGCAATCGGCACTGCAATAACGGCAGCAGAAAGGAATACCACACTACTTTGAAGAAACTCACTGGTTATCGCCATGGTAACCTCCTTGCTCATCCCACTCTCTCAGGGGGTTGTTCAGCCATTGACGATATTGTTCAGCATGCTGATAACGTTCGATGTCCGATACATTGCGCGACCAGTACAGCACTAAAGGCTCAATCCAATGCATCTGACATAAAGCGGCAGTCAGTTCAAACGGTTGTAGAATTTGCTCAAGTGGGTATTTGTTGTAACCCATCGGGCTGAACGCATCCTCTTTACCGCCAGTAGTGATCACACTGCGCCAGTACTTACCCGCTAATGCGCTACCATCACCGAACGCAAAACCTTTGCCCAACACACGATCCATCCATTCTTTCAACAGTGCAGGACAGGAATACATATAGAGAGGATGATGAAAAACGATCACATCATGCGACATCAGCAGATCGTGTTCGTAGTTCACATCAATAAAGAAATCAGGGTACGCGCCATAAAGATCGTGCACGGTGACATGACCCAGTGATTCGATTTTTTTAATCATCACTTGGTTGGCAATGGAGTTTTGCGGTTCTGGGTGAGCATAAATAACCAGAACCCTCGGAGGAATGGGCGTAGCAACAGCCAAATGGTCGTCCTTGTGTTGATTTCTCAGGGAAAATTATCGTTATCAGTTTGTTATACTTTTTTGTATAGCATAATGCAATTAAAGCGCAGAGATCGACTTTTCCCGCCAATACCCCTACTATTCACCGCGAGATCAACGACCAAGAAACGCGCACTGCGCAAAGTGAATTAAAACTCTATGATTACCTTCTCTGATATTCAGTTACTGCGTGGCGGTAAACCTCTTTTAGACCAAGCATCTGCAACCATTCACCCAGGCGACAAAGTAGGTCTGGTTGGTAAAAATGGCTGTGGTAAATCAACTCTGTTTGCCCTACTAAAAGATGAACTGTCGATTGATGCAGGCTCATTTAGCCAACCTCAACATTGGGAATTGGCTTGGGTTGCACAGGAAACGCCAGCACTCGACCGTAGTGCACTGGAATACGTCATTGATGGTGATCGTGAGTTCCGCGATCTTGAAGCTCAACTGGCTGTCGCCGAAGAGAAAGACAACGGCACCCTAGTTGCGGAGATCCACGGCAAAATTGAAACCATTGGCGGTTACAGCATTCGCGCACGTGCTGCCGAACTGCTTGATGGTCTGGGCTTTAGCCAAGAGCAAATGAGTTGGAACCTGACTCAGTTCTCGGGTGGTTGGCGTATGCGCCTTAACTTGGCTCAAGCGCTATTGTGTCGTTCTGATCTACTGTTACTCGACGAACCAACCAACCACTTGGATTTGGACGCGGTAATGTGGCTAGAGCGCTGGCTACAAAACTACCCTGGTACGCTGATTCTGATCTCGCACGACCGTGACTTCTTGGACCCGATCGTTGGTCGCATCATTCACATCGAGAACCAGCAGTTGAACGAATACACGGGTAACTACTCGTCATTCGAAAACCAACGCGCACAAAAGATGGTGCTGCAACAAGCGATGTTCGAGAAGCAACAGAAACAGATGTCGCACATGCAAAGCTATATTGACCGCTTCCGTTACAAAGCATCCAAAGCGCGCCAAGCACAAAGCCGTATTAAAGCGCTGGAGCGTATGGAGAAGGTACTGCCAGCGCAGTTCGATAACCCATTTAGTTTCCAGTTCCGCGATCCTGCAGCCCTACCAAACCCAATCATGATGATGGATGAAGTATCGGCAGGCTACGGTGACAACCTGATCTTAGAGAAGATCCGCCTTAACTTAGTGCCGGGCAGCCGTATTGGTCTACTTGGTCGTAACGGCGCGGGTAAATCAACCTTGATCAAATTGCTGTCTGGTGAGCTCAAAGCGCAAGGCGGTGATCTCACTTATTCACAAGGCGTGAAGATCGGTTACTTCGCTCAGCACCAACTAGAAACACTGCACCCAGAAGAAACACCGCTGCAACACATGATGCAAATCGCACCGGATCAAACCGAGCAGCAGCTACGTGATTACCTAGGTAGCTTTGGTTTCCAAGGTGATAAAGCACTTGAGAAAGTCGCACCGTTTTCTGGTGGTGAAAAAGCACGTTTGGTATTGGCATTAATTGTGTGGCAGAAACCAAACCTATTGCTACTCGATGAACCGACCAACCACTTAGACTTGGACATGCGCCAAGCACTAACGATGGCACTACAAACATTCGAAGGTGCGATGGTGATTGTTTCGCACGATCGCTACCTATTGCGTGCAACCACAGATGATTTGTACCTTGTGCACGATCGCCAAGTCGCACCATTCGACGGTGACTTGAACGATTACTACAAGTGGTTGACCGAGCAACAAAAAGCCGAGCGTAAAGAAGCACAAGCTGCTCAACCAGTTAAAGATAACGCCAACAGTGCAGCGGCGAAAAAAGAGCAAAAGCGACGCGAAGCAGAATTTCGTAAGCAGACCGCACCAATTCGCAAAACGCTGACACAGTTAGAAAACAAAATGGATAAGTTAGGTGAAGCTCTAGCGAAAGCAGAAGAGCAATTAGCGGATAACTCGCTGTATGAAGCCGAAAACAAGGCTAAACTTAACGAAGTGTTGGCGCTTCAAGCTTCTAGCAAAGCAGATCTTGAAGAAATAGAAATGGAATGGATGTCTGCCCAAGAAACACTCGAGCAGATGGAACTAGAGTTTAATCAATGACAAACGAGCACGCGGAATACACTCTTACCCTAGAACACCTTTGGCAGTTCAGTTTGCAATTTTATGGTGTGCGAGAAGTGAAGGAAGCGTGCTTATCATTGCAAAACAACTACCACGGCAACGTGAACCTATTACTGCTGCTCAGATGGCTCGATGAGCAGCAGGTGATTTTCCAAGAGCAAGACTGGCATTTAGTTCAAGGCTGTCTTGGTCGAAGTGAAACCCTGCTCCACTCTTACCGTGAACTTCGTCGCCACCTCAAATCACAAGTTAATGACGCGCTTTATCGCGAAGCATTACAGTTCGAATTGCAGCTCGAAAAACAGCAACAGTCCGACCTCGTCGACTGCGTCAACTCACTCAGATTAGTCAAGAATGATGGCGAACCACTGACGCTGAGATACTGTCGCCAGTTAGGTGGAGAGCATCTGCAACAGGCATTCTCCATTCCAGTTCCAAACATTCAATATCCATAAATCAGTCATAAACCAGTAAAATATCTATACTAAAGCTATAAAGGATTATATTAATAAGTTCTTCAGCGAACATTGAAGGACCATATAAGAGCAGTTAGGTATGACACAATTTTTCGCAGCCGCCGGGATTAAGAACCCGCATCTTCAGACGCTATTGCCACGCTTTATCCGCAAGAAAGCGTTGTTTACGCCTATTTGGCAAACACTCGATACACCGGATGGTGACTTCTTAGATTTGGCGTGGTCACAACAGCCAGATTCTGAAGCCGCTCACAACAAACCAATCTTCGTCCTCTTTCATGGCTTAGAAGGCTGCTTCTATAGTCCGTATGCGAACGGTTTGATGAACGCCTTCTCTAAATCGGGTTGGCTGTCAGTGATGATGCACTTTCGTGGTTGCAGCGGTAAGCCAAACAAGAAAGCCCGCGCCTATCATTCTGGCGAAGTAACGGATGCTCGTTTCTTTCTTGAGCAACTCAATCAGCAATTCCCTAACAACCCTAAAGTTGCGGTCGGCATTTCCCTTGGCGGTAACATGCTGGCGAACTACTTGGCTGAGTATAAAGACGACCCAATATTAAGTGCCGCAACCATTGTCTCTGCACCACTGGACTTGGCAGCATGTGCCAATCGTATTGAGCAGGGCTTCTCGAAAGTTTACCGACGTTACTTGCTCTCTTCACTCAAACGCAATGCACTGCAAAAGCACGACTTAATCCAAGGTGAACTCGCCTTGTCGTATAACTCGATCAAACGCGTGACTCGCTTGTATGAATTTGATGACTTGATCACCGCGCCTCTGCATGGTTTTAAAGACGCGCAAGATTATTACGATCAATGTTCAGGCTTAAGCAAGTTGCAACAGATCACCTTGCCAACCTTGATCATCCACGCCAAAGACGATCCGTTTATGACCGAAGAGGTGATCCCAAAATTCGTATTGCCAGACAACATTGATTATCGGCTTTATGAACATGGTGGACACGTTGGCTTCCTGACGGGCACGGCATTAAAACCTAAATTCTGGTTAGAAGAAGCATTACCGGCTTATTACGAAAGTATCGCCGCTGAGTACCTTTCTGCTGTATCAGTGCCACGAACACAGTAAACTATCTAGGCGCGCCAGACATCAATAACCTAAGAGGCGCGCTTAAACATCATAAAAGTTTGAGGTATTTATGATCATTCCATGGCAAGACATTTCGCCAGAGACACTAGAAAACCTGATCCGCGAATTCGTGCTACGTGAAGGCACCGACTACGGCTCAGTCGAAGTTTCACTGCAGAGTAAAATCGATCAGGTCAAAACCCAATTAGAGAAAGGCGAAGCGGTCATCGTATTTTCTGAGCTTCATGAAACGGTTGATATCCAACTAAAAGCAAAGTTTTAGACCCTTCACATTTTACCGTATCCCACTCGATGACAAGGGCTTGTTACGTGCTATAGTGGGTTATCGACCGTGCAGCATACGTGTGCTGCACTTTACAGGTAAGTAATTTTCGACAAGGTTTGTCATGTCAGCGAAACACCCAATCATTGCGGTTACTGGTTCGTCCGGTGCCGGCACTACCACCACTTCTGAAGCCTTCCGCAAGATGTTCAATATGATGAACGTCAAACCAGCGTGGGTTGAAGGTGACAGCTTCCACCGCTTTACACGTCCAGAGATGGATGTCGAAATCCGCAAAGCGCGTGAGCAAGGCAAACACATCAGCTACTTTGGTCCACAAGCCAATGACTTTCCGGGGCTAGAAGAGTTCTTCCGTAAGTTCGGTGAAGATGGCACTGGCAGCGTGCGCCGCTATCTGCACACTTTTGATGAAGCCGTTCCATACAACCAAATGCCGGGCACCTTTACGCCTTGGCAAGATCTGCCAGAAAACAGCGATGTGCTGTTCTACGAAGGTTTACACGGTGGCGTGGTAGATGGTGATGTCAATGTGGCGCGTCACGTCGACTTTCTAATTGGCATGGTGCCGATTGTGAACTTGGAATGGATTCAAAAGTTCGTTCGTGACACGCGCGATCGTGGTCATTCAAGAGAAGCGGTGATGGATTCGATCGTGCGCTCGATGGACGATTACCTGAACTACATTACCCCGCAATTTTCTCGCACACATATCAACTTCCAACGCGTACCAACCGTCGATACTTCTAACCCACTTAACGCTAAAGGCATCCCTAGCTTGGATGAAAGCTTCGTGGTGATCCGCCTGCGCGGTATCAAGAATGTCGACTTCCCGTATTTGTTGGCGATGATTGATGGCTCCTTCATGTCTCGCCATAACACCATTGTGGTTCCTGGCGGTAAGATGAGCTTTGCAATGGAGCTCATAGTGAGACCGATTCTGCAGCAACTCATCGAAACCGGAAAAATTGGCTAAAAACCTCGTTAATTGAGTGTTTACTTTTCATACCGTGATCATGTGCACAGTTTTGCTTACAAAATCTCAATCATGGCACGATTAAAATCAAGAAATCGTTTCCGAAAAAGGATACTATTTCTAACCGAAACACAAGAGAGCTTGCAGCATATAAAAAGTGCTCTTATTCTAGTAAGCCAATTCAGGCTTAGCTAAAATATGGATAGCGCAAGCGTACCCTGCAGAGGAAGTGAGATATTATGGTTCTAGGTAAACCTCAAACCGACCCAACATTAGAGTGGTTTCTTTCACACTGTCATATTCATAAGTACCCATCAAAGAGCACGCTAATTCACGCGGGCGAAAAAGCAGAGACTTTGTACTACATCGTTAAAGGTTCTGTTGCGGTTCTTATCAAAGACGAAGAAGGTAAGGAAATGATCCTTTCTTACCTAAACCAAGGCGACTTCATTGGTGAGCTTGGTCTATTCGAAGAAGACCAAGAGCGTACAGCTTGGGTTCGCGCTAAATCTCCTTGTGAAGTGGCAGAGATTTCTTTCAAGAAATTCCGTCAACTTATCCAAGTTAACCCAGACATCCTAATGCGTCTTTCAGCGCAAATGGCTCGTCGTCTACAAGTTACTAGCCAAAAAGTGGGTGACCTAGCGTTCCTAGACGTAACTGGTCGTATCGCTCAGACTCTTCTGAACCTTGCTAAACAACCAGATGCGATGACGCACCCAGACGGCATGCAAATCAAGATCACTCGTCAAGAAATCGGTCAAATTGTTGGCTGTTCTCGTGAGACAGTAGGTCGTATCTTGAAGATGCTAGAAGAGCAGAACCTAATTTCTGCGCACGGTAAAACTATCGTTGTTTACGGGACTCGTTAATCTCGATTAACGTTTAAAAAATTTAAAAGCCACCAAATGCAAGTTTGGTGGCTTTTTTGTTTTTTGGGAGTTAGACATTGAGAGTCGAGAGCGCTGCGCTTCACAACGGACTTCATCCTTTGAGATGAAGCCTTCTCAGATTCCAAGTAAAAACCCTCTCGAAGCGAAGTGGTTCTCGTCTTGTATCTATTAACCGTTGGTACTCTCGAAGATCTTATCTGCCGATGCAGCTACAAATCCTGGGTACAACTCACCGTTATCCATTGGGTAGCGCTTGGCAAACTCGTAAAAGCCTCCAGGAATCACCTCAACGCCTTCAGTGAAGGTCACTGGCACTTTGTCTGCCATGGTCGATGATTGCTCTAGTAGCACCTCTGGCGTACCTTTTACTTCACCGCCATTCTCGTTGATGATAAAGCCTACGGTGCGTAGGTGGTCGTTCACTTGCTTCACTTCTTCATGCTGATTGAGTTGATTCACACTCACCGTGAAGTGGTTCGCTCCGTAACCGTGCGCAGCAAGCCAAGAAGCGTACTCACTCTCTTTCGCTAAGATCTGGAAGTCAGCATAGCTAAGGTCCCACAAACGTCCGCCGTACAAGAAATCACTGCTGGTCAATTTAGACGCATCAACCTGCTCTACCAGTTTATGAACGATGGCTTGTAGCTCTGGTGAGCACTCATCCACTTTCAATTCACTGATGAAGACTTTTGGCTGTTTCGGATCTGGGTGCTCAAAATGTTTTGCCACCAGCTTTTTGCTTTCAAATACGTAGTCACCACAGGCTTTGTAACCCACCGCTAGGAATGGCTTCGCTAACGTTTCAATGCCTAGGGGAGCGACATTAAACGTACGTAGCGCAATATGGTCATTAATCAGAGGCTCATCTTCTTGAAGAAGCTGATGAACTTTAGCAGCAGAAGGGCAAAGACGTTGAATGTAGTCTTGCCATAGCGATTCAAATAACACATCGGGCGTCATAACGACTCCTTGTTATGAAATGTAGAGTTAGGGGTAAGAGGAAGTTGACCGCTCGTTCACAGCCCGTGGGCTGTCCAGAATCACGAACGAGCGGTCATCAACCTGTGACGGTATGTGTGGCATAAGTGCCAGTCAGTCAACACGCTCTGGAGAGTCTTAAGCTCGCCTTTGGCGTTTGCCAGCGCGCTTACCAGAATCCTAACTTGGTAAATAGCTCCGGCAGAGAGAAGCGGCGATACTTTGTCACCACTTCGTGTTTCTCTATTACAGGCTTACACCCGGGCTCAATGTGGCAGGTAAGACCGTCTCTTGTCCTTCCATTGATGCCATTGGGTACGCACAGTAGTCTGCTGCGTAGTAAGCACTAGGGCGTAGGTTACCCGACGCACCCGGACCACCAAATGGCGCATCACCACTTGCGCCCGTCAGCTGACGGTTGCGGTTCACGATGCCAGCACGAATGTGGTCCACGAAGTATTCCCATTCTTGGTCATCGGTTGAAACCAGACCTGCAGATAGACCAAAGCGCGTATCGTTCGCCAGCTCTACTGCTTTCTCTAGCCCTTCATAGCGCACCACTTGCAGAAGTGGGCCGAAGTACTCTTCATCTGGCAACTCGGCAATGTTCGTCACATCGATGATGCCCGGAGAAACAAACGCCGCTTCGCCTGCTTTTGCTTCAATCAAGCTTTCGCCACCCAGTGATTGCAAGTTCGCTTGTGCATCGAGAATGAACTTGGCCGCCGCTACCGAAATTTGCGGTCCCATGAAAGGCGCAGGCTCTGCAAATGGTTGGCCTACACGAATATTGCGTGTCGCTTCCACCAGCTTAGTAATGACTGCATCACCCTTGTCGCCAAATGGAATGTATAGTCGACGAGCACAGGTACAGCGTTGCCCTGCACTGATGAAGGCAGATTGGATGATGGTGTAAACCGTTGCGTCTAAGTCACCGTAGTTATCCGAGATAACCATCGGGTTGTTGCCACCCATTTCAAGCGCCAGCATTTTGCCCGGCTGACCAGCAAACTGACGATGTAGAACATGACCTGTGTTTGCACTACCAGTAAACAGCACGCCATCGATACCTTTCGCATCCGCCAGCGCAATACCGGTTTCTTTCGCGCCTTGGACTAGGTTAATCACACCTTTTGGTAGACCGACCTCTTCCCACAGCTTCATAGCGAGTTCACCCGTCCATGGCGTTTGCTCAGACGGTTTGAAGACCACGGTGTTACCAGCCAATAGTGCTGGCACGATGTGACCATTTGGCAGGTGACCCGGGAAGTTATAAGGACCAAACACCGCCATCACACCCAATGGGCGATGACGCAATACAATTTGGTTTCCTGCGGCTTCACGTGTCGCTTCACCCGTACGCTCGTGGTAAGCACGAATAGAAATCGCAATTTTACCTGCCATCGCTGCCGCTTCGGTACGTGTTTCCCAGATTGGCTTGCCGGTTTCTTTGGCAATCACTTCAGCGATTTTTTCGCTGTTCTCTTTTACTTTCTCTGCAAAAGCCAACACGATCGCTTCGCGCTCTGCAAATGGGCGCTTCTTCCAATCGACAAACGCTTCACGCGCCGCAGATACCGCTTGGTTGACCTGCTCTGCTGTTGCGCCGTTACCTTGCCAGATCACTTCTTGGTTGTAAGGCGACAGAGACGTAAATGCTTCACCCTGACCTTGTACCCATTCACCTGCAATCCAATGTGTCATTGTTTCTATCCTTAAATTCTGTCGTCAGTTACTGCGGAAGAAGGCGAACAAAATCCCCTTCCTCAACCAAGAGTGCATCCGCCAATTCTGGTGCAAGCACTACGCTTTGCGTTTCTGCGTCGTAAGCCGCTTTTGCAGCTGCAGCACGGAAGTTCTCGAATGATGAATTACACATCAAGAAGTCTTGTGTGCTGGTGTGCTCCGAGATTTTGACTTGCGCGCGGAATGAGTGGCGTACCGATTCGATATTACGTAAGTCACACTCCACCGTTGGACCACCATCGAAAATGTCGACGTATCCACGGTTGGTAAAACCTTCACGCTCAAGCAGCTTCAATGCTGGACGTGTATTGTCGTGCACTTTACCAATCACGGCTTGCGCTTCTGGGCTCAGTAGGTTGATGTAGATTGGCAACTTCGGCATCAAGTCGGCGATAAAGCCTTTCTTGCCGATACCAGTTAGGTAATCCGCAAGCGTAAAATCGATAGAGAAGAAATGCTCTTGAAGCCACTGCCAGAATGGCGAGTTACCGTTCTCGTCTGATACGCCACGCATTTCAGCAAAGATGGTTTCCGAGAAACGCTCTGGGTGCTCTGCCATCATTAAGAAACGACACTTAGACATCAGACGCCCGTTCAAGCCACCACGGAATTTCTCACGTAGGAACAAGGTACAGATTTCGCTGTTACCCGTGTAGTTGTTACCAAAAGTCAGTAGCTTAACCACGTTGTTTACGCCAAGCTTTGGTGACGAGTGCACCACTTTACTGATGTGGTAAGAATAAAATGGCACATCCCAGCCAATCGAAGCTTCAATACCTGTGGTACCTGCCACCTCACCAGTTTCAGATTCAAAGCCCACCATTAGGTAGCCTTCATCACCGGCTTCCTTCACATCAGGTTTGCCAAAACTGTATTCTGAGTGTTTGATTCGATTGGTTAACAGTTCTGCGTTAACCGGTAGAGATGTA
Source organism: Vibrio sp. MM46 (assembly GCF_027587135.1). Lineage (NCBI taxonomy): Bacteria > Pseudomonadati > Pseudomonadota > Gammaproteobacteria > Vibrionales > Vibrionaceae > Vibrio > Vibrio sp. MM46. Next base: position 21,474 of record NZ_JAPPTO010000019.1, read on the forward strand.
AATCCATGACCTGACTCAACCGCACAGGTGTGCAGCGCGTCATAATCCGACATTGCGATAGGGCGAACTACTAGCATCAATACTCCCTCCAGATGCAAGAAGATCCTAACTATATTGTAGGAACAATACCCCCATCAGAGATCCTTGATGGGGGTGTCTAGGTTGACGATAAGCGGAGATCGCGCTTAAACCAGCGTTGCGATCGCTTTATCTAGCTTCGCCAAACCTTCTTCGATTTCTTGTTGTGTGATAACGAGTGATGGTGTGAAACGTACGACATTGGCACCCGCAACCAATACCATGAGACCTTGTTTACCCGCAGCAACCAGTACGTCACGCGCACGACCTTGCCACTCTTCATTAAGTGCTGCACCAAGCAGTAGACCTTTACCACGCACTTCAGAGAAGATGTTGTATTTCGCGTTAATCTTCTCCAGACCTTCACGGAACATGGCTTCACGCTCTAGTACGCCAGCCAATACTTCTGGTTTTGTCACTTCTTCAACAACCGCTTCTGCAACCGCACACGCTAGTGGGTTACCGCCGTAAGTTGAACCGTGCGTGCCCACTTTCATGTGCTCAGCCAGTTTTGCTGTCGTTAGCATCGCACCGATAGGGAAACCACCACCCAGTGATTTCGCTGTGCTTAGAATGTCTGGCGTGATGCCTAGACCTTGGTATGCATAGAAATGACCAGTACGACCGTTACCAGTTTGCACTTCATCGAAGATCAACAGTGCGTTGTGCTTGTCACACAGTTCACGAACTGCTTGAGCGAACTCAGGTGTTGGTGGAATGATGCCGCCCTCACCTTGCAGAGGCTCCATCATTACGGCACAAGTGCGATCCGACATGTGTGCTTGAAGTGCTTCGATATCGTTGTAAGGAAGGTGTGTCACATCGCCAGGTTTAGGACCAAAACCGTCTGAGTAAGCCGCTTGACCGCCTACTGTTACCGTGAAGAAAGTACGACCGTGGAAACCTTGTTTGAATGCGATGATTTCAGATTTCTCTGTACCATGAACGTCTGCTGCGTAACGACGTGCTAGCTTTAGTGCCGCTTCGTTTGCTTCTGCGCCAGAGTTAGCGAAGAACACGCGCTCAGCAAAGCTGACTTCTGTTAACTTCTTCGCCAATCGCAGTGCTGGCTCGTTAGTCATAACATTACTTAGGTGCCAAAGCTTGTTACCTTGCTCAGTCAATGCGTTCACCATAACTGGGTGACAATGACCAAGACAGCTCACCGCAATACCACCAGCAAAGTCGATGTATTCATTTCCGTTCTGATCCCAAATGCGTGAACCTTCACCTTTTACAGGGATCATTTCCATCGGGTTATAGCAAGGTACCATTACCTCATCGAATAAACCGCGCTCTACTTTGTTTTCCGTTGTCATTGCACATTCCTTCTTGATACCGCATGCCTAGCAGATAAGCGAATTTAACCGGCACTCTTTGCCAGCAAATAATGTTTTGCATTTAAGCTATTGCGGCATTGTATTTACATTTAATTAACCATTTCAATAGTGATTTATTCTTTTCGCTTCCGAGCGCGACTACCCATACTCACTATCTATGATTATTTATGCACCAAGAAACGCAAATAGAGAAGCGATTTTTTATAAAAGTTATGTATAGCAAGGTTTAGAAAGAAAGGAGAAAAATGAATAGCCGCCACCAAATAGACAGAACGCATAGTTTTGCATTCCCATTCTCAGGCGAAAAACATGAAGAATTTGTTAAGAAAGGTGATCGCGATCAGATCGCTTTGCGCGCAAGAAAGTTCGCAAGCAGTTCGTGACCTTGTTCTGTCTTAATCGACTCAGGATGGAACTGTACTGCGTCAATTGGCAGGGTTTTATGCTGATAACCCATGATTTCGTCCATGGCTCCGTCAGGCAGTTCAGTCCAAGCGGTCAATTCAAACACATCAGGTAATGTGCCGTTTTTCACCACGAGAGAGTGGTAGCGGGTTACCGTAAGTGGGTTATTAAGGTTTTTAAACACACTGCGACCGTTGTGACGAATTGGTGATGTCTTGCCGTGCATCACTTGTCGAGCACGTACCACTTCCCCTCCAAACACCTGCGCAATCGCCTGATGACCAAGGCAAACGCCTAAGATTGGTAACTTACCAGCAAAGCATTCGATAGCTTGTAGAGAGATACCCGCTTCGTTAGGGGTACAGGGACCTGGAGAGATCACCAAATGAGTTGGGTTGAGCGCCTCAATGCCTTGGATGTCGATTTCATCGTTACGCACCACCTTTACGTCTGCACCAAGCTCGCAGAAGTATTGGTAAAGGTTGTAGGTAAAAGAGTCGTAGTTATCGATGATCAACAACATAAAAGGTCGGTTGCTCCAATCCGTTTTGGCAATGCTTAAGTGGTGAATCGCCACGTTCGTGACAATCAAGGGCGGTATTTTGCTATACCAAGCAAGAAAGGCAAGTTTTTGCTGAATAAAAAGGCCAGCATAGGCTGGCCTTTGGTCTTTACAGCTATTTAGGAACTGTTTGTCAGGAAATAAATTCGCTTAGCGACGACGGCGTAGGAAGCCTAGACCTAGCATCGCAAGTAGCGCGCCAAAGCCAAATGAACCACCAGAACCATCTTTTTCTGGGTGAACAGGTTTCACATTGCTTGAATCACGTTTAATAAACTCCACATCCGTCACTTTCTGGTTAACAACACCTGAAGTTTCGTTGTTCAGAGTCATCGTCAGCTCATACTTACCAACTGGTAGTTTTGCTGAATCAAACATCACCATTTGCGCACCATCTTTATCCAGTGTCACTTTTGGTAGTGCTGGAGCATCAGCCGGAACAGGAGAAATAGACAAGGTTGCTACATCACCCTTTTGAGCCGTCGCTGGAACTGCGTAACCGATATCTGCGCGACCGCTCTTCGTTGCGATTGTCACAAGTCGCTCACCAGCCTCACCGTACTTGTAGCCTAGTGTAACGAGAGCAGAATCGTGGTCAGACGAACGGTATGGGTCTTGTGAGTAGAATGGGTTTGGTTCATTCGTATCACCGCCCTTGTACTTGCTGTTGTAATCGTACAGTGACGACTCTGGCGCATTAATGTGCCAATCAACAGCATCAATTAAGCGCTTATCTAGTGAACCAGAGATCAATAGGTGATCCAACGAGCCCACTTCATCATTGTATGAGTAACTCCAAGCCGTTTCGCCTGCAGGCATCATTCGATCAACCGCGTTGATGTAGCCGTAAGTCTTAGTAATGACTTTGCCTTCTGGACCAAATTGAGGCAGTTTACCAATGAAGGTGTAACCCGCTGCAGTCAGAGTTTTACCTGTTGGGTTAGACGTTAGAACCAGCATTGGATCTTCGTGTGCGTAAGAGTTCATGTCACCAAGAACTACTTTGTCACCTTCGATCTTCGCCATCTCTTCACCTAGTTGATAAGCCGCAGCAACACGGAAGTTCTCACAAGAACCCTGGAAGTCACCATCGCTCTTCACATCATCTTTTGAAGGATCGAATTTTTCCCATGTTTCCCAACCTTTCCAATCTTCGTAACAAGTCGAACCTTTAGATTTCAAGTGGTTTACCGAAACCGTTAGACGCTTACCTGTGTTCAAGACTTGGAAAGTAGCCGCTACCGTATTGCGTTGGTAGTTATCACCGCTCTCACGGATTTCACCTTTGCTGTCTGTGATTGGAGCACCGTTTTCATCGACGATCATTGGTGCATGTTGACTTGGCATCGGGATAACTTGACCAGAGATCACAGAGACTTTTGATGGGCGGTAAATAATACCTGTAGTAATCGCATCAGAGCCGACCGTATCTTGGTCATCCAGAATGGTGTCGCCGTTTTTATCAAAACCAACGAACACGTAACGGTTGTGGATAGAGTTTGACTTATTACGGTCACCGTAATCTTCGTCGTAGTACTTCGCATTGATTGCGGCAAGCAATTCATTGATTGCACCAAAGTCACCGAAACCGTTGTTCTCGATTTCCATCAAACCAACGATATCCGCATCTAGACCGTAAATTGCTTCTACAATCTTGGCTTGTTGACGATCAAAGTCCAGCTGTGATTCAGCACCACGGTTGTCACCAAAGCTGTTATCAGAACCGCCATATGGTGAGTTGAAGTAGTTCAGTACGTTTTGTGTTGCGATACGAATGTTGAATGAATCAGCCGCAGAGTACGCATCGTTTGTTTCCTTGATCGAAGGCGCTTTAGTTCGATCGGTATTGTGGATGAACGCTTTGCTATCAACCGTATTCGTTGGGATCAAACGGAACTCGTTGTACGAGTAATGCAGAACACCTTCTAAACCAACGACAGAGTCGTTGATGCGGATGTAGTTTTTCTTTGGATCAGCAAAGAAATCTGGGTAGTAAGGAATTTGACCATTTGGTGCTTTAGCATCGGTATCAACATAAACACGGAAGTCTTTGTTTTCTGCTTTTTGTGCCAGAGATTCTGCGCTGCCTGCTACATGATCTTGGTTTGGCTGTGGGTTTGGACGCTTGTATGCCAATACCATGTTGTTACGGAAGCTATCAAAATCAAAGCTGAACGAACGAGAAACACGCATGTTCTGCTCGCCATCTTCAGCTGCATCCATATCTTTCACCAATCGAACAGGCATGCCTTCTAGACGTTCCAGTGTCGAACGGAAGTTTTCATCATCGCTATCGATACGAACCATATCAACTGGTGTTGGTGGTACTTGAGAAGCGTTTTCAACTTCCCAAATGTCATTCGTTGGAATCAGTGTTGTTACACCATAGTTCTCTTTTACTTTGGCACGAACACAGATTTGTTGACCAACCATGTCTTGAGACAGCTCGCCTTTCGTCTGAACGAACACACCGTCTGATGTCTTAACATTACCATCAGCATTGTTGTCGTAAAGGAAGAAACCCTTCACTAGATTCGTAGTTACCGCACTCACAACACCTGTCACTAAGTACTCATCTGCCGACTCGTAACCAGACTCAATCAGAGGCGATGAATAACCTTCACCTTGCACTTCACCAATGGTTTTGTAAGAAAGACTGCCTGCAGCATCAGCACATGGCGTGTTTTCTGGTGGTGTAATTGGATCGTTATTTACTGCAGTAGGATCACCAAGACCACCGAAGTCGTCTTTTGCAAACTTGTCCCACTGAGATTCATCATATGTCGTCGCTTGTGTTGAACCTGCTTTACGGCGCATGGTTCGGTCATCCCAAAGCTTATCGCCCTTGTAACCGTAAGTACCAAAGATATCCTTAATGTCCGCTTCCGCTGAGCTTGTACCCAACCACACTGCGTCATCACCGTTGAAGTTCATTGCTGAGTGTTTTACTTCATCGTAAGTACCAGCAACAACTGTCACGTCCTTACCGCCCAAACGTTCAATGAACGCTCGCATTTCAGCACCCGCGTCACCGTTAATAACAACGATGCTCTTACCTGGTTGTAAAGTTCTACCGTCCTTACCTTTCAGTACGTTGTTACCATCTTTATCTTTAATCTGGTTTTTGTAAGACGAGTAGTACAGCGACAGTGTACCGTCAAAGGTATGTGCTGAAGAGCCTATGTTGGTAATTTCGACGGCTTTATTTGATGCCGAGCCTTCAACATACTCAGAAATAATGATGTCGTTAATATCCGCAAATGCTGCGCCACTTAGCACACTACTAATCGCACCCGCGAGTAGGGTCATTTTTTTATTCATGGGAAATCTCTCTATCGTGGGTTAGAAGTAAACGCGCGCATAAGCGTAAGCGTCTTGAGCAGCATCACCAGCGTTCATTTCAAGCGCAATAATGCTTGAGCTGGTTGGTTTGTAGTTCACGCCTAGCGTGCCCCATGTGCGGCTTGTACCCCAGCTGTATCGCTTACCATCCCAAACATCACTGCTTGGATCCCACGCTTCATATTCTTCGTAGTTGTAAGAGCCCACTAGCTCCCACTGCTTGGTGAAAATGTATTTCGCAGAAACCAAAGCACCTTGGTTTTCTTGGGTTTGGTAATCATTGAAGATGCTTTGCTTGTTCTCTTTATCGGTGTTATCGACAACCGTTTCTTTGCGAGCAATATCTTCTTCTTCGTAGAACGCGTTGAAGCCTAAGTGAATGGTGTCGTTAACTGCGTAACGCATACCAAAACCAACCAAACGTTGTTCACCGTACTTCGACTTACCATCAGAACCACCGCGACCTTCTAAACCAACAACAGCTGAGAAGCTATCGCCAAAGTAGCCAATGTAGCCGTTCACAATGTCACCCAACTCAGAACCAGATGAAGACTTACCACCGTAAGTGTATGAAGCACCGACTTTTACATCATCAAAGTAACGACCTTCGTATTTGATTGTTACGTCTTGGTCACCAGCTTCACCAGTTTCTACAGTTGTATCAAAAGTGAAGTCACCCCACTTATCGTAATCATCAAATGCTGTATCCGTCAGACCGGCTTCAATGTACTGGTTTTCCCACACATCGTAGCCAACAAATAATTTATCGATGGTTAGAACTAGATCGCCAGAACCGTGCTTCCAATTCTCACGTTCATAATCTAGCTCTAGACGGTAGTGCATTTTGTCTCGCTTACCTTTGACGCCTAACGTAGCGAAAGAGTCATCGATGTAGCTTTTTTCATCAGTGTAAAATTCACCGTATTCGTAGTTTGCGCCAACATGTCCGCCAACACCCACTTCGCCATACAGTTTTAGAAAGTCTCCGTTGTCATCTTCATATATGGTCGCAGCATTGACCGCTGTCGCCATAAATAGCGAAGAGATCGCTATAGCCACTGCATTTCTTTTCAGCATGCCTATTTCCTTGTTGTATTTAATTTCAAATGGAATTTCGTTCTATATGTCAAACTGGGCTCTGGCGTTTATTTAACCAATACTATTGAGTGTTTAATCGGTAAGTTTTGAGCGCGAAAAGTCTCCTGACCTATTCCTTGTGAGGAAGATCACAGTTCAACTTGATTCATTTATTAACTAGATAAATCTCTCTTTTTTATGCAAAAAGAAAAGTAAAAGGCATGCTAATTGAGAAATGTTTCACAAATATTTAGTTATTATTATGAGGTGTTTTATACATTCAACAGATTTTGTTGTTAACAGAATTAACAATAACTTTAAATATGTAAAATTAGATCAATTACTCAGTTTTATATTTCCCATAATGTTAAGCAAAATATTAATAATGGTTTTAACAAGGCTGTTTCGTATATTACTTAGGTCATTTTCCGAGCAATAAACATCAACACTTGCTAATTTAGTGGTTCATTTTCTTTATTTTATTGCGAATCATTCTCCTTTTAATGGCTGATTTTATAAATTAATCATTATTTTCGACACTAACACCTAGTCAATTTGATAATCAGGGGTTATAACAACGCAGCAGGATATCCATAAAAACTCATATTAAAAACAGGACTGAAAATGAGACGATTTCAACCAGTTGCGCTAACTCTCGCTTGCTCGGTATTTCTTGCTGGATGCCAAGCCATCCCATACGAACTCAAGACAAGCCAACCATTAAAGCCGAACACAACCCAACACTTAATTGAGAACGCTAAAGCCGAGCTTAACCAGTATGAACACTTTGATGTAAGTGATGAGGGGATGATTACTTTCACCGCTCAGTTGCCGCGATTCTCGCGTTACGCTTGGGATCCAGTTTCGATTACCGAATCAAGCTATCAAATCGCATGCGAGGATCTGCGTTACTTCACGGAACGCGGTTTTGTTATAAAAGCATGGTTTGCAGGACCACGAGGACGTGCCGAGTACTACAATATGGCACGTTGCGAGGAAGAAGCCTCTTCCAGAAAATAAGCATAAAAAAAGCTCCACCAATGGTGGAGCTTTTTTGTATTCGAATTTTACCTATGGGCGAGCGACAAAACCTACAGCTTCGTACGCTTTCTTCAACGTTTCAGCCGCACGTGCCGATGCTTTCTCAGCGCCTTGCTTCATTACTTCGTTCATGTAAGCGCGGTCAGCACGAATGCGGTGGTATTCAGCCTGAATTGGCTCAAGCATAGTAACTAGAGCTTCACCAACGTCTTTCTTGAATGGACCGTACATTTCAACGCCTTGGTATTTCGCTTCAATCTCTTCAAAGCTCATGCCTGTTGCCGCAGAGTACAGACCCATTAGGTTAGAGATACCTGCCTTGTTGTCCCAGTCGTGAGCGATACGCGGTGGCGTTTCTGTGTCGGTTTGCGCTTTGTTGATCTTCTTAATGATCGACTTAGGCTCTTCCAACAGCGTGATAACGTTCTTACGGTTGTCATCAGATTTAGACATCTTCTTGGTTGCGTCTTGAAGGCTCATTACACGCGCATTTACCGTCGGAATGTAAGGCTCTGGCACTTGGAAGATTGGCTGCTCTGGTGAGTAGATATTGTTAAAACGGTTAGCAATATCACGCGCTAGCTCTAGATGTTGCTTCTGGTCGCTACCTACAGGCACTTGATGTGCACCGTACAGCAGGATATCTGCCGCCATCAGTACTGGATAGTCAAACAGACCAACGTTTACATCACCAAATTGGCTTGAGTTGTCGTTTGAGTAACGTGCAGATTTGTCTTTAAACTGTGTCATACGACCCAGTTCACCCATTTGGGTGTAACAGTTAAGAAGCCAACCAAGTTGAGCATGCTCTGGTACGTGTGACTGAACAAATAGCGTGCTCTTCTTCGGGTCAACACCAACTGCCAGACAGATCGCCAGTGCGTCTAGAGTCGCTTCATGCAGCGCTTTAGGGTCCTGACGAACCGTAATCGCGTGAAGGTCTACCACACAGTATTGGCAATCATAATCGTCTTGCATCTGCTGCCATTGACGTAGAGCACCCAAGTAGTTACCGATACTTAGTTCACCTGAAGGTTGAACACCACTCAATACAATGGGTTTGCTCATTAGAATGATTCCTTTGACTTCTTAATCTAATTAAATGAAAAAAACCGTGCAGTAATAGGTGCACGGTTTACTCAGTGTACTCATTAACGAGTATTTTGGAAGCTCTTTTGTAGCCGTTATGCAGAAACCGCTACAACGTCCAATAATTCTGCCAAACTGTCAGCGACAAAATCTGGATTTGATGCAGAGATAGACTCACCGTGGTTGTAACCATAAGTCAGACCAAATGAAGCACAACCTGCATTCTTTGCCGCGAGAATGTCGTTCTTCGAGTCGCCGACCATCAACATTTCACTTGGTTGGATTTGGTGTTTTTCCATCAGCCAGTTCAGTGCTACTGGGTTTGGTTTTTTCTCTGGAAATGCATCGCCACCTAGCACATCAACAAAGTATTTTGCGATGTCGTGCTTTTCTAAAACATCAGGCACAAACTTCGAAGGCTTGTTGGTTACCAATGCCATAACAAAGCCGGCTTTGTGTAACTCTTCCAGTGTCTCTTTTACCGTCGGGTAAAGGTGGCTTAATTTGTGACCGCTTTGATCATAGTAGTCATCAAACAGTACACGCGCTTTTGCACGAAGCTCTTCACTCAACTCTGGGTTGATGGTCAGGCTTTGGCTTAGTGAGCGTCCAATCAGCACGTCTGCGCCGTTACCAACATAGTCACGAACCTGCTCTTCTGAAACAGAAGGAAAACCAAGCGCTTGTACTGCTTGGTCAGCCGCTACCGCGAGATCTGGCACGCTATCAAGCAAAGTACCGTCTAGGTCAAAGGCAATGAATTTAATGTCTTGTTGAGTCATAACTTCCCTGAAGATTTTTATTTATAAATCGGTGAAAACGACAAAGGATGGCACCCCATCCTTTGTTTTTATCATTGTGTCTGACTTTGTAGTAACTATTTGTTTATTAGAAATTTATTTAGCAATTACTTTGCAGCAATACGCTGACGAACCGCTTCAAACAAACAAATGCCAGATGCCACAGATACGTTCAAGCTTGAAACGCTACCTGCCATTGGGATCTTAATCAAATCATCACAGGTTTCGCGAGTCAGACGACGCATGCCGTCACCTTCTGCACCCATTACGATAGCAAGAGGACCCGTTAGTTTTGCTTGGTAAATATCGTGCGTCGCTTCGCCCGCCGTACCAACAAACCAGATGCCTTGCTCTTGCAGTGTACGCATAGTACGAGCCAAGTTGGTCACTCGGATCAATGGCACGACTTCTGCTGCACCACAAGCTACTTTGCTTACAGTTGCGTTCATCGGTGCAGAGCGATCTTTCGGTACGATGATCGCTGCTACGCCAGCTGCGTCGGCATTACGTAGACAAGCCCCTAGGTTATGCGGATCAGTCACGCCATCCAACACCAATAGTAGCGGTGACTCGTGCTGCGCTAGGATGTCATCGATGTCGTTTTCGTTCAGCTGTTTCGCTGGCTTCACGCGAGCGATGATGCCTTGGTGGTTTGCGCCACGCGCTTTGTCATCCAAGGTTTTACGCGTCATTTGCTGAATCGAAACACCACATACCTGAAGGTCATTTAAAATTGGCATTAGGCGATCGTCTTGACGACCTTTTAGTACAAATGCTTCGATAAAACGCTCTGGTTCGCGCTCCAATACCGCCTTCACTGCGTGAATGCCGTAGATAAATTCGTTACTCATTGTTTAACCTGTTGTTCTGGTCGTATTGCCTGCGCCAATCTACCCCTTTAAATCCAGACTAGATTGGCGATTCAGCCTACTCAGCGTCGCTCTTAGTACGCTTAGTCTTTCTCGGCTTACTGTGTGGCTTTTTCTTGCGTGCTTTCTTCGGCTTTTTAGCACCTTCAGTGTCACTGCGTTTTGCTCCATTTTTGCGAGGTTTTTCTGCTTCAGCAGATTCTGGTCGCTTGGTTGGTTCAATCGCAGGTATTGCACGAGTGCCGCCTTTCGTTGCCGCACGTTTTTTCTCTTTCGCTTTGCGTTTGGCATCCGCTGCGCGTTTCTTCGCAGTCTTACCTTTGCCGCGTAGCTTACGGCTTGTTTCGATTAATTCAAAGTCAATTTGCTTGTCATTTAAGTTAACCGCAAGCACTTTCACTTTTACCGCATCGCCTAGGCGATAGATGTTACCGAAGCTTTCGCCGATAAGTCTTTGACCAATAGGATCAAATTGGTAGTAGTCGTTCGCTAGCGTTGAAATATGCACCAAACCATCGATATGCAGTTCCGTCAGACGAACAAAGAAACCAAAGCTGGTTACATTGGCAATAACACCATCCAGCTCGTCGCCAACATGGTCTTGCATGTATTCACACTTCAACCAATCTGCCACTTCACGAGTTGCGTCGTCTGCACGGCGCTCTGTCATCGAACATTGCTCACCGTAGAAGTCCATGTCGTCAAACGAGTAATGGTAACCGCCAGTTGGTGTCCAACGATCTTGGTTGCGACCTTCTTCTTTAGCAATCAGGTACTTGATTGCGCGGTGCAGCAACAGGTCAGGGTAACGACGAATTGGCGACGTGAAGTGCGCGTAACGTTTCAGCGCTAGACCAAAGTGACCGGCATTGTCTGCGTTGTATACCGCTTGCTTCATTGAGCGCAGTAACATGGTTTGAATCAGTTCTTTGTCCTGACGTTCTGCAATTTGTTTTACCAAATCTGCATAATCGGTTGGTGATGGCTCTAAACCACCTTTCAGATCCAGACCTAGCTCACTGAGGAAATCACGGAACCCCTGCAGGCGCAGTTCACCCGGAGATTCGTGAACACGGTACAACGCTGGCTCTTTTGCTTTCTCAACGTAAGACGCTGAAGCGATGTTCGCTAGAATCATACATTCTTCGATGATCTTATGTGCGTCGTTACGAATTACCGGCTCGATGCTTTCAATCTTACGATCCGCATTGAAGATAAATTTAGCTTCAACGGTTTCGAATTCAATCGCACCACGGTTATCACGCGCTTCTTTAAGTACTTTGTACATCGCGTGCAGCTCTTCAAGGTGAGGAACGACAGCGTGATAACGCATGCGCAGCTCTTCATCCCCTTCTAGAATCGCACCCACTTTGTTGTAAGTCAGACGCGCATGCGAGTTCATCACAGCTTCGTAGTGTTTATAGCCTGATAGCTTACCGGTGTCAGAGATGGTCATCTCACATACCATACACAAGCGATCAACCTGAGGGTTAAGTGAACACAAACCGTTTGATAGCACTTCAGGTAGCATTGGCACAACTTGCGATGGGAAGTATACCGAGTTACCACGGTTGATGGCTTCTTTGTCCAGCGCAGAGTCTGTACGTACGTAGTAACTTACGTCAGCAATCGCGACCCATAGACGCCAACCGCCGCTCTTTTTCTTCTCACAGTAAACCGCATCATCAAAGTCACGAGCGTCTTCGCCATCAATGGTTACTAGTGGCAAGTCACGTAGATCGACACGACCTTCTTTTGCTTCTTCTGGAACTTCTTCGCCCAGATTTTCGATCTGTTTATCGACGGCTGCTGGCCAATCGTGTGGAATTTGGTGGGTACGGATTGCTATTTGCGTTTCCATGCCCGGCGCCATGTTCTCACCAAGAACTTCAACCACTTTACCCATCATGCCACGTGAGCGAGAGCCGCGATCAGTAATCTCAATAACGACCACGTTACCCATACGAGCACCTGCTTTGTGCTCATTTGGGATCAGAATATCTTGGCTGATGCGAGAGTCATCTGGCACAACGTATGAGTAGCCGTATTCAAGGAAGAAACGCCCCACGATCTGCGTGTTACGCTCTTCTAAAACACGAACAAGACGACCTTCACGACGACCACGCTTGCTGTTGTCAGTTGGTTGCACCAACACGTAGTCACCGTGGATGATGTGCTTCATCTGGTGATGCGGCAGTACAATGTCATTATCCTTGCCGACACTGCCTTCTGGACGAACCCAACCATGACCATCTTTGTGACCAATTACGTAACCTTTCACCATCTCAAGTTTTTCTGGCAACGCGTAACACTGACGGCGCGTAAATACGAGCTGCCCATCACGCTCCATTGCGCGCAGTCGACGGCGTAAACCTTCGTAATGCTCTTCACCTTCAAGTTTTAGCGCTTCAAACAAATCATTGCGATTCATCGGTACGCCCGCTTCTTCTAGAAACTCAAGAATGAACTCTCGGCTTGGGATTGGATTTTCGTAATTTTTGGATTCACGATCTGCGAAAGGATCGTTTGGAATATTGTCTGACATAGGCACGCCTATCTAGCAAGGAAGGTATAGAGCTAGTATATCCGAGTCTCTCGATAAGCTACAGAAATTGCTTTAAAAAAGAGTGTCAGTGAGAAGATTTATAGAACGTTAAGAAGGCTAAGGACGGGTAAGTAAGATCAGCAGTTCAGAATTATCACTTAATAGCTCTTCAATCGTGCAACCATCTAATTCAGCCAAAAACGCCATTTTCGCTTTCGCTAGCTTTTCTTTTAGACGACATGCCGGCGTGATATGGCAAAATTCTACAGAGCAATTCACCAAATCTAATGGCTCTAAATCACGCACCACACCACCGACAGTGATTTCTTGCGGCGCTTTCATCAAACGAATACCACCATTTTTACCGCGCACCGTATGCACATAACCAAGCTGACCAAGACGGTTAATCACTTTCACCATATGGTTACGTGATACACCAAATAAATCAGTCACTTCGGTAATATTTGTCAGCTCATCTTTTGGCAATGAAGCCAAGTAAATCAAGGTTCTGAGCGCATAATCGGTAAAGCTAGTTAACTGCATGTTGCTATCCTCTGTAGTAGCAAAATTGTAATTCTTTTCTTGATCGAAAGATACATTTGAGATACAACTTTAAACATGCATTACAAATACAACTTTAAATAGGAAGCCATTATGCTCAGCAACCAAACCATTGATATCGTGAAAGCAACCGCACCACTTCTTGCTGAAACCGGTCCGAAGTTAACGGCACACTTTTACGATCGTATGTTCACCCATAACCCTGAGTTGAAAGACATTTTCAACATGAGTAATCAGCGTAATGGTGACCAACGTGAAGCTCTATTTAATGCAATCTGCGCTTACGCAACCAACATCGATAACCTACCAGCACTGCTTAGTGCAGTAGAAAAAATCGCCCATAAACACACCAGTTTTATGATCACCAAAGATCAGTACCAAATCGTTGGTACACATCTACTTGCGACGATCGACGAGTTGTTCTCTCCGGGTCAGGAAGTGATTGATGCATGGGCAGAAGCTTATGGCGTGCTGGCCAATGTATTTATTCAGCGTGAAGAGCAAATCTACCAAGAGAATGCAGCACTGCAAGGTGGCTGGCGTGGCCTGCGTGAATTTGAGTTGGTGGGCAAGCAGCTTGAGAGCGAAAACATCTGTAGCTTTGTTTTCAAACCAACCGATGGTGAAGTGGTTTCTGAGTACAAACCTGGTCAATACCTAGGTATCTACATCAACAGTGATAAGTTCGAAAACCAAGAGATTCGCCAATACAGCCTATCCTCTGCGGTTCAAGAGAACACTTACCGTATCTCGGTAAAACGTGAAGAAGGCGGTAAAGTATCGAACTTCCTTCACGATGAGTTGAGCATCGGCGATAAGGTGCAACTTGCGGCACCTGCGGGTGATTTCTTTATGGATGTGGACGCGGCTACACCGGTTGTTTTGGTATCAGCGGGCGTTGGTCTAACTCCGACTCTATCAATGCTTGAGAGCCTTTCTGAGCACCAAGCACCAGTCACATGGGTACATGCTACAGAAAACGGTCAACAACACGCATTCAAACAGCACGTAAACCAGCTCGTAAATGCTAAAGAGAACATGAACTCGTTGGTTTGGTACAACCAACCAACAGCAGAAGACAAGATTGGTGAAGACTTCCACTTCACCGGTTTCGTCAACTTAACTGAAATTGAAGCAGCCCTTAAGCAAGACAACGTACAAGTTTACTTCTGTGGTCCTGTTGGCTTTATGCAGCACGTCGCGAAACAATTGCTTGAGCTTGGCGTAGCGCAAGAGCAGTTCCATTACGAGTGCTTCGGTCCACACAAAGTCGTTTAATCGCCTGCGATTACGCTTCGGGAAAAACAACAAAGCCCACATGATGTGGGCTTTGTTGTATGTATTGGCAGAGCTTTATGAAGTTACTGGTGTTTTAAGAGTACACCTACCAGAAGGTGTCGCGGCGCTTAGCGCGCGCAATAATGTTTTGTGGCATGCGTTGCTCAAGACCGTTTCTCAGCATCGCAATACGTTTGTGCTTTCTTTGATCGGCAGTCACCGAATTATAAAGCCAACGGTAGGCATCTTCGTAATCCAACGGGCTACCGTAATCACGCAGCAATAGCTCAGCAAGATGAATACGCGCATTTAAGTTGCCCATTGCCGCCGCTTCTCGCAGGTATGGGATTGCACGTTCTTTATCTTGTTGGACTAAAGTACCGCGAGAGTAATAGCGACCTAGCTGCTCTAGTGCAGCTGGCAAGCCTTGGTGGGCTGCGTTTTCCATGTAGTACAGACCGAGCTCTACGTCTTGCTCTACACATACGCCCCACGCCAACATATCGCCATAAAGGAATTCATAAGACGGCAAGTTAATGCGCGTCGCACGTGCCACGATATCTTCCACTAGCTGGCAGTTATCAGCGCGCACGCGTTCTAAGTGCTTATTCTGCTCAATAAGCTTAATAAGCTCTGCTTCGGTGTAGATGGGGACAGGCGCCCCTACATCGGCAACATCTGCCCAAGCCGATGTCGCACTCAGCATCAATAACAGTGAAGCAGCCACTGTTCGTAACTTCATAAATGTACTCTTTAAGGTATCTAAGAAACCAAAGATCAGCCAAGGATCTCCTCTGCTTGATAACCTTATCGGCAAAGGTCAGTTAAGCTTTAGGCAATTTTTGCCTCCTACTTAAGCTTAACGGCAAATATTTGCCACGGCGAGTCGCATTTTTCGGCAGTGAACCCAACTCACAGATACAAAAAAACCGGCTATAAAAGCCGGTTTTTATAATCTCTAACGAGTATCGATTAAGCTTCGAATGGGTGAACCTTAATGATAGTTTCGTTACGGTCAGGACCTGTAGAGATGATGTCTACTGGCACGCCAGTTAGCTCTTCGATACGCTTGATGTAATCTAGAGCAGCTTGTGGTAGCTCTTCGATTGATTTCGCACCGAATGTGTTCTCAGACCAACCTGGCATTGTTTCGTAGATAGGCGTTGCTTTTTCGAATGCTTCAGCAGCCATCGGAGAAACTTCTAGCGTAGAGCCATCTTCCATCTTGTAACCAGTACAGATTTTTAGCTCTTCTAGACCATCTAGTACATCTAGTTTAGTTAGACAGAAACCAGATACAGAGTTGATTTGGATTGCACGACGCATAGCAACAGCATCGAACCAACCAGTACGGCGTAAACGACCTGTTGTCGCACCGAACTCATGACCAACTTCACCTAGGTGTTTACCTACTGGATCTTGCTTGTCTAGACCGTCGTATAGCTCAGTCGGGAATGGACCTGCACCAACGCGAGTACAGTAAGCTTTCGCAATACCAAGGATGTAACCGATGTGACGAGGACCGAAACCAGAACCTGCAGCAACACCACCAGCAGTCGTGTTAGAAGAAGTTACGTACGGGTAAGTACCGTGGTCGATGTCAAGTAGAGTACCTTGTGCACCTTCGAACATGATCTTGTCGCCGCGCTTACGTGCTGCGTCTAGTTCGTCAGTTACGTCGATAACCATTGAAGTTAGTAGTTCAGCGTAGCCTTTCGCTTGCTCAAGTACTTCTTCGTAGCTTACTGGCTCAGCTTTGTAGAAGTTAACTAGTTGGAAGTTATGGAATTCCATTACTTCTTTTAGTTTCTCTGCAAAAGTAGCCATATCGAATAGGTCGCCAACGCGTAGACCGCGACGAGCAACTTTATCTTCGTATGCTGGACCAATACCACGACCCGTTGTACCGATAGCTTTTTTACCGCGAGCGATTTCGCGAGCTTGGTCCATTGCAACGTGGTAAGGAAGAATTAGAGGACATGCTTCAGAAATGAAAAGACGTTCGCGTACTGGAATGCCGCGCTCTTCAAGAGGTTTCATTTCTTTAATTAGAGCTTCAGGCGATAGTACAACACCGTTACCGATAACGCATTTTACGTTATCGCGAAGGATACCTGATGGAATTAAGTGAAGAACGGTTTTTTCACCGTCAATTACAAGTGTGTGACCTGCGTTGTGACCGCCTTGGTAGCGTACCACGTATTTTGCATCTTCAGTTAAAAGGTCTACGATTTTACCTTTACCTTCGTCACCCCATTGGGTGCCTAGAACGACTACGTTATTTCCCATCTTTCCAAGTCTGATTGCTAGTTAAAAATGGATTCTAGCACCGAATCACTCTTCTTGCAGTCATTTTTTGTTCACAGAGTTGATACTAGAATGCAAACTCGCCACCCCTGCTCATTTCGAAATCACTACATCGCTGATAATATTTACTTTTCAGAATTCAACTAGGAATCATGATGTCTGAGTCTATTTGGCTAGCGATAGGGCTAGTATTGATTGTTGAAGGTATTGGACCATTGGTCGCACCAAATGGCTGGCGCAACATGGTGGCTCAGTTGAGTGAGCAGCCAGATAACCAATTACGTCGCATTGGTGGTTGCTTAGTGGTAGCAGGGGCTGTCATCGCTATCATGATGAGTTAATCACGCTTCTGACTCTATCTTGAATTTGTCTAGCAGATACCGTTAGAAACAAAAGATACAAAAAAGGCTCCATAACGGAGCCTTTTCAATTTGCGGTAACGCTTAGGTTATTTCGCTTCTGCGCCTTTCGCGTTGTTCATGTATTGGAAGAATTCACTCTTCGGATCCAGAACAAGGATGTCACTCTTAGAGCTGAACGATTTCTCGTAAGCCTTTAGAGAACGTAGGAAGCTGAAGAACTCAGGATCTTTGTTGTACGCATCTGCGTAGATCTTCGCTGCTTCTGCATCCGCTTCACCTCGTGTTACACGAGCTGTTTTGTCTGCTTCAGCAAGAATCGTCGCTACTTCAAGCTCAGCTTGTGCGCGGATTACTTCTGCTTTCTCACGACCTTGAGAACGGTGTTTACGAGCTACCGACTCACGCTCTGCGCGCATACGACGGTAGATAGATTCACTGATCTCATCTGGTAGGTTGATCTTCTTCATACGGAAGTCGACGATACGAACACCCAAGTCTTTCATTGCGCTGTCACGCGTGTCTTTCAACACTTCAGACATGATTAGGTCACGTTCGCCATCGATTTCTAATGCTTCACGAGCCGCCTCAGTGCTCACTTCATCACTGCTTGCGTCTTCTGGAAGTACGTCGTTATTACGTGGACCAGATACGATTTGCTTGATTTCACGAGAACCGATTTCTGCACGTAGAACGTCTGTTACTTTACGCTCAAGAAGCGCTTCAGCAGTCAGCGTGTTACCACCGCCAGTTGCTAGGTAGTAACGACCGAAATCCTCAATACGCCACTTCACGTAGGTATCGATGATTACGTCTTTTTTCTCAGACGTTACAAAACGGTCAGCACGACCATCCATTGTTTGGATACGCGCATCTAGTGTTTTCACGCGGTCAAACAAAGGCATTTTGAAATGCAGACCCGGCTCGTAAATACGAGTAATGTCGTTGTTGTCTTTCAAGACACGACCAAATCGAACCACAATACCGCGGTCGCCTTCAGGAATCACAAACAGTGACATCAGCATCAATGCCAGTGCGATGACCAGTACAGGGATCATTAACTTACGCATTCTTAGTATCTCCCTTGACGTGTACCAGTTGAACGAGACTGCGTGTTCGAAGTGTCTTCTTGCGAACGCTCAGATTCCAATTGGATGTGATCGTACGTTGAAGTCGATTTCGATTTACGTTTAGTGTCTGTTTGACCATCTTGACCAGCCAGTTTATCGATTGGAAGGTAAAGAAGGTTGCCGCTAGATTCAGAGTCAATCAACACTTTCGATGTGCTTGAGTAAACCTCTTCCATCGCATCTAGGTACAGACGGTCACGAGTTACACCAGGTGCCGCTTGGTATTCAGGCAGCAGTTTTTCAAACTGAGCGACTTGACCAAGAGCTTCGTTGGTTACACGCTCGTTGTAACCTTGCGCTTCTTTCTTCAAACGCTCTGCACGACCTGTTGCTTTCGGCAAGATTTCGTTCTTGTAAGCTTCTGCTTCACGGATGAAACGCTCTTCATCCTCACGCGCAGCGATTGCATCATCAAACGCATCTTTAACTTGCTCTGGCGGACGCGCAGACTGGAAGTTCACATCAACAATCACGATACCCATATCATAGCTATCGATGATTTGATTTAGCGTTTCTTGTGTCGTTTGACGGATTTGCTGACGACCACTTGTTAGGATGCTATCCATCAGTGAGTCACCAATTACCGCACGTAGCGCCGAATCTGTTGCTTGACGCAAGCTGTCGTCTGCATTGGTTACGCGGTATAGATATTTGTATGGGTCAGCAACACGGTATTGAACGTCCATTGCTACTGTTACTACGTTTTCATCTTTTGTCAGCATTAGACCAGATGCACGTAGCGAACGAATCGCTTGCACGTTAACCGCTTCGTATTCGTCGATAAAACGAGGACGCCAGTTCAGACCTGGGTCTACGATACGGTCGTATTTACCTAAACGCAGCACAACACCACGTTCTGCTTCACCGATGGTGTAAAAACCAGCGAAGAACCACACCGCAATCGCAATAACCGCAATTACGCCGAAGCCAATTGCGCCACCGCCACCGCCGATAGAAGAACCACCGCCGCCTTTTTTACCAAACTTGCCACCCAGCTTTTGACTCAGTTTGCTGAACACTTCATCTAAATCTGGCGGACCTTGATCTCGGCCACCAGGACGCTGGCCACCACGATTATTATTACCCCAAGGGTCATTATCGCGGCCATTGTTGCCGTTGTTATTTCCAGGCTCATTCCACGCCATTAGAAAGCTCCATCATTTGATATGACGTTATACTGTAGCAGTCCTTTAAGTGACTATAAAGTCGACTAAAACTGCCCCTTCTCTTTTTTCAAGTCTAGACCAATCTACCTGTTGCATTCGAATATCGATCAACAAGTTACCTTCCTGGTCATATTCCTCACGTTGAATACACTTCATTTGGAAGAATGTACTACGGAATCGTCCTTGATACTGTGGAGGAATTCGCAACTGATGCTCAACCATTTGCGACGCTAAACGCTCGGTCAGCGCGTCAAACAGAAGATCAATGCCTAATCCATCCATTGCAGAAACCCAGACCGCGCGAGGCACGCCTTCCTCATCTCGTTCTATACGTGGTTTCTGCTCTTCTAGATTGTCAATCTTGTTCATTACTACGAGCGTCGGCACTTCATGTGCATCGATCTCTTCTAAGACTTCATGAACAGCTTGAATATTCTCACGAAAACGCTCGTCACTGGCATCAACAACATGTA
Source organism: Vibrio sp. MM46 (assembly GCF_027587135.1). Classification (NCBI taxonomy): domain Bacteria; kingdom Pseudomonadati; phylum Pseudomonadota; class Gammaproteobacteria; order Vibrionales; family Vibrionaceae; genus Vibrio; species Vibrio sp. MM46. The sequence continues at coordinate 41,896 of NZ_JAPPTO010000019.1, forward strand.
ACAAAATGTCAGCTTCTTGCGTTTCCTGCAAGGTTGCTTTGAAGGCAGCAACCAAATCGTGAGGCAGGTGTCGGATAAAACCAACAGTATCTGCAAGTATTGCAGGTCCTACATCTGCTAACTCTATCTTACGTAAAGTTGGGTCAAGAGTAGCAAACAGTTGATCTGCCGCGTAAACGCCAGCTTCTGTAATACGGTTGAAGAGTGTCGACTTACCCGCGTTGGTGTAGCCCACGAGAGAAATGGTTGGTATTTCAGCTCGGTTTCGGGCACGGCGTCCTTGTTCACGCTGCTTGGCCACTTTTTCAAGTCGACGCAAGATAGCTTTGATTCTGTCACGCAATAAACGACGGTCGGTTTCTAACTGGGTTTCACCTGGACCACGTAGACCGATACCGCCTTTCTGCCTTTCAAGGTGCGTCCAACCACGAATCAAACGAGTAGAAATATGGCGAAGTTGGGCTAGCTCAACTTGTAGCTTACCTTCGTGTGTTCGTGCTCGTTGAGCAAAGATATCGAGGATGAGACCGGTGCGGTCGAGAACTCGACATTTGCACAGTGCTTCGAGGTTACGTTCTTGGGCAGGAGAGAGGGAGTGATTAAAAATCACAATTTCAGCACCAGTTAATTGCACCGCAGTAGCAATTTCTTGTGCCTTACCCTCTCCGACATAGTATTTCGGGTGTGGGGATTGACGACTACCAGTCACAACTTGTAGCGTCTCTACCCCAGCGGAAGAAACCAGCATTTCGAATTCAGCTAGATCTTCCCATTCACCTTCTTGCGTGAAGTTGATATGAACAAGTACGGCTCGCTCACCGGATTCATAACGGTCAAACAAGCAATCAACTCCTTATTGTAAAAATACTAAATGAAGAATTAATCTTCAGATTTCTCTTGTGGACGATCACCTTGAGCACGATCACCGCTGTGGTGGCTTACTGGACGAGCCGGCACAACTGTAGAGATTGCGTGCTTGTACACCATTTGGTTAACAGTGTTCTTCAATAGGATCACGAATTGATCGAAAGATTCGATCTGACCTTGCAGTTTGATACCGTTCACAAGGTAGATAGATACCGGGATACGCTCACGACGTAGCGCATTTAGGAATGGGTCTTGTAGAGATTGCCCCTTAGCCATTTTATTTTCCTTATTTAATTTGTAGTTGTAATTATTTAGCTAGTGGTGCAATGCAAAAGGTACTGCTTTTTGCATCTGAGCTAAACGAATCAAAAATGCACCCTAAGTAATTAGCAGCATAGTATAAAAACCGCCAATAACAGATCCTTTGAGAGTGCGTTCACGCAAAAACGATCACATTATACACAGCTATCTCAATCAGATGCTATTGCTTCTGACATGGTTTCAAGTGCCTGTTCAATGTTATCGCTATCCAACCAAGTTAAATCATTCCAGCTGCGTAACCAGGTGATTTGACGCTTGGCCAATTGACGAGTTGCACAAATGCCACGAAAAACGGCTTCGTCGCGTGTGCAGTCCCCATCTAAGTACTCCCACATCTGTCTGTAGCCAACGCAACGAATAGAAGGAAGATCAGGGTGAAGATCCTTGCGCGCATACAACGCTTTCATTTCCTCTTCAAAACCCGCTTCCATCATCTTATCGAAACGCAGTTCAATTCGACGGTGAAGTTCTGCCCTGTCCTTGGGAGCTATTGCAAACTGTTTGACTCGGTAAGGCAAGCTGTCGCCTTTAGTTTGAGTCAACTCAGTAAGAGTTTTACCTGAAATACGGAAGACTTCCAACGCTCTCGATAAACGTTGAGGATCGTTTGGATGAATTCTCGCAGCTGATACAGGATCAATCTCTTTCAGCTCATCGTGCAACACCGACCAACCTTTAGTCAATGCCTCTTGCTCAATTTGCTGACGAATTTCAGGATTTGCAGCAGGAAGAGGTGATAAGCCTTCAAGTAACGCTTTGTAATACAGCATTGTACCGCCAACTAAGAGCGGAATTTTTCCTTCTGCAACAATGTCATCCATTGCTTGTAGTGCATCACGACGGAAGTCCGCCGCAGAGTACGATTCGCTCGGGTCAAGAATATCGATGAGACGATGCGGCGCTAGACTCAGCTCGCGCTCATCAGGTTTCGCCGTACCAATGTTCATGTCTTTGTAGATCAACGCCGAATCCACGCTGATGATCTCAACCGGATATTTCTGGCGAAGACGAATCGCTAGCTCTGTTTTACCTGATGCAGTTGGCCCCATTAAAAATAGCGCCAAAGGTAGTTTGTCTGTCATGGTCTTAATTTGGCAATCGTGGCAGAGAAATCAACAGCAGACACAAATTTCGTGTCTTCTAATGGCAATTGACCATGTCTTAGCTGTTCAAGTTCCGCAATAATTTGGATGGCTTCGGAAAGAGTATAGTGGCTCTTAACTGTGGTGACCTGCAAAGCAAGCCAATCTATCAGCTCAGATAATAACTGAGCCGTTGCCACTTCCCTCGTCACGCGAGTTTGCGCGTAAGATAACAGATCTGGTATCAAATTTTGTAAGTTTTGTTGACGCAATGGTGAAGGTACGCCCATGACCATCAAGGCTTTATCATTTCGAGCTTTTAGCTGAATGCCTAACTGAGCAAAATCTTGTTGGTAATCCTGCGCAAGTTGAACCAACTCCGGCTCCAATTTCACCGATAATGGTACCAGTAGTGGTTGCGCTTTTAATGCACCATCACTTGGTGTGAGTTGCCCTTTGGTTCGATAGAACTCAGCTCTTGGTAGTGCAACCAAAGCCACACCACTGTCGCTGCTCATTAATACGTACTGCTCATCGACCACAGCTAAAGCTTTGCTCAGCGCCATCACTGGGGTTAAAGCTGTCTCTGCTTGATTAGTGATCGCAGCCGCACTGGTTTCGCTTCGAGGTTCAAAATCAGGTGTCTGTAGCAATTCATGATACGCACGCACCTCTTGTTTGCTTGGTGCTGGCTCAGCATGACGCTGTTCTTTGTGTGCACTCGGTTTAGGCGCAGGTTTTGATTCAATCCAATCTGTTCTCTTGAACGAGTCTGCTACGCGCGCTTCTCGCACAGAGGAATCGCTTGGCATACGATCGCGAGGTTTCGTTTCGTAGTCTGAGCGCCCCGGATAGGCTGGGGTATTATCAATCGCTTGATACACGCGTTCTGGCACTGGGGAAGCGATATGTTCTGGAGCACCAGTTAGTTCTGGAGTGCTAGTTGCCTCTGGCGAACTTTCTGGTTCAGGGAGAGACGTCATTGCCTCAAGTGACTCTGCTGCCTCAACAGGATCTGCGTGGTGGAATGCAGATTCATTCACATGTGGCTTATCAATCACTGAACTTTGCGCAAGGGCATCTGCCAACGCTTGATAGATGAAATCATGCACCAGACGTGCTTGATGGAAACGCACTTCATGCTTTGCAGGGTGCACGTTAACATCCACTTGGTGCGGATCGAGCTCAATAAACAATACATACGCCGCGAATTGATCAGGTTTGAGGCTGGTTTCGTAACTTTGACGAATCGCGTGATTGATCAATTTGTCACGCATCATGCGGCCATTCACGTAGCAATACTGTAGATCACTTTGCTGCCTAGCCCCTTCTGGCGTTGTAATCCAACCATGAAGCTTGAGCCCTTGATGTTCCAGTTCGATGCGCAGCATATTACGCACAAAAGCATTACCACATACCGCAGCAATGCGTTTTTCTGTTTGAAGCTGATTTTTTGCCGCGCGATATTGGCGAATCATTTTGCCGTTGTGGCGAACATTGATAGTGACATCAAAGCGACTTAACGCAATACGCTTTAGCAGCTCGTCGATGTGAGCAAATTCGGTTTTTTCCGTGCGGAGGAATTTACGGCGCGCAGGCGTATTAAAGAACAGGTCTAAGACTTCAACTGAGGTACCAATTGGATGCGCCGTCGGTTGGAGTTTGACCTTCATGTCACGCCCTTCAGAATAGGCACTCCACGCTTGTTCCTGTGCGGCTGGACGAGAAGTCATGGTCAAGCGCGACACCGAGCTAATACTCGCTAACGCCTCACCGCGGAACCCCAAACTCATGATGGCTTCGAGATCGTCCAATGTATGGATCTTAGACGTAGCATGGCGACTTAGCGCCAAACCTAACTCATCTTTCACAATCCCTTTGCCGTTATCGCGCACACGAATTAGCTTAGCGCCACCTTTCTCGATATCAATATCGATACGGGTTGCACCAGAGTCGAGACTGTTTTCTACCAGTTCTTTCACGACAGAGGCAGGTCTTTCAACTACCTCCCCTGCCGCGATTTGGTTTGCCAATCGTGCTGGCAAAATCTTAATGGTCATGATGAGTTATCAGTTCACTTACTTGTTTGGAATAATCAGTACCTGCCCGACGGCAAGCTCATCAGAGCGCAAGTTGTTCGCTTTGCGAATGCTAGAGACACTGACACCATATTTCGACGCAATCTTGCCTAGGTATTCTCCACGAGCAACCTTGTGTTTGCGAATTGGTTTGTCTTTCACCGCAACGGTGATCTTCAACTTCTGACCGACCCAAAGCGTATCTGATTTCAAATTATTTTCACGGCGGATATCAGCAATCCTCACTTTGTAGTGGCTTGCGATCTTACCGAGGAACTCGCCAGATTTAACAGTGTGCGTAATTGTCTCAGTTTCTACCGTGTTAGGTTTATTCGGGATGGATACTGAAACGGCACCTGTACCCGGGATTTTCAGCTTCTGACCGACGGCTAAACCGCTTGATTTGAGCTTGTTCGCACTCATGATCGCTTTGGTCGACGAGCCATATTTCTGTGCAATCACAGAAAGCGATTCACCACGCTTCACGGTATGAACAACAGGTTTCGCAGAAGACGAGAACACCGTGCCTTCTGGAGGATTATCTTTCAAGTACTGTACGACAGCTTTAGTAATCGCACGCGCTAGCTTATCTTGGTGAGAGCGTTGGAATAGTAACTTCTCTTCCGTTGGGTTCGAGATAAAGCCCGTTTCAACCAAAACAGAAGGAATCTGCGGAGAACGCAAAACTGCCAAGCTGGTATTGATTGGTTTCGAGTTATGCAGGCGAGCAACTTTGCCCATCTCACCTAAAATGTTTGTCGCTAACTTATAACCTTCTTTTTGCGAATGGCTGAACTGAAGATCTAACAAAGTTTGGTTGACGTTACGGTCATTTGAATTGCTCACAAATGCCGTTCCAGAGCCACCAAGTAGCTCAGATTGTTTCTCGTGATTCTCTACCCAACGTGCAATTTCGGTATTGGCACGACGAGTATTTAACACGAACACCGAACCACCACGAGGTTTAGGAGAGGTAAACGCATCGGCGTGAATCGAAATTAATAAGTGTGCGTCATGTTCACGAGCAATCGCAACACGGCGATTCAAGTTGACGAAGTAGTCACCAGTACGAGTCATGCGAGTTTTGATGCCAGGTACTGCATTTAGCTGGGCTGAAAGCTTACGAGAGATGCTCAATACCGCGTCTTTTTCATACTTTCGACGTGATGGACCAATTGAACCAGGATCTTCACCACCGTGGCCTGGGTCGATCACGATCAGAATCTCTTGTGCACGTTGGACCGTACTCATGTCTTTGCTTGGTTTTGCCGGTTTGCTCGGCTTAGAAGTATTACTCGCCGCCGCTGATGTTTTCGCCCCATGTGGCAAATCAATCACCAAACGATGACCATACTGACCACCTGGCGTTGGTTTTAGCGTAAACAGTTCAGCTTTGACGCTCTTCTTCAACTCAAAAACCAAACGGTATGTGCTTTTGTTTGGCGGAGAGCTTTTACGAACACGCTTCAACACAGGACTGTCCGTTACCGTAACAGGCAACTTAGCTTGCATAGACGTGTTTTTAATATCCACGACCAAGCGATCCGGTCCAGATAAAGAGAAATAGGAATAGTCAGCTTCCGCGCTTAAATCGATGACAACACGAGTCTCATCTGGTGAAGGCCAAACTCGGAAACTTTTAACGACGTTAGCAAATGCTAAATTGGGGATGATAAGGAGAAAAGTGGCGACAAATGCCGCCACTACTCTAAATTTTGAAAGACTCAACATAGCTCCAATCGACTGAGTAACTGCACACCATATTCATTATTTGCCGTAAGTTCGGCTACGCGCTGCTCGCCTTGGTAGCGAATATCCACATCAAGATCCGGTTGTGGCAGCATTCCTTGCCCTTTTTCTGGCCATTCAACCAAACAAATCGCATCATCCGTGAAGTAATCGCGAATCCCCATGAATTCTAACTCTTCAGGATCTGCCAGTCGGTATAGATCAAAGTGGTAAACTTGCCACTTATCCAGCTGATAAGGTTCAACCAAAGTATAGGTCGGGCTTTTTACGTTTCCTTGATGACCAAGAGCACGGACAAAACCACGACTAAAGGTTGTTTTACCCGCACCCAGATCGCCATGCAGATAAATAGTGGTTTGTTGGGAACAAAGTTGAGCCAACGCGGTACCTAGTGCTACCGTTTCATGCTCATCTTTCAGGTTAAATTGTTTCGTGCTCATTGATGTTTCTCTAACTAATGATCGTTGACTATATAAAAATCAAAAGAACAGGAATAGTAAACTGTGTTGGTTTTGAGAGACAAGCTTTCAAATGTCATATGTGCGAAAAAAGTAGCCAATAAGGCAAAACCTAATTACCTGATTCTATTGAATGCATAAACAAAATTGCTCATGCCTGCGTCAACTTTTGATGACTTTGTTTCAAAATCTATTTCTCGACTTTATGTCTAGACTTTCTGGTAGCACCAATTCATAAGATCCGGTAAGATCCGCCCCCCTTTATCTCGGTGATAAAACATGAACTTCGAACAACTCGCTCAACAAATCAAAATTTGGGGTAAAGAGCTCGGCTTTCAGAAAGTCGGTATCTGCGATGTTGATCTTAGTGAACATGAAGCGGCTCTGCAAAAATGGCTTGATCAAGGCTACCACGGTTCAATGGACTGGATGGCTCGTCACGGCATGATGCGCGCCAGACCAAATGAACTTTTGCCGGGAACCGTGCGAGTGATTAGCGTACGTATGGATTACTTGCCACCCGAAGCAAAGTTTGCTTCCAATCTGGCAAACAAAAACCACGCTTATATCAGCCGTTACGCGCTCGGGCGTGACTATCACAAATTGGTGAGAAAACAGCTTAATAAACTTGGCAAACTTATTGAGCAAGAAGTCGGACAATTTGGCTATCGCCCTTTTGTCGACTCAGCCCCGATCCTTGAACGTCCATTGGCGCAAAAAGCCGGATTAGGCTGGACTGGCAAACACTCTCTGATTTTGGATAAAGATTGCGGCTCTTGGTTTTTCCTTGGTGAGCTGCTTATCGACTTACCTTTGCCTGTTGATGAACCAAGCGTTGATCAATGTGACAAATGTAAAGCTTGCATCACATCTTGTCCGACACAAGCGATTGTCGATGAAAAAGTCGTGGATGCGAGACGCTGTATCTCATATCTCACGATTGAGTTTGATGGTGTGATCCCAGAAGAGTTCCGCAAACCGATGGGAAACCGTATCTATGGATGCGACGATTGCCAATTAGTTTGCCCTTGGAACCGATATGCAGAAATCACTGAGCAAGAGGATTTTCATCGCCGCGAGAGTTTTGAAGACCCAGATCTCGTTACCATGTTCAATTGGGATGAGGCAACCTTCCTAAAACAAATGGAAGGGTCAGCAATTCGTAGAATTGGACACCTGCAATGGCTACGTAATATTTCTGTCGCACTTGGCAATGCAGAATACAGCCAGAGAACAATTGATGCCCTAGAAGCAAGACGCGGTGAAAGTGAACTGCTCGATGAACACATTGAATGGGCTCTTGCACAACAATTCAACCAACTTCCAGCAAATGAATCGGATTCTATTGAGACCAAGAAAAAGCGTTTAATCAGAATCGTAGAAAAAGGACTTCCAAGAGACGCATAATGCGTAGCTCATATGCAAGAGATTGAAAACTCTTTTTGCACGATCAATTCATGACCTTGTTCTCAATTCTGTAATGTGGAAAAAAATTATAGAGTCGAAGGAATTCAGGGAAGATAAAAAAGTTAAACACAACCTGAAGAAATGACTAGGATCAAAAAAACACAAATTAATGATCCTAATTTAACGCACCCGATCCGCAATAAAAGCAAGTTTTACTATATAAAACAAGCAGTTATGCAGTTACAGAAAACTTTTATTGTGCCCTCACAAAGAAAAGATCTTTCTTTACAGTCCTTCAAATTGAAGCTGAGAACACTTTATCAACCAACTTATCCACAGAATGACATATGTGGATAACTCTGTTAATTAAAGAGCAGAAAGGGGCCCGAACACCAGATTATTCGCTGTTCAGACAAGTCGTCTCATGTTTAAAACACAAACGAAATCGTCCGACATCGAGTGATGCGGATTAAATATTGTTTTTCAGGGGTTCATGCTTCGCAGCATTATGAAAAGAGCGATGTGAATTGGTTGCGGGAGCCGGATTTGAACCGACGACCTTCGGGTTATGAGCCCGACGAGCTACCAAGCTGCTCCATCCCGCGTCCGTGTATCACTGCTTTTGCAGTAATAAGAATTGGAGCGACACACGAGGTTGCCCTATCTATAACAGAAAGGCGTGACCTCAACCTTGACAAGTTTTTGCTCTATAAACGAGCGAGTGTCGCAATTCATTGTTAAGCACAATGAAAGCTATAAAGCTGGAGCGACACACGAGGTTCCCTATTCATAATAGAAAGGCGTGACCTCAACCTTGGCAAGTTTTTGCTCTATAAACGAGCGAGTGTCGCAATTCACTGTTAAGCACAATGAAAGCTATAAAGCTGGAGCGACACACGAGGTTCGAACTCGTGACCTCAACCTTGGCAAGGTTGCGCTCTACCAACTGAGCTAGTGTCGCAATGTCACTGTTAAGCACAATGAGGGCTATCAAATTGGAGCGACACACGAGGTTCGAACTCGTGACCTCAACCTTGGCAAGGTTGCGCTCTACCAACTGAGCTAGTGTCGCAATGTCATTGTTAAGCACAATGAAGGCTATCAAATTGGAGCGACACACGAGGTTCGAACTCGTGACCTCAACCTTGGCAAGGTTGCGCTCTACCAACTGAGCTAGTGTCGCATATTCTCAAAAGAGAATTGGTTGCGGGGGCCGGATTTGAACCGACGACCTTCGGGTTATGAGCCCGACGAGCTACCAAGCTGCTCCACCCCGCGTCCATAGTTCATCATTTAAGGTATGATGAAAACCTTTTAATTTGGAGCGACACACGAGGTTCGAACTCGTGACCTCAACCTTGGCAAGGTTGCGCTCTACCAACTGAGCTAGTGTCGCATATTCTCAGAAGAGAATTGGTTGCGGGGGCCGGATTTGAACCGACGACCTTCGGGTTATGAGCCCGACGAGCTACCAAGCTGCTCCACCCCGCGTCCGTATTTCATTGTTAAGCACAATGAGAGCTATAAAATTGGAGCGACACACGAGGTTCGAACTCGTGACCTCAACCTTGGCAAGGTTGCGCTCTACCAACTGAGCTAGTGTCGCATACTCTCAAAAGAGAATTGGTTGCGGGAGCCGGATTTGAACCGACGACCTTCGGGTTATGAGCCCGACGAGCTACCAAGCTGCTCCATCCCGCGTCCATAGTTCACCATTTAAGGCATGATGAAAGCCTTTCTTTCCACTTAAGAAAAGTGGAGCGACACACGAGGTTCGAACTCGTGACCTCAACCTTGGCAAGGTTGCGCTCTACCAACTGAGCTAGTGTCGCATCAACAACGTTTCCGCTGTTCAGGGCTGCGAATTATAAGAGCATTTTTTTGTGATGCAAGTCCTTCGTTCAAAAAAACTTTATTTTTTTACTGACAGATGAAAAAGCAAGCAAAACGCTCATTAATTACAACAATTTGGATCGCAGCCTTAACAGTTAGATCTTAAAGATCGTTTCGCGGTAGTACTTTAGCTCAGCAATCGACTCACGGATATCATCCAATGCCAGATGCGTGCCCTGCTTCGAAAAACCGTCTAACACTTCTGGTTTCCAACGGCGAGTCAGTTCTTTTAACGTACTCACGTCCAAATAACGGTAGTGGAAGTATTCTTCCAACTCAGGCATATGCTTGTACAAGAATCGACGGTCCTGACCAATACTGTTACCACAAATTGGAGAAACGCCTTTTGGTACCCATTTCTCAAGGAACTCGATGGTCTGCGCAACGGCATCTTGTTCAGAGACGTCACTGTTGCGAACGCGATCAACCAAACCACTTGCAGTGTGCGTATTGGTACACCAGTCATCCATCTTCGCCAGCTCTTCTTCTGGCTGATGAACGGCTAAAACTGGACCTTCAGCTAAAATATTTAACTCACTATCCGTGACGATAGAAGCAATTTCGATGATTTTGTGCGTTTCAGGATCGAGACCTGTCATCTCTAAATCCACCCAAATCAGGTTTTGATCGCTAAAGGACATGATTACGCCGCCTATTTGTTTATCGATAAAAGAGGTACTATACCTGAAAATACTTGAAACACGATACTCACGAGTTTGAGCCGAAAGCGTGCTCAATCAGTTGAGTTAACTCACATTAAGTACAAGATTGTGGCAAAAAAGAAAAAGTTAACCAAAGGTCAGGTGCGCCGCGTACGCAGCAACCAACAAAAACGCCTAAAGAAGCAAGAAGAGTCTATCCAGTGGGATGAGAACATGCTAGGCGCAAGTAAACAGGGTCTCGTTATCACTCGTTTCGGTCAACACGCTGACATCGAAGATCTAGAAACCGGTGAGGTGCAGCGTTGTAACCTTCGTCGTGGTATCGAATCACTGGTGTCTGGTGATCGCGTGCTTTGGCGTGAAGGGCTTGAGTCAATGGCAGGTATATCTGGCGTGGTTGAAGCCGTAGAACCTCGCACATCAATGCTAACTCGCCCTGACTACTACGATGGCTTGAAACCTGTCGCCGCTAACATCGACCAAATGGTGATCGTGTCTTCGGTTTTGCCTGAGCTTTCGCTCAATATCATTGACCGCTACTTGGTGGCGTCAGAAACCCTGAACATCGCACCGCTACTAGTACTCAACAAAATAGACCTACTTGCTGATGAAGATCGAGCAATGTACGAAGAGTGGCTAGAAGAATACAAACGCATTGGCTACAAAGTACTGTTTGTGAGCAAGCAATCAGGTGAAGGCATTGCCGAACTTGAAGAGCAATTGCGTGATCGTATCAATATCTTCGTTGGTCAATCTGGCGTGGGTAAATCGAGCCTAGTAAACGCACTGATGCCTGAACTTGAGCAGGAAGTGGAAGAAGGCGAGATCTCAGAGAACTCAGGTTTGGGTCAGCATACAACCACAGCAGCTCGCTTGTATCACATCCCTACTGGTGGCGATTTGATTGACTCTCCAGGAGTACGCGAATTCGGTCTGTGGCACTTAGAAGCAGAGGAAGTGACCAAAGCATTTGTTGAATTCCGTCCCTATCTTGGCGGTTGTAAGTTCCGCGACTGTAAGCACAATGACGATCCTGGCTGTATCTTGCGAGAAGCCGTGGAAAAAGGCGAAGTGAGTGAAGTCCGTTTTGAGAACTACCATCGCATCCTAGAAAGCATGGTGGAAAACAAAGCCAACCGTCAGTACTCACGCAGCAAGAAAGCTGATCTGTAGCCGAGATAACGCTGCAACTGTGTAAGAAATCATCACCTAATACTGACAAGCAGATGAAATTTCAGTAACATCACGCGCCCTAAAGCGAGAATCTAACAGAAGTATCGGAATTAAAGATGGACAAGATTAAAGTTGGACTGCAGTACTGGATCCCACAACACGGACTAACGCGCCTAGTGGGTAAACTGGCTTCAGCTGAGGCTGGCGGTCTAACAACAGCAATCATTCGCTGGTTTATCAAACAATACAATGTGAACATGGATGAGGCGAAGTACTCCGATCCTAAGCACTTCAAAACCTTCAATGAATTCTTTGTACGTGAGCTAAAAGAAGGCGCTCGTCCAATTACGGAAGGTGAAAAGGTGATCACTCACCCTGCGGACGCGTGCGTAAGCCAATTTGGTCCGATTGAAGATGGTCAGCTTATCCAAGCTAAAGGTCATAACTTCTCAGCACAAGAGCTACTAGGTGGTGACGCAAAACTGGCTGAAGAGTTCCAAGACGGCTCTTTTGCTACTTTGTACCTATCGCCTCGTGACTACCACCGCGTACACATGCCATGTGACGGTACGCTGCGTCAGATGATTTACGTACCTGGTGACCTATTTTCAGTTAACCCACTAACCGCAGAGAACGTGCCAAACCTATTTGCACGTAACGAGCGTGTAGTGTGTATCTTCGATACTGAGTTTGGTCCAATGGCACAAGTACTGGTTGGTGCAACTATCGTAGGTAGCATCGAGCAAGTATGGGCAGGCACTATCACGCCACCACGCGGTAACTCGGTTTACAAATGGGACTACCCTGCTGAAGGCGATAAAGCGGTTATCTTGAAGAAAGGCGAAGAAATGGGGCGCTTCAAGCTTGGCTCAACCGTTATCAACCTTTTTGCAAAAGATGCTATCGCATTCGATGAAAGCATGGAAAATGGTAAGCCAACCGTAATGGGTACACCTTACGCTCATCAGCAGTAAGACTCCTACTCAAACTGACTTTGAAGCCTCCGTTTACGGGGGCTTTTTTATTGACGAAAAGCAAAACTCTGTTCGAAATTTCGCCTCTCTTTTTCAAACTCGTACTTGCCTCTAAGTACCTAAAAGCGCAATCAATTATTCTGCGTTGAGGGATGATGATAAAAGGGGCTGCCAATGCCAAAGATGAGTGCGGACACACTGGTCAAATTACTGGTGTGTTTTTTGATTCCACTCGGTGTCTTAATGATGCCGATCGATGCCATTCCAATTGACGATCTCACTTTAATTCAACATCGTCTATTGGCTATTTTCCTTCTTGCTGCACTACTTTGGGTTTTAGAACCCGTCCCCGTATTTGCTACGTCCATTCTTATCATTGCTCTTGAATTGATTATGATATCGGACAAAGGCTTACATCTCTTTCGTACCCCTCCTCCGGGGCATGATTTGGGGGATTTGATTGCTTATACGGATATATTTTCCGCGTTCTCTTCTCCTATTATCATCCTTTTCATGGGTGGCTTTGCGCTCGCGATTGCCGCTTCTAAATACGAACTTGATAACAACCTCGCCCGTGTTCTTCTTAAACCGTTCGGTACTCAACCTAAGTTCATTATGTTGGGTTTAATGCTGATCACTGCCGTGTTCTCGATGTTTATGTCAAACACTGCGACTACCGTTATGATGCTTGCGTTATTGGGTCCTATCGTGGCATCTGCACCAAAAGGCGATTTGGGGATAAAAGCGCTGGTTCTCTGTATTCCAATTGCGGCTAATACAGGTGGTATCGCGACACCAATCGGTACCCCGCCTAACGCGATTGCCTTGCAATATTTAACCGGAGAAAACAGCATCGATTTCCTATCTTGGATGATGATGGGCTTGCCTTTTGTCTTAGTGCAACTGACGCTAGCTTGGTTCTTATTGCAAAAGCTCTTCCCTTCTAGTGAACCGGAAATGAAACTGCGCTTGGATGGTAAATTTAAGAAAAGCTGGCGTGCCATAGTGGTCTACGTGACCTTCGCCATGACCATCCTGCTATGGATGACAACTAAAGTGCATGGCATGAATACCTATGTAGTCGCTATCATTCCACTCGCGGTGTTTACCTTAACGGGAATCATGGGCAAAGAAGAGCTCAAGCTTATCAACTGGGATGTGCTATGGCTGGTAGCCGGTGGTATCGCCATTGGTATTGCGTTAGATAAAACTGGCTTGGCTGAAGCACTCGCACACGCAATTGATTATGAGTCCCTATCACCATTCGCTGTCGTTGTTGCCCTATCGATCGTGTGCTGGCTAATGGCAAACTTTATGTCGAATACCGCCACAGCGAACTTGTTGATGCCGATTGCAGCGGCGATTGGTGCTTCTATGCCAAGTCTGGTTGCTATCGGTGGCTTACAAGGATTGCTGGTTGTCGTCGCTTTCTCGGCTTCACTAGGTATGATCTTACCAGTATCAACACCACCAAACTCCCTTGCGTACTCGACGGGATTAATTGAAAGTAAAGACATGGCGAAGGTCGGTTTGATTATCGGCTTGGTCGGTCTGTTCATTGTCTATGGTGCGGTAATTATTCTGTTTTAGTCCATCGCTCTGCGGTAACAAAAGGTTGCCGCAGAGCTTTATCACCCATATACCTATCTGGTTTTGCATCACTCCCTCTGTTTTTATCTCAAATTTGATTCACTTAGTTAATCAATAAGTTGAATAAAAATCACACTATTCGACTCAAGTTTATCGAATATAGGTCGATAAATTTTGTACAGCCTTTCATGTAACTTTCAGTGCTTGAATCGTCTCATACCCTTTGGAGTCACAACTCGTGACGTTGATCTTTTTGTCTGTTTTATGAAGGTAAGACAATGAGAAATACCATCAAATTAAAAATACAGATTGCGATTGCAGTCATTATCGCCATTGTTAGTGGCGTTCAGGCTTGGGTTTCCGTCAATCAACTACGCGAAGAAACCACTTCTACCCTTAATCGAGAAATTCAAAACATCTCTCAATCGACCAACCGCTACATCAGTGACTGGCTTGCGATTCGTAGCGATATGATGCTCGCGAATGAAAACATCATCGCTGGCAGTGACGATGCCGATCGCGAGATGCTACTGACAAAGCGAGCCGGTAAGTTTCTATCGGTTTATGCTGGCTTCTCTGATGGCTCAATTGCCTACGGTGATAAATCTGAATCTTGGCCTTCTGACTACGATCCTCGCACTCGCCCTTGGTACCAAGATGCGATGGCGAAATCTGGTTTGATCATCACAGAGCCATACCAAGATTTCGATGGCAGCATTGTGGTTAGCTTTGCTAAGGCATTCAATCAAGGTAAGAAAGGTGTGCTTGCCGCTGACTTAGCGGTAACTGACATCATCAAAGAAGTCCTTAATATTCAGCTTGATAATGACGGTTTCGCATTCCTAGTTGATGGCAACAATAACTTGGTAGCTTACAAAGATGAAAAGCTTAGCCAAAAACCGCTGACAGAACTCAATCCAGCCTTAACTCATAGTACGATGATGACACTTGCTGGCGAAGCAAGGCTAGACACGATTCAATGGCCCAGCCAAGGCGATAAGCTGATTTACGTAGCTAAAGTGCCGAACACCGATTGGTCTTTAGGTATTGTGCAAGACAAACAAATGGCATTTGCGTCTGTCTCTGAACAAGTGACATTTACGGCTATTGCTTCTATCGTGCTGTACCTGATTATTGCGGCAATCAGTACTTACATCATCACTCGCTTGCTACAACCTCTCCAAACGCTGTCTGATGCGCTTTCAGAGCTATCACAGGGCGAAGGCGATCTTACGCAACGCATCAAGATCGAGCGCATGGATGAAATTGGCGAACTCGCAACCCACGTGAACCAGTTCCTTGCACAAATGCAGACCATGTTAAAAAGCATTGTCGAGAACAGTGAACAGCTTTCAGAACAAGCGAATCAAGCAAATGAGCTATCTGCGATGGCTGCGGGTCGCGTTGAGCATCAACAAAATGACGTTAACCAAATTGCAACCGCCATTCATGAGATGTCAGCAACCGCTGCTGAGGTAGCAAGTCATGCAGAGCTGACGGCAAGCGCTTCACAAAACTCAGCGTCTGCTTGTATGGAAGGACAAAACGTCATCCAGAAGAATCGTGAAGCGATCGTAGAGCTCGCAGAGCAAGTTAGCGATGCCGCCAGCGTAATTTCGGAGCTAGAAGCAAACACGCAAAGCATCAACCAAATCCTATCGACGATCCAAGGTATTGCCGAACAAACTAACTTGTTGGCACTTAATGCAGCCATTGAAGCGGCTCGTGCTGGTGAGCAAGGTCGCGGCTTTGCCGTGGTTGCCGATGAAGTACGCGTACTTAGCCAACGCACCCATGGTTCGACGGAAGAAATCCGCACCATGATCGAAACGTTGCAAAACAACACCAAACTGGCAGTAAATAGCATGCAAACCAGTACCAGTTTGGCAGATACTAGCGTGGATTATGCTCAGCAAGCACACGACAGCTTAACCAGCATTACTAACTCGATCACTGAGATCAACGACATGGCAATGCAAATCGCAAGCGCAGCAGAAGAGCAACGCGCGGTAAGCGAAGACATCAGCCGTAACACGCAAGGCATTAAAGACGATGCCGATATGATTGCCGAGCAATCACTTAAGAGCAGTGAAGGTTCACGTCAGATGTACGATACCGCCAATACGATGCGTGAAAACATCAGTCGCTTTAAAGTGTAATCCTCCCCATCAAAAGCAGCTCAACGAGCTGCTTTTTTATTGGCATAAATATGCGCTTTTAGATCTTTATAAATTCATGCATATTAAAGCCTCTCCCCTGCTCTACAAGGATGTCTCGCAATCATGGGTTATGAATGGCTGGCGCTGTGCGCTGCTTTCTTATGGGCTGTTTCTAGCTTAATTTCTGTTGTTCCCGCTCAACATCTTGGGGCGTTTGCTTATAGTCGATGGCGTATGGGCTGTACCGCGGTCATCCTCTCCACGATGGCGTGGATCACGGGGGGCTGGCTAAGTGTCTCCACCGAACATATTACGCCAATGATGGCGTCCGGTTTAATTGGCATCTTTATTGGCGATACCGCGTTGTTCGCCTGTTTGAATCGCATGGGACCACGCCAAGCAGGCTTGTTGTTTTCTTGCCATGCGGTGTTCTCTGCCATCTTGGGTTACTTCCTATTTAGCGAAAGCATGACTGGCACGGAGTTGATTGGTGCAACCTTAGTCTTCAGCGGTGTCGTAATGGCGATTTTCTATGGTCGACGCGGGCAAGCTAGCAACGCGCTAGAAGAGATCAAAGGCAACGTTTGGATTGGTATCGGGCTCGGTTTAACCGCCGCTATGTGTCAGGCTCTGGGAGGCATCATCGCTAAACCTGTCATGCAAACCACTGTTGACCCTGTCGCCGCCTCTGCCATTCGTATGATCAGTGCTTTCGTCGCACATTGTGCACTTTGGTTAATTGGCGCCAAAGTCGCTCGCGCGACTCAAACCATCACATGGAAAGTCTTTGGCATTACAGCATTAAATGGCTTTTTGGCTATGGCGATTGGTATGACATTGATTCTTTACGCCCTGCGTGAGGGTAACGTGGGAATGGTAGCGCTGCTTTCTTCAACAACACCTATCATGTTGTTGCCACTACTGTGGATTTATACCAAGAAACGCCCAAATCGATTTGCTTGGTTAGGTGCTGCACTAGCGGTTATTGGTACGGGCATCCTAGTGCAATAGTTCAGGTTCAATTAGGGTCTATTGACCTTAATAACTCTTCGCCTTACTCAACACAGGATCGCAGACACAAAAAAGCCCGAGTCAAACTCGGGCTTTTATCATTCTGAATCGTCAGTTAATTACTTAACTAGCACTTCACCAGACATTTCTGCAGGGATTTCTAGACCTGCTAGAGAAAGCATTGTTGGCGCAAGGTCAGACAGTTTACCGCCTTCTTTGAACTCAACCGCTTTGTCACCTACGTAGATTAGAGGTACTGGTAGGTTAGTGTGAGCAGTGTGGATGCCGCCAGTTTCAGGGTCGATCATCATTTCCGCGTTACCGTGGTCTGCCGTGATCAACAGTTGACCGCCAACTTCTTTGATCGCTTCAACCACTTTACCAACGCTTTCATCTAGAGCTTCGATTGCTTTCTCTGCAGCTTCGTAAACACCAGTGTGACCAACCATATCTGCGTTCGGGTAGTTACAGATGATAGTATCGAACTTACCAGACTTGATAGCAGCAACCATCTTCTCTGTTAGCTCTGGAGAGCTCATTTCTGGCTGCATGTCGTAAGTTGCTACTTTTGGAGAAGCAACAAGTTGACGCTCTTCACCTTCAAATTCGTTCTCAACACCACCGTTGAAGAAGAAAGTCACGTGTGCGTATTTCTCTGTTTCAGAGATACGTAGCTGAGTTTGACCTTGCTTAGATAGCCACTCACCGTAAGTGTTTTCTAGAGACGCAGGTGGGAATGCGATTGCTAGAGGGATATCAGCCGCGTATTGAGTCAGCATTACAAAGTTGATTGCTGGGAATGCAGCACGCTCGAAGCCGTCAAATGCAGGAACGAATGCACGCGTGATTTGACGCGCACGGTCAGCACGGTAGTTCATGAAGATAACTGCATCGCCATCTTGCATGATTGCGTCTTCTTGACCTTCCGCTTTAATAGCTGTTGCTTTAACGAACTCATCGTTTTCGTCACGAGCGTAAGCCGCTTCTAGACCAGCAACCGCTGTTTCTGCAGTGAACTCAGCTTTCGCTTGAGTTAGAAGATCGTAAGCAACTTGAACACGATCCCAGTTGTTGTCACGGTCCATTGCGTAGTAACGACCTACTAGAGAAGCAACACGACCTTTACCTAGTTTCGCAAATAGATCTTGGAAACGTTGTAGTGAGTTTTCGGCACTACGTGGTGGCGTATCACGACCGTCTAGGAAGCAGTGTAGGTAGATCTTTTCAGCGCCACGAGCTGCTGCCATTTCAACGGCTGCGTAGATGTGGTCTTCGTGAGAGTGAACACCACCTGGAGACATAAGACCCATGATGTGTACTGCTTTTTCAGCTTTTACTGCAGAATCGATAGCTTCTACTAGTGCAGCTGTCTCAGCAAATTCACCATCAGCGATAGACTTAGTGATGCGAGTTAGATCTTGGTATACAACGCGACCTGCACCGATGTTGGTGTGACCAACTTCTGAGTTACCCATTTGACCATCAGGTAGGCCAACGTCCATGCCTGAAGCAGAGATAAGAGTGTGTGGGTTATTCGCAATCAGTGCATCCATTACTGGTGTTTTAGCATTTGCAATTGCGTTACTTGCTGTGTCTTCACGGTAACCGTAACCGTCAAGGATAACTAGAGCCAATGGCTTCTTAGCAGACATAGTGATGACCTCATCAAATTTAAGTAACTTTCGGTGTAGAGCTTCGCTGCTCCATCTAACCTTGAAACAAAACTAGCGTAATTTTACTACACTTTTTAACCAAAACTGTAGGTTAAGATCAAATAATGTTTGCGATTTATTGTTGCTATCTTACAAGTTAGCAAGCAATCCGACCTAGTCAGCAAACGTGTTCCACAAGCATAGTCACTTTCAAGATGCTTTGTACGACCACCGAAATACTTTGGTGAAAAACTTTTTGTTGTAACCCATTGTGCGCTTTTTCGACCAGAAGTGAAGTCAATTACGCCGATTGAATTGATAGGAGGAAGTGATAATAAGATTGCATGAATGACTAGCTTCAACCAGTTTGCTGGGAGCGCTTAGATCTCAATTATTCGTTAGAAAATTTTAACCCTCTCGCCTAAGGCGGCTATCCCCGCTATACTCCTGCTTTATTTTTCCGCCAACAGTGTAAGAGCTCAGGACATGCAAGAGTACATTGATTTTTTCCAACAGAACATGATTCTATCTTTGGTTTGGGTAGGTCTTCTTGTCGCATTCATCATGAACATCGTGAAATCTGCGACGGCAGCATACAAAGAGATTAACGTAAACCAATTGACTCACCTTATGAACCGTGAAAACGGCGTTGTGGTGGATATCCGCTCTAAAGATGAGTTCAAACAAGGTCACATCACCGACGCACTTCACATTTTGCCGTCTGATATCAAAGCAGGTAACTTTGGTAGCCTTGAAAACCGTAAATCAGACCCAATCATTGTGGTATGCAAAACGGGTCAAACCGCTCAAGAAAGTGCAAACCTACTAGCGAAAGCAGGCTTCGAAAACGTAAGCCTACTGAAGAACGGTTTGATTGCATGGAACGAAGCGAACCTTCCACTAGTACGTGGTAAGAAATAAGGTCGCGGTAAAACAATTTTGCCAGCCTCGTTTATATAAACTGAGCAAATAGAAAGCAGTTGAAGCACTAAGTTGTGATGCTTTGCACGTAATACGCGCTTCATCTAGTCAAGGTAGATTTGCTCAGTTAGTCTCAGGACAAACCATATTTCTGGGTTTAGAAAATCCTAGACCCAACAAATGTTTATTAAGGATTTAAAAATGGCTGAAGCAGCACCACAAGACGCACAACAAAACTTTGCAATTCAACGCATCTTCCTAAAAGACGTTTCTTTCGAAGCGCCTAACTCTCCAGTAATCTTCCAAAAAGAGTGGAACCCAGACGTTAAACTAGACCTAGACACTCAAAGCCGTGAGCTTGGTGAAGGTGTTTACGAAGTTGTTCTACGTCTAACAGTTACTGTTAAGAACGAAGAAGAAACAGCGTTCCTATGTGAAGTTCAACAAGGTGGTATCTTCACAGCTGAGCAAATGGAAGCAGGTCAACTTGCACATTGCCTAGGCGCATTCTGCCCGAACATCCTATTCCCATACGCTCGTGAAACTATCTCTAGCCTAGTAGTTAAAGGTACGTTCCCTCAACTGAACCTAGCACCAGTTAACTTCGACGCGCTATTCATGAACTACCTACAACAGCAAGCTCAACAAGGCGAAGCTGAAGCGTAATTCACGTTTTGTAAGTGACGTGTTGCCCTTCCTAAGAACGAGCTCACGTCATATACCTGAAGAAAATGCACAAAGCGTCCTCTCTGCGATGCAATGTGCATTTTTTATTTCTGATAAAAGTTCCTAGTTCCTAACCCCTAGAGAGCGTAAACTCTGGCGATTATGAACTAGATTCTACTAGTAGAAAGGCAATTAGGCGGTAGCATGACACAAGCAAATACAAACAATGCTTACGGTAAAGACATCGCAATGACTGTGATTGGTGCAGGCTCATACGGCACTTCTTTGGCAATCTCCCTTGCTCGTAACGGCGCAAACGTCATCCTATGGGGTCACGAGCCAGAGCATATGGCACGCCTTGAAGCAGACCGTGCCAACCACGAATTCCTACCTGGTATTGATTTCCCAGAGAGCTTGATTATTGAATCGGATTTAGAAAAAGCCGTTCAAGCAAGCCGTGACTTGTTAGTTGTGGTTCCTAGCCACGTTTTTGGCATCGTACTGAACAGCTGTAAGCCTTTCTTACGTGAAGATTCTCGTATTTGTTGGGCAACCAAAGGTCTTGAGCCAGAAACGGGTCGTCTACTAAAAGAAGTAGCATTCGATATCATCGGTGACAGCTACTCGTTGGCAGTTCTATCCGGTCCTACATTTGCTAAAGAGCTTGCGATGGGAATGCCAACAGCAATTTCTGTAGCTTCTCCAGATGCGAACTTTGTTGCTGATCTGCAAGAGAAAATCCACTGCAGCAAAACCTTCCGTGTCTACGCAAACAACGACTTTATCGGCATGCAATTGGGCGGTGCGGTGAAGAACGTTATTGCCATTGGTGCAGGTATGTCTGATGGTATCGGTTTTGGTGCCAATGCCCGTACAGCACTGATTACACGTGGTTTGGCAGAAATGAGCCGTCTTGGTGCCGCACTAGGCGCACAACCAGAAACCTTTATGGGTATGGCTGGCTTGGGCGACCTCGTCTTAACTTGTACCGATAACCAATCACGTAACCGCCGTTTTGGTTTGGCACTAGGTCAAGGTAAAGACGTCGACACTGCGCAAGAAGAAATCGGTCAAGTCGTTGAAGGCTACCGCAACACCAAAGAAGTTTGGATGCTCTCTCAGCGCATGGGCGTAGAGATGCCAATTGTTGACCAAATTTATCAAGTATTGTATCAAGGAAAGGATGCACGCCTGGCAGCGCAAGATTTACTTGCTCGTGACAAAAAAGCCGAAGGAAAGTAGCAATCTACCGCCTTTTGCACCTCATCTGAGAAGAATAGAAGTTGTCGGGTCACGGAAGAACCACTCAGGATATTGAGAATGAAACACTGCGAAAAACAAAAAGTCTGGAACAAAATTGTTTCAGAAGCCCGTGAGATGTCAGAGCAAGAGCCTATGCTGGCGAGCTTTTATCATGCGACCATCATCAAGCATGAAAGTCTATGTGCCGCATTGAGCTACATTCTGGCCAACAAATTGAACACCGCTTCCATGCCAGCAATGGCAGTGCGTGAAGTGGTTGAAGAAGCCTTTGCCGCCGATCCAACCATCACCGACGGCGCGGCTTGTGACATTTGTGCCACGGTTAATCGCGACCCTGCTGTTTCAATGTACTCAATGCCATTGTTGTACCTGAAAGGCTACCATGCTCTGCAAGGGTACCGAGTGGCAAACTGGTTATGGAAGCAAGGTCGTCACGCTCTTGCGACTTACCTGCAAAATCAGATTTCTGTAGCATGTCAGGTCGATATTCACCCTGCAGCGCGTATTGGTAGTGGTATCATGCTAGACCATGCAACTGGCATCGTGATTGGTGAAACCGCCGTTGTCGAAAACGACGTATCTATTCTGCAAGATGTCACTCTAGGTGGTACCGGTAAAGAATGCGGTGACCGTCACCCGAAAATTCGTGAAGGTGTAATGATCGGAGCTGGTGCTAAAATTCTTGGCAATATCGAAGTGGGCGAAGGCGCAAAAATTGGCTCTTGCTCTGTGGTATTGCAAGCAGTGCCGCCACACACAACCGTGGCTGGTGTGCCTGCAAAAATTGTTGGTCGTCCGAAAACGGACAAACCTTCTCTCGATATGGATCAAGGCTTTAACGGTAAATCGCAAAGCTTTATCCATGGGGATGGTATTTAATCGTCATCTGATCCTTTGACAATAATGTGGTAGGTAACTCTCAAGTGCGAAAACAAAATCACCCAGTGCTACGCTCGGCTATTTTATTAACTTGTGCTTTATCTGCCACATATCCCCTCACCTCTTTCGCCGCAAGCCAACAAGAGCTCAAAGGCGTATCTAGCGAAATCAATCGCCAGAAAAAATCGCTAACTTCTCAAGAAAAACAGCTCAACGATCTGCAAAAATCGCTGAAAAGCCAAGAACTCGGTATCTCCAAGTTAGAACGCGAGATCAAACAAACCAAAGCAGACTTGGCACAAGCGGATCAAAACATCAGTAAGTTGGAAGAGAAGATTGCGCTGCAAGAAGCTCAACGCCAAGCACAAGAAGAAGAGCTCAAACAACTGATTCAAACCTACTACGTCACGGAGCGTGCGAAAGCCAATGGGCATCTCCTTAACGAAGGCGTAGAAGAAGATCGCATCAGCCAATACTTTCAACATCTTGCCAAAGCTCGCGCGGAAGTCATTGATGCGATTACCAAAACCACTCAAGAGTTGGCGCACAACAAGAACCAACTCGAACTGGAAAAAGACCAAATTGAAACCTTGCTCAAACAGCAATCAGAAAAACGTTCGTCTTTAGCAAGCACGCAGTCGAAACGTAAAGGTACGCTGAGCAAGATTCAAAAGAGCATCAAAGATGACAAACGTTACTTAGCAGAACTGCAACGTAACGAAACCCGTCTAAAGGCCGAGATAGCGAAAGCAGCAAAACGTAATGCAGTACCGATGGACGGTATTGCAAAACAACGTGGAAAACTACCGTGGCCGTTGAAAGGTCGCGTACTGCACAGCTTCGGTACCAAACAAACAGGACAGGTAAACTGGAAAGGCATGGTGTTGTCTGCCAGATACGGTCAGCAAGTCAAAGCCGTTTACCCAGGCACCGTGGTATTTGCTGAATACCTGCGAGGCTACGGCTTAGTCGTGCTGCTTGATCACGGGAAAGGCGACATGACGCTTTACGGTTACAACCAAGCTTTGACCAAGAAAGAAGGTGATAAGGTGACCGCAGGTGAAGTGATTGCACTTGCAGGTGATACCGGTGGTCAAGACAGACCTTCACTGTACTTCGAAATTCGCCGTAACAGTGAAGCGCAAAACCCGAAATCTTGGTTAAAGCGTTTATAACTGCCGTTTATCATCGCAGTTTTAAACTGCACTATCGCGACACAAAAAACAAAGGAGCCACTCGGCTCCTTTGTCGTATTCGCATTCAGAAAAATGCTAGGCGTAGTAAGTCTCTACTGCGTCGATGAAAGCACTGACATCGTCTTTGCTTAATGCATTAATGCCTGCTGCGGCTTCTCGCCCCCCACCTGTTGGGAACTGCCCACACACTGCCACCGCACCTTGCTTGTTATTCAGTGGCGCACGAAGAGAAACAGTGTAAGTGCCGTCAGCGTTTTCCGTTAACACCGCATGCGCAGAGTCTGGAGTTTGGTTTGCAAGCCAGTTGCCATAAACACCACTGATTCGGCGTGATGCCGCATTGTCTGGCAGTTCAAACAGCTTGAGCTTAGTGCTTTCGTGAGTCGCAGGGACGGCGAGTGCTGCGTCCATATCTTGCTGATAAGCCGATTGTAATTGATAGTAAGGTGACGCTTTATCTGCTATCGCATCGAATGGTGAAGCGTATTGCTTTAATGCTTGATACAAGTCCGCAGGATGGAAATGAAGGTCGTCTACTTTCGAGCCATAACCGTTGTAATTAATCAACGTCCCGAGCTCTTTTAACTGCGCTTTTTGCGTTTCATTGAGTCCGGCTTTATCCGCCAACACATCCGCCTTAGCAATCAAGTTATCGCCATAAGCAGCAGTGATTGCCCAAGTATGGAAACGTCCTTCCAACAACTTATCGACAATCAAAGCAGTACACATATTAGCATCGAGGTCGATGTGCGCGTCCAAATTACCATGCTGAGGGATCTCACCCGCTTTGTGGTGATCGGCGTAGAAAACATGCGCGCCTTGAGCTAAAGCTTGCTCTAAACCTACCATGTTCTTTTCCATTGAAATGTCCAACACCGTCAGTTCATCACCCGCTTGCACATCCACTTTCTCCACCAGCTTGATGTCGCGCTTTACGCCCGTCACCAACTCAGCGTTGATAGGATCCGCTAAACGCAATTGCAGCAATGCGATGATGCCGTCGGCATCGCCATTAAAAATGTCGTAATTCATTGAACGATAGTTCCTTTATCGAGAGTCATACCCCAACGGATGCTTTTAGGGTGCATGAATCCTATTGTGCGAAATGAGCACAGCAAGTCAACTCAAGGAGGGAGTTGAAAATGAGAGCTGCGCTCTAAACTTTAAGCGTAGAACCATACTCTCATTTTCTAGATTTAATAAGGAGGGAAAATAGTATTAACTGTGCAGTCGGCTCACCGCTTCTTCAAGCAGTAGCAATTGCTCCATACCTTGCTCGGTTGCCACTGGTTTAACGACATTGAGCATTTGCAGCATACCTTGTTTTACCATTTGCTCGGTAATTTCGGTCTTTGGTGACATCGCTGACTGGTAAGCTAACCAACTACACGCGATAAGGTGCAGTGTACAAACCAATGATTTCAACTGCTCTTGATCAACATTCAATAGTTTCAAAGACACAAACTCTTGCATGATCGCGATCAGGTTGGCTTGCAGCTTCTCTTGAACATCAATGTATTCATCATGCAGTTGTTCGTCTCGAGAAAGGATTTCGGGAAGATTCGCGTAGAAAAAACGGTACTTCCACATCAAAGTGAAGATCGAGTCGAGGTAGCTTTTCAGCATGGTCAGGCTCTCTTGAGAACCTTGAATAGGGGTAAAGCGTTCTAGCAGTTCCGCAGAGTATAGCGCGAAGATCTCACGCACAATTTCCTGCTTATTACGGAAGTGGTAGTAAAGGTTGCCTGGGCTAATTTCAATATGGTCAGCAATGTGATTGGTTGTGATATTGCGCTCACCATGTTGGTTGAACAACTCCAGTGCGGCATAGACTATTTTGTCGCGCGTTTTCATGGTTATCGTATTCCCTCTTCATTAACGAATCGAGTATAGCGACTTCACCAACCTAGGTCGATAGAGGCTCCAAATACGGTAACATAGCAGACCAGTTAGAATACCAATCGAGTTCGCAATCAAGTCGAGCCAAGAGGTTTGGCGCCCCACATAACCTTGTAAAACTTCAATCACAGCGCTGAATAAAAGAATACTCAGTGCCACAATCCAACGCTGACGCCAACTTGCTACACAGAAGCAGCCCAAAAAGCCAAAACCACTGTACGCCATCGCATGCTGCATCTTATCCAAATATGCAATGTTGCCCCAATCTTGCAACTCTCCCGAGCTCAGAGACAAGTACGCAATCAAAGTCGCATAACTAAGCAGCACCAAACGTCCAGCAGTCAGGTTCATTATTTATCCTTAAGCAATAGGGAATGGAAAAGCGGTCACTTGGTCGATATGGTCACAACCCAGCGCCAACATGATCAGGCGATCAACGCCTAACGCCACACCTGCGCAATCCGGCAAACCTGCTTCTAATGCGCCAATCAAATGGTAATCAATCGGCTGTGGTTTCAAACCCATTTCCAGACGCTTAGCATTATCTTGTTCAAAACGCGCCAATTGCTCTTTCGGGTTATCCAGCTCGTGGAAACCGTTCGCCAGCTCAATGCCTTTGAAGTACACCTCGAAACGATCCGCCACTCGGTTGTCTTGCGGATTGATCTTTGCCAGCGCCGCTTGCGATGCAGGGAAGTCATACACAAATGCAGGCGCTTGTTGACCAATCTTAGCTTCGACACCAATACTGAAAAGTAGTTGCAGCAAGGTATCGCGATCCTCCTCTGGCTCAGCAATATCACTTAGCCCTAGCTTAGCCGCGACCACTTTTAGCTCTTGCATCGAGCCTTCTAAAGGGCACACGCCTAGCACATCAATAAAAGCTTGCTGGTAAGTCATACGTTCTGCCGCACCACACTTCAGCACCAGTTGAAGTAGGTCATTCATCTCATCCATCAACTTATGGTGATCAAAACCAATCCGGTACCACTCCAACATAGTGAATTCAGGATTGTGGTGACGACCATTCTCTTCATTACGAAACGCTTTGTTGATTTGGTAGATGCAACCACTGCCTGCAGCAAGTAAGCGCTTCATATGGAATTCAGGGCTGGTCATAAAGAACAGTTTGCTGCCGTCGGCATAACCCGGTCCAACAAACTCTGTTTGGAAGGTATGCAAATGAATGTCGGTCACCGTGGCGTGGCTCATGGCTGGCGTGTCAACTTCCATCACCTGTCGCTCGGCAAAGAATTGACGAATAGAGGTGATCAACGCAGCACGTTGACGAAGTTGTTCCATAGAAGCGGTAGGTTGCCAGGTCGTTTGCATAACAAGAGTCTCAATACATTGGTGAGCGAGGAAAATAGCAATTTTGGCACGCTTTGCCTAGTTCATCGATAGGGGATTCCTCTTAATTTCATCCGTCTAAATACGAATAAAACTCGATTAAAACTGAAGCAAGCATTTCACGTTCCACAGTACAAAAAACACTCACAATTAATCCTATTATCAATGAGGGTAATGTCGTGCAACACCTATGTAACATTGACCGAGTTTACGTTTATCCCTCAACCGTTTCGTGCCGTGATAGCAGTCACATAACCTAGAATTTCTATGCTCTTGTGTGCATTACCGGAGAAAAAACCCAAATACATCAATTTTTCTGCCATAAGGCTCCCCTACACTAACCCTACTACTTTTGAGGGATTGCCTTAAAACCCTTCCCTCACACTCACAATAACAAGCGGATTTCCGCAATCACACACTGGAGGATAACTGTGCAAATTATCACCACAGATATCGCAGTCATCGGCGCAGGCGGCGCTGGTCTTCGTACTGCTATTGCAGCGGCTGAAGCAAACCCGGACTTAGAAGTAGCACTTATTTCTAAAGTTTACCCAATGCGCTCCCACACGGTTGCTGCAGAAGGTGGCTCAGCAGCAGTTATCAAGGATGAAGATAGCTTAGACAACCACTTCAACGACACTGTTGGCGGTGGTGACTGGCTATGTGAACAGGACGTTGTTGAATACTTTGTAGAGAACGCGACTCGCGAAATGATCCAAATGGAGCAATGGGGTTGCCCATGGAGTCGTAAAGAGAACGGTGAAGTCAACGTACGCCGCTTTGGTGGTATGAAGGTTGAACGTACTTGGTTCGCTGCAGATAAAACTGGCTTCCACATGCTTCACACGCTATTCCAGACGTCGATGAAGTACGACAACATCAAGCGCTTTGATGAGTACTTTGTTGTCGACTTGCTTGTTGATGAAGGTGAAGTACAAGGTCTGATTGCAATCCACATGTCTGAAGGTGAACTGGTTACGATTAAGGCGAAGTCTGTCGTACTAGCAACGGGTGGCGCAGGTCGCGTTTACCACTGTAACACCAACGGTGGTATCGTAACGGGCGACGGCATGGCGATGGCTTACCGTCACGGCGTTCCTCTACGTGATATGGAATTCGTTCAGTACCACCCAACAGGTCTTCCTGGCACAGGTATCCTAATGACTGAAGGTTGTCGTGGTGAAGGCGGTATCATCGTCAACAAAGACGGTTACCGTTACCTACAAGACTACGGTATGGGTCCTGAGACTCCAGTGGGTCAACCTAAGAACAAATACATGGAACTGGGTCCTCGTGACAAAGTTTCTCAAGCTTTCTGGCACGAACAACAGAAAGGCAACACCATCAAACACCCTCTTGGTGATGTGGTGCATCTAGACCTTCGCCACCTAGGTGAAGAGTATCTACAAGAGCGTCTACCATTCATTTGTGAGCTAGCGAAAGCTTACGTGAACGTTGACCCTGCAAAAGAGCCAATTCCAATTCGTCCAACGGTTCACTACACCATGGGTGGTATTGAGACTAACGGCGAATGTGAAACTCGCATTAAAGGTCTATTCGCGGTTGGCGAATGTGCGTCTGTTGGTCTTCACGGTGCAAACCGTCTAGGTTCTAACTCGCTGGCTGAGTTCGTGGTATTTGGTCGCGTTGCGGGTGAACAAGCGGTGAAACGTGCTGCAGAATTCAAAGGCTGGAACGAAGAGTCTATCGCGACTCAGGTGAAAGCAGTTGAAGACCGCATTGCCGCTCTAATGAACCAAGAAGGTGATGAAAACTGGGCAGATATCCGTACTGAAATGGGTCACACCATGGAAGCAGGTTGTGGTATCTACCGCCAAGAAGACTTGATGCAAGCAACCATCGAGAAAATCACTGAGCTGAAAGAGCGTTACAAGAAAATCAGCATCAAAGACAAAGGCAAAGTGTTCAACACTGACCTTCTTTACGCTATTGAAGTGGGCTACGGTCTAGAGGTAGCAGAAGCGATGGTTCACTCTGCAATCCTGCGTAAAGAATCTCGTGGTGCCCACCAACGTCTAGACGATGGTTGTACAGAGCGTGATGACGTGAACTTCCTGAAACACTCGCTTGCTTTCTTCAAAGAAGATGCAGCACCAAGTATCGACTACAGCAACGTGACGATTACTAAGTCACAGCCTAAAGCGCGTCTATACGGTGAAGCAGCAGAGAAAGCAGCAGCAGCTGAAAAAGCTGCTGAAGCAGAAGCGAAGAAGGCAGAGGAGCAAGCATAATGTCATCAAACCGCATTCAAAAAGTCGACATTCTGCGTTACGACCCAGAGAAGGACGCAGAACCATATACTCAAACGTTCGAAGTACCTTTTGATGAAACCATGTCTGTGCTTGATGCGCTTGGTTACATCAAAGATCACCTAGACAAAGATCTGTCTTACCGCTGGTCTTGTCGAATGGCGATCTGTGGTTCTTGCGGCATCATGGTAAACAACGTGCCTAAGCTAGCTTGTAAGAGCTTCCTACGTGATTACCCGAATGGCGTGACTATCGAGCCACTAGCAAACTTCCCAATCGAGAAAGACTTGATCGTGGACATGACGCCGTTCATCGAGCGCTTAGAAGCTATCAAACCTTACATCATTGGTAACGACCGCAAACCAGAAGACGGCACAAACCTGCAAACGCCTGAGCAAATGGCGAAATACAAGCAGTTTGCTGGCTGTATCAACTGTGGTCTGTGCTACGCAGCATGTCCTCAGTTTGGTTTGAACCCTGAGTTCATCGGTCCTGCTGCTCTAACTCTGGCACACCGTTACAACCTAGACAGCCGTGACAACGGTAAAGATGAGCGCATGAAGCTGATCAACGGTGAAAACGGCGCTTGGGGTTGTACGTTCGTAGGTTACTGTTCTGAAGTTTGTCCGAAGAGCGTAGATCCTGCAGCGGCAGTAAACCAAGGCAAAGTAGAGTCTTCTATGGACTTCGTAATTGCTATGTTGAAACCTGATGGTTCACCGAAAAAAGTGGAGGCATAAGGATGAGCAACCGTAAACCTTACGTTCGTGAAGTAAAACGCACTTGGTGGAAGAACCATCCTTTCTACCGCTTCTACATGCTACGTGAAGCAACTGTGCTTCCTCTAATCCTGTTCACTATCTTCCTGACTTTCGGTCTAGGTTCTCTAGTGAAAGGTCCTGAAGCTTGGCAAGGTTGGTTGGAGTTCATGGCAAACCCTATCGTGGTCGCGATCAACATCGTTGCACTACTAGGTAGCCTATTCCACGCACAAACTTTCTTCAGCATGATGCCACAGGTTATGCCAATTCGTCTGAAAGGCAAACAAGTGGATAAGAAAATCATCGTTCTGACTCAGTGGGCAGCAGTTGCGTTCATCTCACTGATCGTTCTCATCGTGATGTAAGGAGCTTGAGTAATGAAACCAAATTATAGTGTTAATACAGCACCGAAACGTTCTGATGAGCCAATCTGGTGGGGTCTATTTGGTGCCGGTGGTACTTGGTTCGCAATGATCACACCAATCACGGTACTCGTACTCGGCATCCTAGTTCCACTAGGTGTGATTGATGCGGAAGCAATGAGCTACGAGCGCGTATCTGAATTCGCAACCAGCATCATTGGTGCACTGTTCATCATCGGTACGCTAGCACTGCCAATGTGGCATGCAATGCACCGTGTACACCACGGCATGCACGACCTTAAATTCCACACGGGTGTGGTAGGTAAGATCGCATGTTACGCGTTTGCAGGTCTTATCTCTGCACTGGCTGTTGTCTTTATCTTCATGATTTAAGACGCTGACGGAAAATGAAAAAGCTGGCACCTCGCCAGCTTTTTTATTGCCTGTTATTTGTGTTTATCGTCAGCGCTATTCGTTTCAGACACTATTCAATAAAGGTCGCGATTTCATCCAGCGACTTTTTGTGCATCGCATGTTCTGGAATGGTTGCGTTTTCTTCCGGATAACCGGTCACAATCAACATGTACGGACGGTCAACATCGTTGTCTCGCCCACAAATCTTACTCAAGAAACTCATCGGCTTTGGCGTGTGAGTCAAGGTACCCAAACCGGCGTTATGCAATGCTTGAAGCAAAAAGCCTGTGGCAATCCCTACTGACTCGTGTACGTAATAATTGGTTTGTTCCCCATCATTGCTCATGCCACCTTTCTTTTGCGAAAACACAGCGATCAGCCACGGCGCTTTTTCCAAATACGGCTTACTGGCATTCGTGCCGAGTGGTTTCAGTGCATCTAACCATTCTTGCCCAGCTCGACCTTCATAGAAAGAACGTTCTAATTCTTCAGCGGCTTGGCGGATCTGCCCTTTCACTTCCGCACTGTTAATCGCAACGAAATGCCAAGGTTGATGGTTTGCCCCACTAGGTGCCGTACCTGCCGCTCGAATACAGTGCTCAATCACTTCTTTCGCAACTGGGCGATCAGAGAAACTTCGAATGGAATGACGGCGCTGGAGTTGCTCAAGATTATGTACAGCTCTTGCTGCCATTTCTTGCGGAGGGTATTCCACAAAATCATTGAGTGGATGGTGTTGCTCTTGGTTCGACATAGTGCTTCCTTGCGCTTGTTGGGTGTTGATTCACTATAGCCACAAATTTCACCCTCGCCTTTTTATCTTCATAAAATCAATGTGATATTGAGATAAAGTGCAAATATTCAGCCGTATTTCACCAACAAAAAAGAGAGGCTGATAACTCGTATCAGCCTCTGAATTACTCTGATTTGTACAGTTATCAGAGCTTTTAGTCACCTATGATCTTTTTGCTTTTTGAGCTTTTGACCATCTATGATCTTATTGCTGTGTGACCTTCTTAGTTTGGTCCATTAAGCCCAACGCGCCAAAGCCAGTAATCACATCGAGGTTGGTTTTCAGACCTGTTTCTTCACCACCACCAATGTAGTTTTGTGGCATCTGCACTTGGAAGTTTTGCAGGTTGTTGTACAGCGAGTTCGCCACGTCTCGATTCAACTCGGCCAAGTACACTTCTCTGTTTGCGCCCAATGCCGCATACTTCGCTTTCAAGACTTCCGCTTCTGCACGACCTTTTTCAAGAATCGCTTTTGCTTCAAATTCCGCAGACAAAGCATTGGCTTTTTGAATCGCTAGGTTAGCTTCCGCTACTGCTAGCTCTTTCTCTTTTTCCACCTCAGCCAGTCGCTTAGTTTTCTCTACTTCAACAATTTCACGCTCCGCAATTTGACGCGCAACTTCGACTTCTTTTTGCTGTGCGATGATCGCGAGCTCTTTGCTACGCTGAGCATCTTGTACTTCACGAGTACGTTGAATCTCTTTACGTAACTGCTCAGTCTCTGCTTGTGCTTTGGAGGTCTCTTGCTCCTGAATCGCACGAATACGGTCGGCAACTAGACGCTTTTTATCTGCCAACAACTGATCAAGCTGTTTCTCTGGCTGCGGGTCACCGATGGTCACCTGCGTCACTTGAATACCGTATTGCTGTAGCGGGTTATCCTGTCGGATTGGTTGCCCTGTTCCATCCACAACCGGAACCGTCTTCCACACCAATTGGTTAGTGCGTTGCAGTTGGTTCGCATTCGATTGGTTAGCACCTACTGGAGCAAGGTCTAGCTCTTCCACTTCTACCTGACGACGCTCAGTCAGATAAATGCCTTCACGCAGTTGATCACCCAGTTTGGATTTGAACTGGTTCAAACCACCTTGGAAGAACTCTTCCCCCGTGTACTGGGTCGCGGTAATCACTGTCACGTTACGTGCGTTCTTCACCAACAGGGCATCGATAAGGTTGCTGTTGTTGCGGAACTCTTTGTGCATCTTCTTAACCGCTTCAGGATCATTGCTGAGCTTAAAGCGGAATGTCACCGGAATCTGACCAATGTAGGTATCGGCAAAGCGAACCTGCACCGCATCAAGGCGTTGATAAAAATCCTCGCCCTTGCTGTTACCAAATGACACGGTGATCACTTGGTCATACTTGGTGATCTTAGACAGGAACGGCATACGAAAATGAATGCCCGGCTCCGTGAATACATCCAATTCACCGGTGATGTTGTTCTGATGCACATAGCTGTAACCCGCATCGGTCATTAGCACTGAGCTGTTAATTGTTAAGCCTATGGCCAGCAGCGGGATACCAAATACGGCTGCTTTCAATCCTTTATGTAGTAACTGACGTCTCTCTTCCACTTTTAAACCTCTTCCTAAGCCTCTGCTTTCCATTTTGTTCTCCTTTTTAGGTTGTCATTGAGTTAAATCGATAAAAATCAAATTGCTATACAACTCGCTGACAACGAGGACTAATGTATCAAATTGTGACATTAAGAAATAATCGAAAGATTCATGAAATAAATAAGATTTTTACGAATAATACAAAATCATTAAAAATTTGCGGAGGATATCGATGTTTTGCACAGAAGCATTAAAGGGAGGGGAATTGCAGACAATAAAAAAGGCCGCCGAAGCGACCTTTTTCATCAAATACGTTTGAGTGAATTACTTCACACGACCTACGTATTCAGCAGTACGAGTGTCAACTTTGATCACTTCACCGATTGCGATGAATAGTGGAACACGTACAACAGCGCCAGTTGATAGCGTAGCTGGTTTACCACCTGTACCTTGAGTATCACCTTTCAGACCTGGATCTGTATCTGTAACTTCTAGCTCAACGAAGTTTGGTGGAGTAACAGTAATTGGGTTACCGTTCCAAAGCGTGATCATACAAGTGTTGTTTTCTACCAACCACTTAGCGTTGTCGCCAACTGCTTTCGCGTCTGCAGCGATCTGCTCGAAAGTTTCGTTGTTCATAAAGTGGTAGAATTCGCCGTCTGAATATAGATAATCTAGGTCGATATCCATTACGTCTGCCACTTCACAAGTGTCACCAGACTTGAATGTTTTCTCTAGCACTTTACCAGAAAGAAGTTTACGAATTTTAACGCGGTTGAACGCTTGGCCTTTACCTGGTTTAACGTATTCGTTTTCCAGAATTACACAAGGCTCGTTATCAAGCATTAACTTAAGGCCGCCTTTAAATTCATTGGTGCTAACTGTAGCCATTTTTTCCTCTTACATTCTTAGAGCTAAATTCAATGCCGCACATAATAACCCGAAAAGTCGAATCTGTTGAGCAAAACTGGCTCAAACAGTTAGCGAATGGGATCTCTGATCCTGCAAAATTGCTGGAAATGTTGGAAATTGATCCATCGCCATGGCTGGACGGGTTTGCTGCGCGCAAGCTGTTTGCACAGCGTGTACCGCAAAGTTTTGTCGATAGGATGGAAAAAGGCAATCCTTACGATCCACTTTTACGCCAAGTATTACCTTTGAGCGAAGAATTTGAGGTCCATGAAGGGTATTCCAATGATCCGCTAGAAGAGCAAGACAATGACATTCCGGGATTGCTGCACAAGTATCGCAACCGCGCCTTGATGATTGTGAAAGGCGGCTGCGCGGTGAATTGCCGTTACTGCTTCCGCCGCCACTTCCCTTATCAAGAAAACAAAAGCGGCAAGCAAGCATGGACTAAGTGCCTTGAGTACATGGCACAACAACCTGAGCTAAACGAAGTGATCTTCTCTGGTGGCGATCCTTTGATGGCAAAAGACGATGAGATCCACTGGCTATTGGAGCACATCGCACAAATTCCACATATCAAACGCCTGCGTATTCACAGCCGTTTGCCTGTCGTGATTCCTGCTCGTATTACTGATGAGCTATGTCACCTACTTCGCGCTTCTCGTCTGCAAATCATCTTGGTGACTCATATCAACCACGCCAACGAAATCAACGCTGAGTTTGCCGCTCAAATGGCGAAGTTGAAGCAGGCTGGCGTTACCTTGCTAAACCAGGGGGTACTGCTGAAAGACGTTAACAACAGCGTTGAAGCACAAGTTGCACTGAACGAAGCGTTATTTGATGCTGGCATTTTGCCTTACTACTTGCACGTTTTAGATAAAGTCCAAGGCGCAGCACACTACTTTGTTTCCGATGAAGAAGCGAAAGAGCTCATGCGTGGCGTAATCACGCGAGTGTCTGGATATTTAGTGCCTAAATTGACCCGTGAAATTGGTGGTCGACCAAGTAAAACACCACTGGATCTGCATCTAGAGTAAGTTGCTTGCCGTATAAAGATTGTCGTTACGAGTAAAAGCTTTTGTTCGCTCAGGCGGTCTTATCTATGCATACTCCGCAAATTTGGAGGTTAAGATGCAAGCAACTTTTGAACACTATTTCGATCTTGGCCCATTCAGTTGGGCGGCATTACTTTGCTGCGCAATCAATGGTTTGATGATTGGCATTGAGCGTCAAACTCGAGGTAAGCCCGTTGGTATTCGTACTGCAATTCTCGTCATATCAGGTACTTACCTATTTATGTCAATGGCGGTTTCGCTCTCACCGAACACATTAGACCAAGCTCGTGTTCTTGGGCAGATCATTACTGGTGTTGGCTTTTTAGGTGCAGGTGTGATGATGACTCAAGACGGCAAAATCCACGGTGTGACTTCAGCAGCAGTAATTTGGGTATTGGCAGGCTTGGGCTTGATGATTGGCTTAGGTTACTTATCGCAGTCGATCATTATTACCGTGTTGGCATTGACCGTTTTGCTCGGTGTAGACCGGGCAGAAAACCGCGTCAAAGCTTTGCGCCGCGGTGTGCACCAGAAAATGCAGCAGCGAAAAACATCTACACGTTTGATCAAATAATCCATTCAATAAAAAGACCCTGACGTCTCGCCGGGGTCTTTTTGTATCTGGCATTTATCGTGGAAGGTCGCGGAACTTATTTCGCAAAGTTCACGATAGGGAAACACTTGAAGAAACCGTTGTCCGCACAGTTTAGAAGACCAATTTGAACACCATCGATTTGGTCAGTCATGTTGAAGACACCAAGCTGGAAGTTAGATTTTTTAGAGATACTTGCCAGACCAATGTCTGCCATTGTGTAACCTTCAGAGTAGTTCACCGCACTCCAGTTCAAACCTTTCACATTGTTTGTTACGTTCACTGCACCCAAGTTAACACCGTTCGTCTGACCTTGGTTCCAGTTAAATAGACCCAGAGAAGCGCCTGTCATTTCTTGATTTACTTTTGATGCACCAAAGAAAAGACCGAAGTTCACACCGGTTGTACGATCTGTTTCAGACATACCAAGTAGAGAGAAATCGACACCTTTCACTTCGTTCACCTGACCGTGAAGAACAGCAAGACGCACACCACCAACTGAGGAGTTAGAAGGCGCGTTCGTGTTGTCGATTGTAGAGAACATAACTGGTGAGCTGTCAGCAAGAGCAACAGGTGAAGCGATAACGGCTGCAACAGCCAGTGACGTCATTAGCTTTTTCATTTTCATCTCCATGGGGATTTGTCTTTTACAACATAGTGTAGTGTTCAGAGTTTGCGCTATTTTTAGTTGATGAATGTTAGCGCTAAGTCATATTTAACTGAGTGAATATTTAACCCAATAATTCACACACATTATTTATCCGCTTTTTTCCTAAACTCTGATGATTAGTAACCACTCAATTTCGAGTGTTTCCGTCAATGTTCTCAGCACTCAGCTCAACCCAATAACACCTTGCTCTGCTATGTCTAACGAAGAAGAATCAGAATTTCCCTACAACTCAATCTCACCCACAAACAGCCTCAATTCACAAACATAAAAAAGCCGAGGCATTCACCTCGGCTTCCTAGTTTGGTTTGGTCGGTTGTCTTTAAGCTATAACGTCTTAGAGCAAAGAGAAAGCACGGAGTTTACGCACGTAAATGAGCACTTTCGATGCAGCTATAAGGCGTTAGAGCGACAAGACAAGCAGCAAATTACATCATGCCGCCCATACCACCCATACCGCCCATACCACCCATGTCAGGCATACCTGCGCCTTCTTTTTGTGGTAGGTCAGTAACCATCGCTTCAGTTGTGATCATTAGACCTGCAACTGATGCTGCAAATTGTAGAGCAGAACGCGTTACTTTAGTTGGATCTAGGATACCCATCTCTAGCATGTCGCCGTACTCGCCTGTTGCTGCGTTGTAGCCGTAAGAACCTTCACCTGCTTTCACGTTGTTCGCTACTACTGACTCTTCATCACCTGCGTTCTTCGTGATTTGACGGATTGGCGCTTCCATTGCACGTAGTGCAACGCGGATACCAACGTTTTGCTCTTCGTTGTCGCCTTCTAGGTCAACAATCTTAGATGCTGCACGGATTAGTGCTACACCACCACCAGCAACAACGCCTTCTTCAACCGCTGCGCGAGTTGCATGCAGTGCATCTTCTACGCGGTCTTTCTTCTCTTTCATCTCAACTTCAGTTGCTGCACCAACTTTGATTACTGCAACACCGCCTGCTAGCTTAGCAACGCGCTCTTGTAGTTTCTCTTTGTCGTAGTCTGAAGTTGCATCTTCGATTTGCTGACGGATTTGAGCAACACGACCTTGGATCATTGCTTCTTCACCCACGCCATCGATGATGGTTGTGTTTTCTTTTGTGATTGCAACGCGCTTCGCCTGACCTAGGTCTTCTAGTGCTACTTTTTCTAGCTCTAGACCAACTTCTTCAGAAATCACGATACCGCCAGTTAGGATAGCGATGTCTTGTAGCATTGCTTTACGACGGTCACCGAAACCAGGCGCTTTCACTGCTGCTACTTTCACGATGCCACGCATGTTGTTCACAACAAGTGTTGCTAGTGCTTCACCTTCTACGTCTTCAGCGATGATAAGTAGTGGGCGAGATGCTTTTGCTACTGCTTCTAGTGCTGGAAGAAGTTCACGGATGTT
This sequence comes from Vibrio sp. MM46, assembly GCF_027587135.1. Taxonomy (NCBI): domain Bacteria; kingdom Pseudomonadati; phylum Pseudomonadota; class Gammaproteobacteria; order Vibrionales; family Vibrionaceae; genus Vibrio; species Vibrio sp. MM46. The sequence goes on from NZ_JAPPTO010000019.1 coordinate 79,917, forward strand.
CGATACTTTCTTATCGATCAGAAGGATGAATGGGTTTTCTAGATCAACAGAACCTGCTTCTTGGTTGTTGATGAAGTAAGGAGATAGGTAACCGCGGTCGAACTGCATACCTTCAACTACATCTAGCTCATCTTGTAGTGCTTGACCTTCTTCAACAGTGATAACACCGTCGCGACCAACTTTTTCCATTGCTTCAGCAATGATGTTACCTACGCTTGAGTCAGAGTTCGCAGAGATAGTACCAACCTGTGCGATTGCTTTGGTGTCGTTACACTCAACAGATAGCTCTTTTAGTTGCTCAACTGCTGCGATAACTGCTTTGTCGATACCGCGCTTAAGGTCCATTGGGTTCATACCCGCTGCTACTGCTTTTAGACCTTCATTTACGATTGCTTGCGCTAGTACGGTTGCTGTTGTTGTACCGTCACCCGCTGCGTCGTTTGCTTTAGACGCAACTTCTTTAACCATTTGTGCGCCCATGTTCTGGAATTTATCTTCCAGTTCAATTTCACGCGCTACTGATACACCATCTTTAGTGATCGTTGGTGCACCAAAAGATTTGTCTAGAACTACGTTACGACCTTTAGGACCCAGTGTTACTTTTACTGCGTCAGCTAGAACGTTTACGCCTTCTAGCATTTTAACTCGTGCGTCATTACCAAATTTAACGTCTTTAGCAGCCATCTTTGATTTCCTTTCTAAATTCTGTTTTCGATTTCGTTTTTGAATCAGAGCAAAAAATTACTCAACGATTGCTATTAGTCGACAATAGCCATGATGTCGTTTTCAGACATTACTAGCACTTCTTTACCGTCGATTTTTTCAGTTTTAGTACCGTAACCTTCAGCGAAGATAACAGTATCACCAACTTTAACGTCCAGCGGTAGCACTGTGCCGTTCTCTAGGATGCGGCCTTTACCCACAGCTAGAACAACACCGCGAGTCGATTTTTCCGCAGCAGAACCAGTTAAAACGATGCCACCAGCTGACTTTGATTCAACTTCTTTACGTTCAACGATAACTCGGTCATGTAATGGACGAATGTTCATCGGTCGTCTCTCCTGAAAATTTCCATGTTTATTTGATAATTGCCCGCGCAGGGGCACGTGATCACTATATAAGGGGCAAAGCTAAGGATCCCAAGGGGTAGACGTGAATTTTTTGTGACTTAGTTAAAATAACCGGCAGCTAAGCAACGGTTTGCGCGCGAAATGCTCACTCGCCGAGGCAACGGCTTTCTTGTATCCTTGCCCTTCCCTCACCAGATAGATGTCAAAAATGCTGGAAAAGAATAAGCCGGACAATCAGACTCAAGACAAGCATGGTTTGTTGACCGCGCCCATTCCTGACACCTTACGCAAAATGACCGTCCCCATGACCATGGGCATGATCGCGATTTTGATGTTTAACTTGGTCGATACCTTTTTCATCTCGCTATTGGGTACCGAAGCGCTCGCGGCAATCAGTTATACCTTCCCAGTAACCTTTGCGGTGAACTGCATCACTATGGGCATTGGTATGGGTCTGTCGACCAATATCGGTCGCCTGTTGGGTCAAGGAGAGTCTTCTCAAGCAGCACGTTTTACTAGCCATGGTTTATTACTGGCAGTTGCTCTAGTTACGATTGCTTCAACGCTAGGTTTGTTTACCATCGAGCCATTATTCAGCTTCCTTGGCGCAAAAGAAGATTCCATTCCACTGATCAAGCAGTACATGCAAGTCTGGTATCTGACAATTCCCCTGCTGGTGATCCCAATGGCAGGCAATAGCGCTATTCGGGCGACTGGTGATACCAAGACTCCGGCGAAGATAATGATGCTCGCTGGATTGATTAACGGCATACTCGATCCATTACTCATCTTTGGCTACGGTCCTTTTCCTGAGCTCGGCATTCAAGGCGCTGCGATTGCTAGTGCATTCAGTTGGTTTGGTGCTTTGTGCGGTTCTTTCTATGTATTGATCAAACGCGAAAAGCTGCTTGCGGCCCCACAATGGCAGTGCATCAAACAAGATTGGCAACAAACGCTCAAGATCGGTACGCCCGCTGCTCTCTCGAATGCGATGACGCCGCTATCTGGTGCGATTCTGATGATGATTTTGTCTCACCATGGCACCGCAGCGGTTGCCGCTTATGGCGCTGCGCAGCGAATTGAGTCGATCTTGATTTTGGTGTTGATGTCATTGACTTCTGCACTCACCCCGTTTATGGCGCAAAACTTTGGGGCCAATAACCCTGCTCGTGCATTCGCTGGCTGGTTCCTGAGCATGCGCTTTGCGGTGGTGTTCCAAGGCTTTATCTTTTTGATGATGGTACCCCTTAGCATTCCTCTCGCAGCACTCTTCTCTCAAGAAGCGGCAGTAAAAGACTTGCTGTGGCATTACCTCTTAGTCGTGCCGTTTAGCTATGGTTTCCAAGGTATTGTGATGATGCTGGTGAGTGGCTATAACGCGATGCACAAACCGCTGCGCGCCTTTCAATGGAGCTTTATGCGCTTGTTCGTCTTTACGCTGCCAGCGGCATGGATTGGCAGTCAGCTTTATAGCATCGAAGGTTTGTTCATTGGTATTGCTCTGGGTAACACACTAGGTGGTTTGCTAGGGTATCTCTTTGCCCTGCGCGAGCGTCGTATCACATTAGCAGAGCACGCGAGCTCTTAGTTCCGCATAAAGCCAGTTTCAATCTCAGACGGACTTCAGCTTAGACAAGTTTCGGATAATAAAAAACCGCGGATAACCGCGGTTTTTTTAGGTTTTGACTTTATCAAGCAGGCTTAGAATAGCTCTTCAGCAACTTGGTATAGGTCGTTGCGTACAGGACGCTTCATGTTCTCGATAGCATCGATGATGTCGTGGTGAACCAGTTGCTCTTTCACGATACCAACACAACGACCGCCGTGGCCTTCCATTAGTAGGTGAACAGCATAGTTACCCATGCGAGACGCTAGAACGCGGTCAAATGCAGTTGGACGACCACCACGTTGGATGTGACCAAGAACCGTTGCACGAGTCTCACGACCTGTTGCCGCTTCGATCTCTTTCGCTAGTTCGTTTGCGTCCATCATCAGCTCAGTTAGCGCGATGATTGCGTGCTTCTTACCTTTAGAGATACCGTCTTGGATGTTACCAATCAGCTTCTCTTTATCTAGACCAGTTTCTGGAGTAATGATGTACTCACAGCCACCTGCGATTGCAGACATCAGAGTTAGGTCACCACAGTGACGACCCATGATTTCTACGATAGAAATACGCTGGTGAGAAGAAGACGTGTCGCGTAGACGGTCGATTGCGTCGATAACTGTGTTTAGCGCTGTTAGGTAACCGATTGTGTAATCTGTACCTGCGATATCGTTATCGATTGTGCCTGGTAGACCGATACATGGGTAACCCATCTCAGTCAGTTTCTTAGCACCCATGTAAGAACCGTCACCACCGATAACAACTAGTGCATCGATACCGTGCTTTTTAAGGTTCTCAATCGCTTGTTCGCGTACTGCCACTTCCTTGAATTCAGGGAAACGTGCAGAACCTAGGAATGTACCACCCTTGTTGATCACATCAGAAACGCTAGAACGATCTAACCTTTCGATGCGGTCTTCGTAAAGACCTAGGTAGCCATCGTAAACACCGTAAACTTCCAATCCCTCAGATAGTGCTGTACGAACTACGCCGCGTACTGCAGCGTTCATACCAGGTGCGTCACCGCCACTTGTTAAAACACCGATCTTCTTAATCATGCTCACCCTCGATCTTTGGCAATCAATTATTTAATTTTCTTTTAGGCCCCTTGTTACCAAGCAACCTGCATAATCCAGAACTGTGCGTTATGTTACATTTCCTCTACAGGAATACCAATGAAAACACACTTTTTTATGTAACTTTTCTACTTATGTAAGAGTATTACAGTTTCTCTTTGCAACTTCGTTGATTCACATCAGGATCACGATTCTTAATAAGTAGTGATGGAAAGATAGTCAATAAGCGCCTATTTGTCGTCAGGCACAGCCCGATTTTTCGACCGTTACCAATCTTGCGCCTTCTGGTCTCTTTCTGGACCAAACACCACTGACAATGGATCTTGATGGATCAGCACATCCGCTTCCGGGAACAGCTCAAGTAGATTATCTTCTACTTTATCGGCAATGTGATGGGCCTCGATCAAACGTAAGTTATCATCCAATTCTAAGTGCAGTTGGATAAAGCGCGTTGGACCAGACATCCGTGTACGTAACTGATGCACACCCAATACCCCTTCCACTTTTAAGCACTCTTGACGAATCTGTTCCAACTCTTCATCTGGCAGCTTTCTATCCAACAAGGTCTGAATCGCTTCGCTGACCATCTTGAATGCGCTGTATAAAATAAAGATACCAATACCCACCGCAAACACTGCATCGGCTTGCGTGACACCAAAGTAACTCAAACCTAATGCCACCATAATGGCACCATTCATATACAGGTCTGTTTGGTAATGCAGTGAGTCGGCGGCGATCGCCTGACTGCCCGTCACACGCACGACATGCTTTTGGAACATCACAAGTCCAAAAGTGACCACCATAGCAAATAGAGAAACGTAAACACCGAGCTCTGGAGCGTTTAATTCATGTGGGCGGAAGAAGCGCTCGACACCGTTCAGGATCAAGAACACCGCTGAACCAGAAATAAACATCGCTTGTGCCAGCGCCGCCAACGACTCGGCTTTACCGTGACCAAAAGTATGTTCTCTGTCGGCAGGTTGTAGGGAATAGCGCACCACAATGAGGTTCACCACCGAAGCGGCAATATCCAGCATGGAGTCAATTAAAGAGGCAAGTAAGCTGACTGACCCCGTCACCCACCAAGTGATGACTTTGACAATCAAAAGAAGCGTCGCAACGATGGTTGCCGTCCAAGCTGCCATCGTCACTAAACGTGCGTATTGCTGTTTCATAATCAAATAGTTAACTCAAACCGTGCTTTGAGTATACCTTGAGAATGATTTAATGAGTATGAAATCGCCAAGATCAAAAAGAGGCAGCACTCTGGCTACCTCTCTTACGTTATCTTTCAGCGATTAGCTGTTGTGGTGCTTTTCCATGCGTTTTTGCATTTTTTCGCCACACTTTTGTTGACGCTCTTTTTGTAGCTCAACAAATTTTGTTTTTTGCTCAGGAGTCAGAACACTCAGCATTTGGTGCTTTTTCTCCATCATCTTAACGCGACGCTCAGTTTGCTTCTCAACCATCTCTTTTGCTAGGTCGTTTGCCGCTGCTGCATCGAAGTTATCAGCCAATAGCAGTGCTTGAACCTTTTCGTGGTGCGCTTGACGCTCAGCCATACGTGCTTCTTTACCATCCGCGAATTTTGCTTTCATTTCCGCTTTGTTCGCTTCACGCATTTCTTTTAGTTGGTCTTTTTGTGCATCAGTTAGGTCTAGTTGACGCATGATACCGCGGTCCATACCCATACCACACTCACCGCGATGACCTTTGTGGTCTTTACCGCCAAATGCGAATGCACTCGCTGTACCTAGAGTTAGAGGTAGAACAACAGCCGCTAGTACCAGTTTCTTTGCAGTTTTCATAATACGATTCCTTACACAGGTTAGTGATTCTTCTGAGCTGTTCTCACAGCGCTTGAGTGTAGAATACGACCTACTAGGTAAAGCGACGTATAGAGACCGTAAAGAATCGTAAAGAGTGATTTTTACACTCATTCTTCACCGTCATTACCATGTAATATTAAAACAACTACGAATGATAAATAGGTACTCATATGGCGAACATTCTTTTGATTGATGACGATACCGAGCTAACCAGCCTACTTAAGGAAGTGCTGAGCTTCGAAGGTTTTAACGTCAACGAAGCCAACGATGGAGAAGCTGGTCTCGCGGCAGTCACTGACGAAATCGACCTTATTTTGCTCGATGTCATGATGCCAAAACTCAATGGAATGGAAACCTTAAAGCGCCTGCGTGAAAACTGGGAAACGCCTGTTCTAATGCTGACAGCTAAAGGCGAAGAAATCGATCGCGTGATCGGTCTTGAACTGGGTGCGGATGATTACCTGCCAAAACCATTCAGCGACCGCGAACTACTGGCACGTATCCGAGCAATTTTACGCCGCACAAGTAGCACTCAAAAGAGCACTAAAAACGGTGACTGCATTGAGTATCAAGAAATCAAACTCTATCCAGGCAAACAGGAAGCCTATTGTGAAGAGGTTCTGCTGGATTTAACGACCACAGAGTTCGCCTTGTTGACTCACTTTGTACAAAATCCGGGGCAAGTCCTCACTAAAGAAACCCTGAGTCTTGACGTGCTTGGTAAGCGCCTTGCAGCCTTTGACCGCGCGATCGATATGCACGTGTCCAACCTACGGAAGAAACTGCCAGATCAGAGTAACGGTAAGCCACGCATTAAAACCCTACGAGGGCGCGGCTACATGTTGATTGAGGAGGATTAATGCGAGCACCACGCTTCAAACTACCGAAGATAAACAGCTTGTATGGACGCATCTTTGCCATCTTCTGGTTCACCATGTTTTTGGTTCTGATGGCTGTGCTGTCACTACCTCATCTTGATCCACGGAAAGCGCGCGACATTCCAAAAGAGCATTATCAACGTATGCTTGAAATACGTGACGGTATTGAGAAGAAGTATCGCAACCAAGATAACCTCGGCAAAATCTTATTTAGCCTTGAAGGACAACGACGCAGCAAGCATGACCCACGTCCAAGGATCTTCTTTTCCGATCACGAAGGGAATGTCTTAAGCACCTCGAGCCACAAAGACTTTAAGCTGCGTGCACTGCAAAATTTTGTCACCAGTATTGAAGATCAGTCACAGCCGAAACAAAAACTCTACGGTCGTTACATGATTGCAGGTCCAGTGCCAATCAATGTCGCTAATTCAGAGCTACTGATGTACGTCGGCTTTAAGTGGAACGAGCCGCCACCAATCATGTTACGCCTGTTTGACCACCCATTGCAGTTGCTGCTCGCCGTTATGTTGGTGAGTACACCGCTATTATTATGGTTAGCATGGGCATTGAGCCAACCAGCTCGACGATTGGAAACCGCAGCACAACGCGTTGCTAAAGGTGAGTTTGTCATCGATCCGAATCTAGAGAAAGGCACCACCGAGTTTCGCCAAGCAGGTACGAGCTTCAACCAAATGGTCGAGGCTGTGAATCAAATGATTTCTGGTCAGCAGCGTTTACTCTCAGACATCTCACACGAGCTGCGTTCCCCACTCACTCGCCTGCGTATGGCAAGTGCGTTGGCGACTCGTAAACAAGGTGAAAGCCCAGAGCTAACTCGTATTGATACCGAAGCGCAGCGCTTAGAGCAGATGATTGCCGAGCTGCTTGAACTGTCGCGCATGCAGGTAAACAGTCACATGACGCGCGAGACTCAGCCAATTGTCAGCTTATGGGAAGAGATCATCAAAGACGCGCAGTTTGAAGCCGAGCAAATGGGTAAAACCCTTAGCTATTCAACCTTACCGGATCGCAGTATCTCTGGTAATCCTAAATTGTTGATGAGCGCGGTAGAAAATATCATCCGCAACGCGATTTACTACGGCAAAGATGAAGTAAGAATCGACATTCAGGATTCATTCGATACCCTCAGCATCGTGGTTGACGACAATGGGGAAGGCGTACCTGACGAAGAATTGGAAGCAATTTTCCGCCCGTTTTACCGTGTATCTACAGCACGAGATCGCCATTCAGGTGGTACTGGCTTAGGATTAACCATCACCGACAGTGCGATTCGTCAGCACAGCGGTTCGATTGTTGCTAGCCGTAGCCCACTCGGCGGTTTACGTGTCACCATCACCCTACCATTGATCAGCGCAGGCAAATAACCTTACAAAGATCAAAGTTGATAATGATTTTCATTAACATTAAAGTAAATCCTCCATAAAGGAGGATTTACAATGTCGCACATTTTCCCAGAGCTTCCATACGAATACGATGCGTTAGAGCCGTACATCGATGCGAAAACAATGGAAGTTCACTACAGCAAACACCATAAAACTTATTACGACAAATTCATGGCTGCCGCAAAAGGCAGCGCTCTCGAGACCCAAAGCCTCGATGACATCTTCGCTTGCATTTCTCAACACAGTCCAGCTATCCGCAACAACGGTGGCGGCTATTACAATCACATCATTTACTGGAACTGCATGTCACCAAACGGTGGCGGTGAACCTCAAGGTGCTCTAGCGCAAGCCATCAACGACAAATATGGCGACTTCGAAAAGTTTAAAGATGAGTTCGCACAAGCTGCTATCAATACTTTCGGCTCTGGCTTTGCTTGGCTGGTCGTAAAAGATGGCGATATTCACATTACGTCAACGAGTAACCAAGACAACCCTCTAATGGACGTTGCCGCGGTACAAGGTGAACCAGTCCTAGCATTGGATGTGTGGGAACACGCATACTACATCAGCTACCAAAACCGTCGTCCCGAATACATCGACGCATGGTGGAATGTGGTCAACTGGCGCGCAGTGGAAGAGAACTACACTCGCGCTCTAAGTTAATCCCTCACAATTAGGGCAACACGCTGAGAGGTTACCCTCTTCTATACCCAGTCATTGTGTTGAATCTCGCTTCTCATGGTGACTTGGGTATATACTGCTCGCCTGTTTTGACCAATCTAATTCAATACCATGTTTGATATCGCTCTATACGAACCAGAAATCGCGCCGAACACCGGCAGAATACCCACCCGTTAAAATTGGCAACTTTTTTTACAGAAAAATTGGCTAACTCAAAATTCTGTTACTACGCTATTCATACTGCCAGCAACTGTATGGATGATCATGAAAAGAATACTGAGTCGCGACGTTGAATTTGAAGGTCGCCAGATAGAAACTCTCCATTCATTCTATGATGATAATTTAGATCCAATATTGTTGCCTAATCTATGGCTATTGCATCTGTCCCTTAATCAAGCGGTATACGGCTGGCGAAAAACGGGCACCAAGAGAAGATCTCAACGGACTCCAAAGAACGTAGAGATAGCGTTTACGCAAAGTGATATTTCAGAGAATACTGCTCACAACTACGTCGGACACGTATTCAAGCTACTAAACCACATTAACGATAAGCCACTGATTAACGTCCACTATACCGAGCAACTGACCTCCCGTTTCATCAACGACTATCTCAACAATGTTTTACCTGAGTGCTTAGACTCTATCGCCTCTGTAAAAGCGCACCAAGCGGGTATTGCTGCGTATTGTAACTTTCTTTGCGCCCTCGGGATTTGGCCGCTAGAGCAAAACCGTCCTACTACGATTTACCGCAAAACAAGACAATACATGGCGGACAAAGATACCAGGCCTCGGAAAATCAATTATATTACCAGTGATGAATACAGTGATCTCTTGCGCACATGCACCTCCAAGCGCGATAAGCTCATCCTTTCAATGGGCTACGAAGTTGGCCTGAGAGCGTCTGAAAATATTGGCTTAGAGCTCAATGACAGCGGAAAGCACAAAGGCCTACGCTCACTGTTCGAAGAGCTCGAATCGACGCCAAGCAAAATGCAATTTGAATACATTCTTCGCGCAAAATACACCAAGGGAAGCAAAACGGGCGCCATCTATTTTGATCGTGAGTTACTTCAGCAAATGAAGGATTATCATGACGGTGAGCGCGCTGCTATGGTGGAAGAGTCCGGCATTGATGCAACAACGCTGTTCATTCGATACGATCACACTGGCAAGGGGCAAAGTATTAGCGTTGAACATGCGTCAAACATGTTCAAGAACATCAAGAAGCAATTGTCTTACCTCAATCAATCACTGAGTTACCACGACCTTCGCCACTCCTTTGCCACCATTCTATTCCATGAAGAACTGCTCGATTCTAACGGCCAAGAAACTCGCTCTGAGAGCGCGGCGCTTGAGACAGTGCGTAAGCGACTTCGTCATACCGAAGGCAGTAAAACCGTTCATCGCTATATTCGCCTGCGCACAGTCATGCTATCACGCGAAACAGGAGGGCAGCATGAGTGAGAAAACGCCTAATAACTTCGATATCGCATTACCTGAGCGGCCACAAAGTCTATTGTCCTCACCGACTCGCTTGGTCCTCGACGATAAAGTCTACCCCTTGGACAATCCACATCGAGATGCAAAAGCGATTTACCATACGATTCATACAGCGCTGCTTTCAGATTGGTGGCGTGAAATGCTAACAGAAAAGAGTATTAGACAGTATAAATCTTCTCTGTCCACCTTTCTTAACTGGTTGAGAGACCATCAATTAACTGAGGGTAACCGCTTTGACGTACTCAACGACTACCAAGCCTTCAGAGTGAACGAGGGCAATGTCAAACCACAAAGCACTGGCGCTCGGCCTATCCTCACTCTATTACAAATTGGCTGCGACCATGGTGAATTAGAAGGACAATATCGTTACATCGAGACTCTGATTGACAGCACTAAGATACTAGAGACTGAGAACCGGATACCAGATACACTCACTGGCTGGTTTTCACAGATGGACTGGTTACGCACAATCGTTGGCGATGATGACTGGCTCGCGATGGAAAGCCCCAAACTTTTGATGGAAAGCTTTAGCGTGACCATCGCCAGCACACTGTTGTGGGTGCAAAAAGTCAGGTCGGATATCAGAGCGTTAGTAAAGAAAAATCCTCACCTCGCCACCATCGGTGAGAATTTACAGAACAAAAGTGATCGTAATGCCCACTACTGCCGCGAATTGTTGATATTGGCCTCACGAGACCCAGCGCTACCCGCTGGTACCCTTGATTTGTTGCTCGCTGATTTTGCCCAGCCTGGGGCACACGAGTATTTACGGAGTACTCTACGGGCAGGCAAGAGTGTTTCACTAACACCTAGGATAGACGGTCGATACAAAGAAGCGTTCTTTCTACCAACTCTCTTTGCACTTGAAAACATAGACAGTCCGAGCGAAATCGAGTCGCAACTGGCAGCTTGGCTTTGTGCATGGCAGACCGTGCAGGTCACAGATATCAAAAAACTCAAACCCCATCACTTTACTATCCACACCAACAAGCAAGGCCGCCCTATATCTCTGCAATGTAATTACTACAAAGGCAGAAGCGGTCGCCACCAAGAGCCACCAGTGCTGGATGCACAACAAATCGAATTTAAGGCGCTCATAAAGTTTCTCAACACATGGTCATGTGATAATCAACGTTTGTTTTCTAATTTCCAAATGACTGTTAAGTATCATCCAAACAGTACATACACCACCTTTTGTCGCAGTCTAGTTCGTATCTGGACAATAACCACGCTCTCTCATGAAATTCAAACAAAGCTGAATACTCGAAAAGCAAGCGACCGTTTCCGCCGTTTGTTCATGGCAAGTGCACGCCATGGTGGTGAAGCCATTAATACCTGGCAAACGAGACAGAAAAAACTAAAACAACCCACTAGCATCAACGCCTATCACGCATCCGTCGCTCGACCTTTACCACAATTACTTTTTGGAGCCTCAGCCATTAAGACCAGCGCCGTTCAAGCGCGCAGCGACCAGTATCGTGATGGCGATTTTGTGGATGTTAACTCACACTCTGCTGCAATTGAAAAAATGCACTATATGACTGATCAGAACAAGGAGTGGGTGAATCAAAATGGCCGGATAACGCGCATCGTGCTCATTGATATTGAGAATCATGCCTACAAACCAAACCTCGACCAGGCGGTAATTTCGGCACGTGAACGTCGTCTGCAAACCAAGGTTATGCAGGTAGCACCAGGACAATCCGTACGCATTAACCCGCTGGGAGAGCCTCTCACACCGAGTCCGTCTGATACAGGGTTAGTGGGCGAAGCAGATGAATACATTGTCTGGGATACGCCTGAGACGGTGGTGTGTTTTCTGCATTACCTAGCAGAAACCGAGCGTCAATCAAATCAGCTTATTGCTCATGCCTTGTCTTTCTTTGAACGCACGGTTTTGCCGACGGCAGAATGGATGTCCTCATTATTGAATAATGGACTGAGTCCAATGACAGTCAGAGCTGGGCGTCAGCAATATGACCGACTGCGTGGCGTGTTGCCAGCACTGTTTAATAATCAATTACACGGAGGTGTTGGCACATGATAATACCGCTACCAAAGCATGCCAGCCATGACCAGTTTTCGCCCGAGCTGCTGCAACAACAGCTCCAAAACCTCGGAAGCTCTAGTGACATAACAGCCAGCCAATGGGTCTTTGATGGCACCACTCTGAATTTTTCAGCGCTAATGCATTTAGAGCAAAACAACCAGCACTGGTGCGCTCAGCTAGGTATGAGCCCAACTTGGTTGGCTCGGCTACTACTCCTTGAACAGTGTCGTGGTTTAAGAAGTTCAGTTTCAATTCGCAGTGCTTTCTATACAATAGCCAAGTGGCTGTTCTGGCTGTTTGAACGATACAATACCGGACAACACATTGGGCGTGAACAAAGATCGCTCGTCATCACTCAAAATGACCTCCCAGAATTATTTGGATACCTTGTCATGCATACGCTGTCAGCGGAAGGGGCACCAGAGCGACGCTTGACGCCTTGTTGTTTTAATTTAGTCGAACAATATTTTGCAATTAGGGACTGGCGACGGACGCTTGCTCAGCTGGGCCTAAAATCTATCGGTTTTACTAGCGCTTTCTCTAAAAACGTACAAACCAAACATTGGAAAGAAGTCATTGAACATGTCTCGGGGGGAGAGCTGTCGTATGCGGACTGGAAGTCAGGAGGTAGTTTTAACTACCTCACTCTCGATTACGGCCGCCACTACATTGAGCACTGCACAACGTTTTTCTCACAACACATCTCGATGGCAACGGCGCTCAAACTGACCTTAGAGAGCGTCGATACCATTATAAACCTCAGCGGAGTTCACCGCTTTGCCTGTACTCAGTCAATCCACCACTTTCTGCAAGGCAAAGATGTTACCCAACTCCCACGAAGCATCACTCACTCCTATACCAGCGGGCGTCGCAGAGTGAGCGACAGCAACTTACTCAAGATTCAACAGACCACACAAACGATTTACGACCGTCACCTTCGCCCTCTTCGGGCCAGTGAAGCCATGCTGAGTGACTCGGAAATCGCGGCAATGGCAAAGCATTTCCATCTTGACGATACATCGCTCAATGAGCAGGACTGGTTACGCCAAATTGTGATGGTTTTTCTGTGCAAATTTGACCCGGAGCATAACGCTTGCTCGGATGAGACTATCACTCTGTACGACAAATGGCTGTCAGAAATCGTTGAGCCTCGACTTGGGGGCTTAAAAAAATTAGAGGACTGGCTGATCTATCGCTGGAAAGCGCAGCATGACGAAGTCGATACTGCCTTGCCCACAGAAGAGTGGTTTAGATACCTTGGTTTAGTGAGACGAGAGGGGGCAACATCCACTTACTTACATGAATTTATCGCAAGGGTTGCCGACGCAGGGCTAACCCAAGTGGTTGCTCTCAACGGATGGCGTGAATCAGAATACGGTTGGTCACTTCAAGATATCCACATCACACGCAATCGTGATGCGTTAGACCAACACGCCATGCCTTTTCGTTATAGCGTAAAATGGGTGGTACCAAAGACACATGGTGAGGCTAAGCTCAACCGCGAAATTACTCAAAGTACCTATCTGGCAGCCCAGCAGTTGGCCAAGTTGGTCGTAGCTTCCCCCAGTTGTCCGGCCCTCTACCCAAGTCATAAACTAAAAGCGGCAGAGAAATCTACGCAGACAGTCAAGTATCGTGTCTCAAACCTGTGGCGCCACTTTGTTGATTACTACCCGCCCTTTGTTCAATTAGACAAAGCGCAAGCACTCGACAAACTGCGCGAGCAAGCGAAAAGTCAAGTATTAACTTGTGAAGAGCAACAGCAACTATCCCAGCTGTCTGAGGAAAATGAAAGAGAAGAATGGACTCGCCTGCTGGATGACCGTCTGCTTATCGAGGCGCATCGCAGAGCACGTGCCGAGCGCGAGCGCGTGATTTTCTTTTTTGAAACAAATTCTCGGCAGAAACTGCTTGAGCGCTATTGCTGCGGCGAATTGCCAGACTCAATGCAACAACTGCTCGATAAGCACCTTTGCGATGCAACAAAAGAAGATATCCAATCTCGCGCAGCATCTTTAGATTTTCCAGCGAGCTACACCAAAGTAGTGGTAAACGAGGTGATGGAGGGGTGCCTCTATCCTACCCCCCATGCACTCCGCCACATCTGGGCAGAGGCGGTATACCGACGCTTCGACGGCGATGTGGGCTGGATGATACGTTCACAATTTAAACATGTCAGTCAAAGCATGTGGCTTGCTTACATTCGAAATAAAGACAACCGCCGACAGCATGATACCGTCAAGCGGCGCGCCATCAATAGCCTGCTGAGCAATTATATGAAGAAAAAAGGCAAGGGCTTCGCCGGCAAGCTCAACACCCTGCTCCGCAGGGCCTTTGCCAAAACTCAAGTTGTTAATACCGAGAAGATTGATGGCCTAGTCGCTCAATTTGCAGAGCAGGAAATCAAAGACATTAAATCCAATCCGTGGGGCTTCTGCATTCTACTCAAGCGTAACCAGCATCGCGCTAAATGCGCCGTTGGAGGTGCCCCTCAGAGACAAAATGCCTGCGCTGGACTGTGCCTTGATTGTGTGAACAACCTCTCTCAAGAGGGCAATGTGCAAGGTATTTTGCTTGCGATTGGCAATGACATCAAACTGTTAGAGACTCCCGGTGTTCCAGCCGCATGGCGTGAGCCTGCACTCGCAACAGTTAAAAACGCTCTCAAGCACCTAAAAAAACTATCCGTGAACGAGCAGATTATTGACGCCCTACAGGCGTCGCTAAACACGAAGGAGCACGCAGCATGAGTCTAGACCTAATGCATTTGCAAGCTGAGCTCGAGCGACAGTCAGATGAGCATCCAATTTGGGTATCAGCAGCTAATAAATCACTCGAAGCCTGGCAGGCACTAAAGACGTTCGAAAAAGAGCGCCAAGCATACATCAAGAGCCACCGAAAACCGGAGGATTTCAAGAAAAACAGCCTTTGGCAAATTAGGGTTAGTGAGGTTGCTAATACAATTGGAGTTCGGCCTTCCTACCTAGACCCAAAGCGCGGTGTGAAGTGGTCGTCTGACTTTCGTGAGGCTCTGGATAAGTGCAACAGAGAACTAGCCAAAAGAAAAGTGAGCCGTGTCGAGACCTACAGAAAAAACAAGGCCAATGGTCTCGCTGCAAAAAAAAGAGATGAGATTGATGCACTTGTTCGTTTGCTCAGAAAAGAGAATGAGGCACTGAATAACAAACTGAGCGAAGTAAATCTTGAGGGTATGCGCGTTATTCTATCGCTACCCGTCAAAAAAGCGCTGAATTTGGATTTCTAATCAGGAGTAATCTGCTCCAGCCAAACTGGACCCTTCACTAAGTGAGTTTTCCATATTGAATACTCTAAGAAGGTTTTGCCCCATTCTGTGCCAGCGTCAATTGAGCCTGTTCCCTGTTGCTCTGCCTCATGACTTAGTTTTACTAACACGTTTTACATGTTTACATAAGAAGGATACTTCGCTGAGTAACAATGAAAATTCAGCGACTTTGTTAATTGCTCAGTTGCCTATAGGACAGCTATAATTTCAGCTACTGCTTAGTTGTTATTTGGTACTGGTTAACATCCAAGTAATGATTAATCTTATCAGCGACAGGAGTTCACAATGAAAGTTTATGGACAAAAAACGATAGAGGTCGTTGTTGATCGATGTTGTGATATCTGTGGTACTAGCGTGATGGTCGATTCAAATGGCGTTAAGTTAGAAGAGGTTGGTGAGCTGACTGCTAACTGGGGATTTGGGTCAAAAATGGACGGTATTACCCACCACCTTGATATGTGTGAAAGTTGTTTTCAAGTTGCATTATCTGCTCTAAAGGAGCATCGTCGAAGCATTGTGATGTTCGATGATGAGAAAGACCTTCCCGATGAAAGGTTTGGTCAACAACCTGTTGGCTAAAATCAGACTCGCGTGTTAGTGAAACAAGCCGTTTCCCAATTGCGCAACCTGTTGCACAAATCAGTCAAAATCAAAAATGCCCCAGAGTGTATTTCGAACACAGTAAGCCTCAATAAGAATAATTTGGGCAACAAATTGTTGCCCAATTGTGCAGGAGCCCCCGGAACTTTCACGCGATGTCTATGAGTAATCAGCTCCCTCTTTGAGCTTGTCAGTGATGTAATTAGAACCCTTGAACAAGTGTTAAAGGTTGGACTGGGCCACTTTTTCCCTTTTATCTATAAGGGCATGAAACCCTTTTACCGCAGAGAGAGTTGCATACTGAACGATCTTTTGAATATCTGCATCAGGAGTCTCTTTAAAGGGGAGGCCTGTCAGTTCCACTGCAAATTTCCAGTAAATGGCACACATATCAAACGTCCAATTAGGGCGGCACTTTCTAAGTTCGCAAAAATCTTCGTTATTATCTATTGGTGGTTCACTATCCATATAGTCAAGCCACAGTACCATTCGCATTTGAAGAGAAGCAGTTAGATCAATGGGACGCTTACTCCAGCCGGGGAACTGAAAATGTAAGCTCCTTTCGGGAGCAAAGACTATATCGTAATGTCTGTAGTTATCCGGGATGAAATCTTCAGCTAACTGGTAGTAGCCTAAAGAGTGCATACTATGGTGGAAGGCATGTGAATCCTCGAAGCTTTCAATTTTTACTGTCCGGTACACTTGGCCTTTCTCATTCAATACCGCACTAAAAAATGTTCTGTCTAAACCTACACGCGCACGCAAATTTTCAGATAAGCGACTAGGATTATTACTTGATATAAGTCTCTTAACATCCTCATCTTTCAGTGATGGGGGCACACCGTAGATAGTTGAGGAATATACCTTGCCATTGGGGGAATATAATACATTCACAGGATAGGTATTGACAGCATCAACCATGGACAGTTGATTGATAGCCTTGTGCCAACCTCCAGATATCCCATTTTTTTCTGCAATGATATCAAGAGCTCGACTAGTACTCAGCTTACAACCTAAAGACGTAGCTTCTTTCTTAATTTTTTTTACGTCATTACGGCAGGCTTTCACTGTTCTACCTGACGGAAAGACCAGATGGTTGGTTTTATTGGATTTAGACACAACTAACCCCTTAACACAGGATAATGTGTAGCCACCGACACACCTGCATCTCAAGTTAAGTTGCAAGAATGAGAGAATTTGCTTGTCTGATGTTGGTCTGAAGCGACCTTCGCCGTTGGGTGGCTAACTGGGACACACGAACCCCGTAGCACAAAGCTTACATAAGCCTCATCTTTTTGACAAGAAGTTAAGACTTGAAGGATGATAAATATATTCTATTTAACAGAGCGTTAGAGGTTACGATGTTTACAGTTTATGGACTAGTTGATCCATTGACCTATACTATTTTTTACGTTGGACGCACAAGACGCGATGTAAGGATCAGATTAAAAGAACATTTAAATGAGCCGCATACTTTCTCACTTAAGCATCAACGAATAGAGAAGATTTGGTCAGAAACGGATGAGCCGATTAGTGTGGTTGTTCTTGAGTCGGACATTCATGATGAAAAAACGGCCTTCAGTAAAGAGGTATTCTGGATGCAGATGTTATTGAATACCGGAAACCAGTTAACTAATTCTTCGGTTGATTTTAACGACAAGCTATTTTTAAGAGTTGATACTTTAGAAACAAAACCCACTACTGTATCCCCTTTCCAAAGAGGAACAAATCATCAAAATCAAAACTCAGACGAAAGTGTATCGTACAAATCAGCCTCGCATAGCTGGGATCAAGATATTTCAGACATTGAAAACGAACCAACAATAGCCGAGCGCTATTTGGAAGAAATGGGTGGGTGCTTTTTTCAAATCGAACATTATCTTCCCCCGCATAAACTATTAAAAGAAACTTACCTAACAGTTGAAGACATACAAAACCGACGACTCAAAAATATAGAGAATGCTCACTTGATTAACCGGGGAATGCCAATAACACCTTTAGAAGAAGAAAAAGCCAAAGCGTTTTATGAGGCCAACCCAGATCTTGATACTTTAGAACGCTACTTTCAGCGAAGCCGTTTATCTTTGGAAAAAATGATAGGAATATAACGGTTGTTGATATGGCTACAGGGCATGTGAGCGTAACAATGAGACCGGAGCTTGAGCCTGATTTAGTCACTAAAAAAGTGCGGACTCTTTTGTCATGATTTCGAGTATTAGGAAGATTTCAGTTTCTTAACGGTAACTGTTGGGTACGTCATAGAAGATTGACTAGATGTCTGCTTGAGGAGTTTGTTAGCCATCTTTATTTTACTAAGCCTACGCTGTTCAATGACTTCTTTCACATTAATCTTTGGCGCATCCTCTAATTCTACTTTTTTCACTTTCAGCCTCCAATAACCGATCCCGTATAGGACAAAATCACACAGATATTCGTTCCAACATCAGTGTTTCTGTGTGTGATTTAAGCATCAATTGATGCAATAGGCAAAGTCACTGGGAGTTTTGGGATCGATACAATACAGTGGAGCAAGACCGCACATTTGCTTTCTTGCTAGTAGCCATCAAAGTCTTTTCTAAAACAGGAACGAAGTCGTTATAACTAGTCATACAGTGTCTTTGAAACTGTTTTCGCCTTTTATTTTTGCGTAAAATATGCTCATAAAGTAAAAGGGATATCAAATGAAAAACAGATGGTTAGGTATGACTTGTGTGTTTCCTTTATTGGTTGCGTGCAATAGCGAGAATTCAACAATCCCAGTGTCTAGCGAGACCGTATCTCAAAAGCAAATCGATACGATTGTGTCGAACATCAATAAGCTTTATCCAGAAGCAACTCAAGTGCAAAAGTTGAGAGCGGCAAAAACCGTCGTTCGAGCGATTGAAGAGCTTGTATTTGTTGAAGGTGGAAGTTTTGATATGGGGGACTTTGGTGCGCCATGCGAAATTCCAAGCGGCACACCAAGTCGAATGGATTGGTCACCGGATGTACAGTGCTTTAGCTCCCCGAGTACCGGAGAAACCGGTGCTTATAACCTGCACAAGGTAACACTGGACTCATACTCGATTGCAAAATTTGAAACGCGTTTTGTCGATATGGAGTGGATGCGCCAGCTCACGGGACTACCTGTTGGACGTAATTTACCCAAAACTGGAGGACACGTTGAGAGAGGTACAAAGTTCTATAATGCGTTAATAACTAAGCGAAAAAATAATGCTGCATCAACGAAAACATGGCAAGAGGCTAAAGATTATTGTCAATGGCTAGGTGATGTCAGCGCATTACCATTTGATCTGCCAACGGAAGCACAATGGGAGTATGCCGCCAGAAGTCGTGGAAAAAAAGTGTATTTCGCCACCAATAATGGCTATGCCCAACTCCAAGATGGCTATTACTTTGATCCCGCATCCGATCGTTATATTGAGTATACCGATGAAGAGGTGAATGCAGCTAAGCGCATCGAAGATGTGGATGCGTATCCGCCCAACCCTCTAGGTGTAGCAGGCATGTCGAACCAAATAAGTGAGTGGGTAAATGATTGGTATGCCAAAGATTATTACCTTGTCTCACCAGAGCATAATCCGCAAGGCCCTGAGTCAGGCACAGAAAAAGCGCTTCGAGATGCAGGAGGAACGACCATGGTTTTTTCACGTATCCACCATCTCCCTGTCTATAAAAAATATTATCCATCAGTAAGCTTTCGTTGCGCGCTTCAGCAAACCGTGCCAGCCAAGTGATGGGCCTAACCTAAAAAGAGGAAATCGGTCACAGCAACCAATTTCCTCGCTTGTTAGGTTTATCGATACGGCAGATATTCATCATTAGACGCGGTAATTTGGGCTTTCTTGCGTGCAAGATCCTCACCACTTAACGGTGTGTAAGGCATGCTGGTAGCATCCAGTTTATTTTTCTCTGCTAACTGCGTCACCCACAAGTTAAAGTCATGCTGCTGGATGTTGTCCAAAATCGCATTTATGCGCGCAAGGTTATCAAACATCGCTTTCTCGCCTGCAATCGCACGCCCATCTGAGTTCATGCGTTGCAAAATCTCTTCAAACTTATGCCAACTGTAAGTGCTTTTACACAGCAATTTATGTATCGCACTCTCTTGCTGCTCATTAAAACTAAACAAAAACTCTTCAACCAAGACATCAAGCATAACCCCAATAGCCTCGGGTAACAATTGCTCAAATGGCACACCGGATAACGTTGAGTCATCAAGAATACGATGAGCTAATGAATTAGCTTTTTCCTGACGATCAAGAATATCATTATAACTCTGCCTCCAATCGTCCACAGCATCTTTACCCGCCGTCAATACTTTTTCAAATGATTGGGAAGGTTCGCCAATCAGGTCTCTAGCAAATGCAACCAGTGTTGAATTCACTAAATATTCGTAAGCAAGTGGGTTAATATTGTTAAGCATCCGATAATCAACGTACTGCAATCCTTGTAAAATAATTTTGGTCAATGCCCAGAGTTGGGTCGTGTCTAGCATTGCACCAAAACCACCGCCAGCACCAAAACCACAAACAATCTGCCCTGAGCATTTGACATAAAATTTACCGCCCTCTAGAGCCAGTTGAAACTCAGCGTTGACGCCAGCGCCAAACGCAATATTGCCCTCAGGTTTGACTTCGGCTAATGCTTGAAACTCAGCCTCTTTGCTTTCCTTTTGAGTACCTTTCTCATCTGTTGAAGAAGAGGCATTTTTAGGTGGTAGCCATTCAACGCCACCCACTAACTGACCATTGGCCTGCATACCAGCAAACCCTTGCACCTTAAAACCGACGTCACCTTTAGCGCCTTGGGCAAGGTTCACTTTCGGTGAATACATGACGCCAACGCTTTCACCATATTCATTGACCTCTCTGCTTTGTTGACGCCCACCCGCGGCGACGCTTGCTCTGCCTTCCGCCATTGCGCCAGTAAAGCAGCCAATTGCCACTTTGCCGACAAAACGGAAGCGACCAAATGAATGAGTCGCCGTTTTCTTATTTGCATCGAGGTAAGTGAGTCGGATGTGCCAACCTTTCTCGTACGGAAGGTAAAGATTGGCTTCGACTTTGGCTTCTGCGAGCGATACACTGGCCTCTGCGCCAATACCGATGTCGACTCGCCCGTTCGTGGGTTCAAACACTGTCGCGACACTGGCTTGGGCGCCCCAGCGAAGCAACTGCGCTTCTGGGCTAATCGCAAATCGTGTTTCACCACTTTCCGTTAAGTATTTCTGAGTGGACTTCCATTCGTGGAATTTACCGCCGTCCGCTTTCCATTCGGCAAACTTCGCTTCGACCTTAAACTCTTTGGTGCTCTCTTTGATGTCTTTCGCAATCTCCTGACTCAGACGATTTAAGTCCCCTCGCTTGAGCGCCGCGTGGGCATTACTGTGATGGTAAGACTGGCTCCAACGTGGCTTTTCTCGTTCAAAAAAGGCGTGACGAAGGTACACGTAACGACCTTGATTGATGGAGTAGGCTTCAACGACATGACGCTTGGCCTTTTGTGTTACAAGCTGAGTTTTATCATTGGTGAAGTTGCCTGCCTCAATGCCAAGTTTGGTTGGGCTTTCTTCTTTGGGTTTTGCTTTCGTTTCTAGCTTTTTGAATGCATCAATTTGACGGTCTAACTGACGAAGGGTTTCTTTTCTCAGTGTTTCCATCGAGGTTTCTTCAAGCCAACGGTAGCGGTATTGCTCTACAAAAGCTTTTCGCTGTTGCAGTGAAGTGAGTCTGTCTTGAGTTAAATCGAGGTTCGGGTTTGGCTTGGGCTGCGCCGCTCTCATGGCGGCGGCACGTTGTGAAGCTGGGCTTAACGGGCGGCTGTTATCGCCGAAGATACCCGCGTGCATGGCATCTTCAAACCACGCAGTTCTTTTCAAAGTATGTTGCTCAAGTGCTTCTCGGGTCGTCTCTTTATCGCTAGGGGCAGAGCTTAGCAACGCTTTATAGCTTTCGACTAAGCGGTCAGTTTCCTTTGCTTCATGCTCTAGCTGATTGCTGGCTTTCTCGTCTAATAAATAATATTCCAGCGGACCATCGCCTGTAATAAAGACGACATCATAAACACTCTCTCCCTTCTTACACAACGGAGGCGCAAACAATGTGCCGTCGTTAGAGCACGGACGCATCGCTGATACAGGCTCTACCGGGTAGGTAGGCTCAACGGGTTCAATCGCTGATTCACCCGGCAAGGTAAGCGCCTCACCGATACGAATAAAATCAGGGTTTGCTTGATATTGAGGATTCAGCTCAAGCAATGTGGTGAAGTCCACCTCTTGCTCAATCGCAATTTGTAGCAATGTGTCACCGGATTTGATGGTGTAAGTTTGGCTCATTAGGCGTTTACTCCTTGCCAATGGGCTGAGATTAAGTTCATGAGTTGAGTTTGCGAAGGTGTTAAATCCCAAATGGATGGCGTGCTCTGCTCTGGCATGTGCCATGAGGCGTCCAGCCAATCGCGGTCAAACCATTGGACACGAGTCAACGATGGGAAGAACTGCTGCCTTTGATGGGTTGTCATTGACCCGATGAGGGAGACCAGTTTGCGAGGTTCATAAAAACGCATCATCGCCTGTGTCTTACCATGCTGCACGACAAGGCGTCGGCGCAAGGACTCGGCCACACTCGCCATATCCATCGAGCTAGGGGTAAAGAGAAGAGAGCCTGAAGGCGTCATTTCTAGGTGGCTTTTAACGCTTTCGAGTGTTTGTTTACTGACAACCTCCGCCAATACCGGCCCATTCCCCAAGGCTGCGAATCGAGTGTTAGCAAAAAGTGGAACACTTTCGCCTTCCGATAGGGTTTCCTCCCAGCCCGACCACAACGTAGGTTCAAGCAGCACATAAAGCTTTTCATCAGCGGATGGAAATAGCGGCTCGTTAAGTTGTATGTCCCATTCAGGGTTTAGCTGTGCAGTTGGCATGTTCTTCCACTCCCACAATCACAAATCTCTTGCAGTAACGTACCGTCTTCAACCAATCCGGCATACGCAGCTGGTGACATCACAGGCATCGCTTTCATCGCCAACGATGGTTTCTTTGGCCTTCTTGTGGAAACGCTGCTGTTGCCGTTTGCCGCGCCGCCCGGATTGATGTCTACCTTGCCACCCGTCGCGGTAACGTTACCTGCACCATCAATCGTGATTGAAGTGCCGTTTAAATGAATATTACCGCTGCTCTTTAGCACTAAGCTGGATGCACCGACTTGCACCTTGATTTCATCCGCAGAGACCACCGCTGTTTCACCATCAGAGCGGATGGAGGTATTGCCGTTGACTTCAACACTGAGGTTACTACCGACACTGTGCGTGTCATCTGCGCCTACATCGATAGAGCGCGATGCTTTTATAACCGTATTTTGGTCTTGACCTACGTCCAATGAATCGTCTTTACCAATCAAGGTCTGACGATTTTCATCGATGTATAAATCTCGGTTTTTGGCGATTTTCTCGGATTCATTCGCGTTGTAAGTAACGTGAACATCTTCCTCAACTTGCTCCATAAAGGTTTGCTTAGTAATGGAGGTTTTATGCCCATCAATGACTTCTTTACGGTCGCCTAAGATGTTGTTTTCTTGATTGTTGCCGACTTTTAACTCTTCATCATTACCGATATCTCGGTAACGGTTATTGAGCACTTTGGTCTTCATGTCTTTTTGAGCACGGAAGTGAACCTCTTCTTGGTCACTCTCATCCTCAAAGTACATTTCGTTGTAACCTTCAGCCTTATGGCTTTGGGTTCTGAACACGGTGCGCGTTTTGTTTTCTGGTAATGGGTATGGTGGTGTATGTAAACCGTTGTACACCGCGCCCGTCACTAACGGGCGGTCTGGGTCACCCTCTAGGAAGGTCACAATCACTTCATGCCCAATGCGAGGTAGATAGACTGCTCCCCAGTTGGGTGCTGCCATTGATTGACTAACACGTAGCCAACATGAACTATGCTCATCACTTTGCGCATAGCGGTCCCAATGGAACTGAACTTTGATGCGTCCATATTCATCGGTGTAGATTTCTTCACCCGCAGGACCAACCACAACCGCAGTTTGAGGACCATCAACGACAGGTGACGCCATTTTAGGTGCACGGAATGTTACGTCTCGTGGTAAGCAGACAAACTGATTGTGATAAGTCGTAGGCTCATCGCTCGATTCTTCTTCGTGCACACGAGGGTTAAAGCCCGTGTGCATCACCGTCAACATGAGGTAATCACGGTTGATGTTGGAACGAGGATGCTGGCTGATATCGAAGCTGTAACCTGCGGTGAGACGCATGATGTCGCTCGCAGCTTCAATCTGATGGCTGTCCACCGTGTATTCGGACATCCACTCTGTTGCACGCTGCTGACCTAGTTCTGGCGTTGTGTAGCGACCAAGATAGTCGTAGCGCTGCAAATCAAAGTTTGGACCTTCATCGGCGCTTGTACCTTGCGGAATTTTTGGCGTGAGATAGCTGTAATCGCCGTAGCTCACTAACCCAGTGCGAGTTCGATGGATTTGCTCAAGGTCGAAGATATGTTCTCGATCTGGCGTGCCACCACCTTGGGCATGATAAATCACAGGTCCTAGGTAAGAAGCATTAGTGGGTGAACTGATAAGCTCAGGTATCGCATCGTTGCTATCTACAATGACCATAGTATGCCCAGCGTCGCTGTGTTCGAAATAGTACCAAAGCCCATGCTCTGCCATTAATCGCTGCACAAAGTGCTGGTCATTCTCACGATATTGGAGAACGTACTCTTTCGCTTCATATTGCGCTGACAGTTCAAAGCGGTAATCGCTCATGCCTGCATCATCAAATACCTGACGAAGGATGTCGGGCGCCGCTTGCATCTGAAAGATGCTACAGTCCTGACGCTGAGTGAGAAACCAGAGGTGTGGAACCAAGGTAATATGATAACGCGAGAAGCGGCGGCCAGAGCCTAAGTAACGAAGTTCAGAGATACTGCCGTTAAACTGGCGAGCCGTTCCTACACCTTGACCAAACAGGCTCAGGACGCCCATTTTTCGACTTAAGGCTTCAAACGTGATGGCATCGTCGTCGGACAACACCGTCAGGTTTATTTCAAAGGGGGAAGAGACTGTTTCCGTGACCCGGAAGCTTTCGACTTTAAATGCACCGGAGAACCCGGAAACATCAAAGGTGAAGTTTACATCATTAACCATACCATTCGGCTCTTATAACAACGAGGAAATGAGCGGAAAAGGGTTCACCGCCACACGTTAAATAGTCGAACTGTATCAAGCTCTATGATACTCATCACTGTGGTGATTTGACGGGAAATTTGAGCATTCAATAGTGCATTTGGTTGAGTAGGTAGCGAGATTAAACGTTCTAATCTGAAAGTTCACACTTTGCATAGTGATATGAGCGGATTTAGGCTATCTCTAACAGTTCAGTTTTGTGACGTTAGTAGGCAAAAATATTCGGAGTGACACGATGTTTTGGGGAAGTTGCATTAGTAGAAAGTAGAAGATAACAATTGGAGCCCGTAACGAATTGTTTTATCGATTAATGCTCATCATGATTTGCCTGCCAGTCAAACTATGATTAAATGCACTTTAGTGCATATTCAAGGAAAGATTAATGGCAAGGAAAAGTGATGGCATCATCTGGCATTTGGTGGATGCACCGTGGTGGTTAAGTGTGATTTTATCGATAGGTGTGTATGTCGCTCTTTCATACGTATTACCAGGGCTTGCTGCCAGCAGTAACAACTTTGTTTTCAATGCTATAGCCCCAAACCTTTCCATGTTCGCACCGTATTTTGCGTTGCTGTTTTTCATTCCCGCGCCGATTGCCTTTTTTAAACAATTTCAGAGAAGGCAGATGTATCGGACGACCACTTCACATATTCGTTCGAGACGAGTAACCACGCCATTTCACCAATTAAGCTGGCTAGAGTTTGAATCCTATGTCGGCGAGTACTTTAAGCATCAAGGCTATGCGGTGAAGCAGTCTTTTTCACAAAAGCCTGACGGCGGCATTGATATTTGGTTGACGAAAGATGGAGAGCTAAGCCTAGTACAATGTAAGCACTGGAAGGCCAAGAAAGTTGGCATTCAGGTACTTCGAGAAATGTACGGTGTCATGATAGAGCATCAG